>DASYDU010000275.1:0-10641 GCA_036499445.1 Lacipirellulaceae bacterium
TCGGGCCTTTGGACTGCGCGAACTCAAGCAAAAATTTCTTGATGTCTTCCTTGCGTTCTGCATTGAGCAGAGTGACGGCTTTAGGGACGTCAGAAAGGCTCATGGGGACGGCCTCGTCATGATCATAGGCGACCTCTTGTCCACTTTTTCCGATGTACCAGGGGACGTAGCAGCGAGCCAAGTCAGTCCTTGAGCGGAGATGGACCTTCTCGATCGGCCAAGACTCAGCCAGAAATCGATCCCAGTTGAACCCAACACGAATGTCGTCGCGGAATCGCTCGGCAAATTGCTCTGGAAAAACGCTCATTCCGCGCTCGCCGAATGGTGGTATATCGGGAGCAACGATTGCACCAGCCGTAAACCCGATAGCTTCCAGCGCCCAAGTTAGCAAGGATTATGCAACAATCGTTCCGCCGATCGATTTGCTACGCGATGCTTAAAGAAAAACGACTCCCAAAATGCGACGGCGACGCGCAATCTAACGCGTCCTCATCGTCCGCGTTTGACATTCCATGCATTGTCGCCGGCCGTCGCCAGGTAGTCAGTTCTTGAGGGTCGTTAAGTAGTTCGCATGAACTTCGGACCGTTACAAATCGATCTTGAATATGAGGACGCTTGGACCAATTTCGACAGTGTTCGCGCGACGAAACACATTGGTTGCGATACTCCAAATCTTGCGCGATCGCGGCACAATTAGTCCGCTAGTCGTCGCTCTCGGCGCGCGATTTGCTCAAATCGTCGATGCGGGTTCAACACAACACTTTTACGAAAATGGAAGGAACGATTCTCATGGCTAAGTACGGCAAAAAAGCGAGCAGTTCCGTCAAGCGTGCGGTGAAAAAGAAGAAGGCCGGAACGCTGAAGAGTGGGAAGTCTGGTAAGAAAGTGACCAGCCAGAAGCAGGCGATCGCGATCGGCTTGTCCGAAGCCCGTAAAAAAGGTGCCAAAGTTCCAAAAAAGAAGAAGTCGAAGAAAAGGAAATAGCGCAACCGCTAACTCGTTTCCAAATTCCTCTGCCGTTCTCGCGCCCGCAGCGTCGATTCCAACCCTGGCCGCTCAGCCGCCTCTCGCTCCATCGCGCTTTACCGAACGGCATGCCGCACGCCATGCCCCGGCCAGGCAGTCAATCCCCGACTCTTGGCCACACAGAAGAAAGCTCTCAGCCATTAGCCCGCGCTGGGCGAAGTCGAACTGCCGCCAGCTCAGCTTGAAGATTAAGCACACGAAGTTCCTTCCCGGTCCCCGTATCCTGTATCCCACATCCTATGTTCCTCTGTGTCCTCCGTGTCTCTGTGGTGAATCTTCCGGTGGCCAAAAATAGTCCTTGATCCCGCCAGCCAACCCGCTATCCTAAGATCACGCCAAATGTACATATGAACATGTACTGGTCCAGGGGCCAACCCGCTGGACCAGCCGTTACATTGTGCGCCCTAACAATTGAAACTTCCAACCCTAGTTCCGAGCCCCCAGCCCGCGACTGACCACCGACAACTGGCAACTGACCACTCCCGATCGACTTCTGGCGTTCTATGGCGCAACTCGGCCGAAATTCGACGTTTATGACATACACACATTTAGGCGATCTATGCTGACAAGCGACGAGCGATCGGTCATTTCAGACAAAAAGAGCTGCATCGAGTTCAGGCTCTGGCCTCTCGACTCTAGACCCTCGACTTTTACACTCCGGCTACTGCTTGAGCCCTTCGAGCGGGAAACAGAGAACCGGGATCGCCATCGAGGCCACGCCCAGCATCCAGCGGAAGTCGTCCAGCTGCACGTTGTCGTCCGCGGTCGGCGGATGGTGGATGCCCATGATGATTACCAGCACCAGCATCGGCGTCCAAATCGCGGCCTGCTCGAGATTCAACACGACATAGGCGATCGCGATGATCGTAAAGGCGCGGGCCAACTTGTAGGCGTCGCGGCCGAAGAGGGCGTAGATCGTGTGGCCGCCGTCGAGCTGACTGACGGGCAGCATGTTCAGTCCGGTGATCAACATGCCAACCCAGCCGGCCATGAAATACGGATTGAGCTGCGAGACCGAGACCCAGGCGGCGCGATCGGCCCACTCCGGCCGCAGCCACTGGATCATCCAGCGGACGATCACCGGATTATAGAGCTGGATATCGTGCGCCGTGGGCGCGGCGGACAGATCAAGCCGCGAGACGCCGAGATAGAGAATCGGAAAAGCCACGGCCAGTCCGGCCAGCGGGCCGGCGATGCCGATGTCGAAAATCTGTTTGCGGTTGGCCCGCATGCCGTCCATGCTGATCACCGCGCCCATTGTGCCGATCAAACTGAAGGGCACCGGGATGCAGAGCGGAAAGCTGGCGGGGATGCGGTAGCGAACGGTTTGTAGAAAGTGGCCCATCTCGTGCGTGAGCAGGATGGCGACGACCGCGCCCATGTAAGTGAGCCCTTGGCGCCAATTCGTGGCCATCGCATGCAACATATCCTCGACGGAGTAAAACTGTTGCGGCTTCCAGTCGGCGCTGCCCACCCAGAAAGTCGACAGACAGGTGGCAATGAACAGCAGAATGGGGAGCACGCGACGGCGGCGCGGCACATAGCCCAAGTCGTCGTCCGCGAGCAGTGGCCGGCCGGGGACGTTCCAGGTACGCGGACTGGTGGGCGCGGGATGGGGCAGATCCTCGCCGATCGGGACTCGCGGCGTGCTGGATTCGCCCGCTGCCGAGCGAGCGATTGGCGCGGCGGCAGAGCCAGTTGCCACCGGCAGATTCGGGGCAGCCAGCGGCGTTTCCGGAGGCCGCGGTTCGGAGGGAGTCGGCGTGCTCATGCCGGGATGATACCAGAAAGGTGCGTAGTTTCGTAAGTGAGTAGAAGTACGAGGCCGCGATTAGCTGGGTTCAAGATGGATGCGAAATCTCACTCACATTTCAATGCTTTTTACCGTGTTGGTGTTGCACGAGCGGGCAGCGTACAGACATCGCTCGGCGCTTTCAACCAGCCGCCAGGGGTCGAAGTTTTTGGGGATCGCGGCCACGGTCGCCACGCCGGCGCTGACCGTGATGGTATGCACGGCCTGCGGCGCATCTTGCTTCGACGCCGTCCTGGGAGCGACCTCGACAAATTGGGCCAATACCTCGTTGGCGAGCGCGACGGCCTGGCGCCGTTCGCAGCCGGGCAAAATCGCGGCTACTTGGGAGGCCGTAATGGAGAGCAACTGCATGTCGGCCAGTCCGTAGGCACGGCACTCGCTCTCGAGCGTTTGCCGAATCTGCAACGCAACGTCGTGATCCGGCAGAGCCACCATGTTGGCGGCGTTGGTTTCCACCAGCACCAGGCTCAACTCTTGTCGCCGGGCGCGGCACGATGGCACGGTGTCCGTCAAATGGCGGAGCAGCGCGACGATGCCAATCGAATCGTCAGCCGTTGTGCTGGCGACGGCACGCTCGCCTTCGGTGCGCTCGTGCGGGGCATGCCAGTGGTTCCAACTTCGAGGGGGTTCGGCGCTCGTCGTGGTTCGTCGGTTTCCCTGCAAAAACTCGTGCATCGCGTGCGTGAGCTCCTGTGCTTCTTGGAGCAGATCGGTATACACCTGGTCCTCCGAGCGGTGGTGATGCACTTCGCCGGCGAGCTCCTCGGTTAAGGAAGCCAGCTGCGCGTGGGCCGCGACCAAAACGTCGACATAGTTGCGGTCCTTTGCCAGCTCCAGCGACAGGGCCTGGGCGAGCTGGTCGACCTGTGGCTGAAGTTTCTCAACTAAGACCATCAGCCGACCCTTAGTCAAGTCGCAATACGCGCCGCCGGCCTTCATTAGCTCAGGCAAAACATCGAGTCGCCGCTGGCCCACGAGCTGGGCGAGCAACTCCGCGAGGTGCAAGATACGAGGCAGGTCAGAGTCGGCTGATACCAGTTGCAGCAGCGAGTCGACTTGCTTGGGTATCGCTACGGCATCAATTAGCCGCTGGGGCAGTTTCCAATGCGTGAGCAGAGCCGCGCTAAGATCAACATGGTTGAAGCCGAGGCAGTCTCGTTCGAGCGCGGCAAGGTCACGTCGCTGGTCGATCACTCGAGACAGCAGCTTCACATAGGGCGGGCCGAGCTCGCGGAGCAGGGCAAGAATTCCGATGTCCTGCAACATGCCGGCAATGAACGCCTCGTCGCTTGGCGCATGCCATAACTCGGTGCTGAGCAGCCGAGCGGCGACCGCTCGCGTGAGCGTCGTTGTCCAGTACCACTGGAGCTGATCGGCCGCCGTCTCGGCAAACATTTCGTCGGGCAAGCTGAAGCCCAACACGAGCAACTTGAGCGGTTTGATGCCGAGTAATGCCACCGCTTGGTTCAAGTCGGCAACCTCGCGTGGCAATGAGAAAAAGGAGCTGTTCACCACGCGAAGGATCTTGCTGGTGAGCGCGGGATCCTGCTCCAAGCATTCCTTGATTTGGCGGGCGTCGGCTTGCGGTTCGCTAGCCAGCCGTACAATTTCCAGCGCTACCGTGGGGCGACTGTAGAGCGCCGATGCGCGGGCCGCGATTTGCTCTACTCGTGAAGTGATGTCGTTCATGATGGGGGAACCGCGTCGCGTGCCGCCTGATGTTTGGACCAAGTAGCGCAAGTCTAGCTCAAGAGGGATCGGATTCGGCTTTGCTAGCACGTTCAGAGGAGTCGGCAATTCCGGCGTCTGGCGCTTGATCCCCGCAACCATGCCATCTAACTAGGTGATTTACGGTTCAACCGTTAAAATCGGCCGCGGGACGCGAAGGCAGGATGCAACGGCACGGAGTTGGCGCGACAATGGAACGACAAGTCGTGGGCAGAGGCAGATGGCGCGGCGGCAAACCGACCGACGTTTGCTTTCTGCTGGTCTTGGCGGGAATCGTAATGGCTTGCGGAGCCAACGCGGCGCCGTCCGGCGAATCGCCGCCCGTGTCGCTGCCGGCGATTGTGGTCGACGACTCGACCGTGAGCGTCGGCGAGACGATGAAGAACGATGCCTCGCTGGCGGATGTGTTCTTCGTCGATCGGGCGAACGGTTGGGCCGCGGGCGACCGCGGTGTTGTTTGGCACACCTCCGATAGCGGACAGATTTGGGAACCGCAATCGTCGAGCGTCTCCTGTCCGCTCTACTCGATCTATTTTCTCGATCAGAAGCGGGGTTGGGCGGTGGGCGGCTCTGCGCTGCCCCATTCGCGCACGTCGCAGGGTGTCGTGCTGTGGACCGAAGACGGCGGCACAACCTGGAACCAAGCGCCGCGACTAATGTTGCCGACGATGACGCGCGTCAAGTTTTTCGATCGAGAGCACGGTATCGCAAGCGGGGATGGCGCGCCCGCATATCCATCCGGCGTGTTCGTCACGCACGATGGCGGACGGAATTGGCAGCCGCTTCCGGCCGATGGACCGGGCCACTGGCTGGCGGCCGACTTCGTTGATCCTGATACGGGCGCGGTGGCCGGGCCGGCCGGGCAATTTGCGACACTGATGCGGCGACGTGTTGTGCCGTCGTCATCCGCAGTTTCGTCGTCGCGGTCGCTGCGCGCGCTACGGCTTGTGCCGCCCACCGGCGGCTGGCTCGTCGGCGATGGCGGACTCGTGATGACGACGCGCGACTTGGGCAACAGTTGGCAATCGCCGCCGGGATCGCTGCCACAGAATACAAGCGATCACTTTGATTTTCGCGCGGTTGCGACTTTGGGAGCACACGTTTGGCTCGCCGGTTCGCCGGGCACACGCGTGTTTCATTCGGCAGACAATGGTGAGACATGGGAGTCGCTCGCCACGGGACAGAGCATACCGATCCGGGCGATCGCGTTTGTCGACGAGACCATGGGTTGGGCAGCCGGGGACTTGGGAACGATCCTGGCGACAACCGATGGCGGTCGGACCTGGCGCGAAGAACGGAGTGGCGGCCGACGGGCGGCGATTTTGGGCGTGTTCGCCCACGCGGAGAATGCACCGCTCGAACTTTTGGCAAAATACGGTGGCGAAGAGGGTTACCTCGCCGCGATCGATTCGCTCCATTCCGATGATGGGACGTCCGGCAATCACGGCAATGACGCGCTGGGTGAATTGCGAACGCGCGAGGCCGTCATGCTGACTGGGGCTACGGCCACGGATGCGGCATGGCAGTTTCCGGTGCCGCCCAGCGACTTAGCGCTTTCGCCCGACGAGCTGCTGGCTGAATTAAATCGAGCGAACGACGGTCGCGCGGCCGAGCGGATCAAAAGCCACTTGGTTCGTGAGCTGCGCACCTGGCGGCCGGATGTTGTCGTGACGCTGGACGCCACGGCGGTCGGCGACGAACCGCTGGCACCGCTCATTGAGCGGCTGGTTCTGGAGTCGGTGGCCGCAGCTGCGGACGCGGCGCAATTCCCAGAGCTGACTTCGGATGCCGGTTTGAACGCGTGGCAGGTAAAGAAAGTCTACGGACTATTACCAGAAGGTTCACGCGGCGACGCGTCGATCAGCACGAGTCAATTCGCGCCGCGGCTGGGGAGCGCGCTGGCGGATTGGACCGGGCAGGCGCGACAACTTTTGTCGGCGACGTGTGAATCGGCGCCGGACTCTTGCTCTCTTCGTTTGCTATCGAGTGCGTTGCCGAATACCGAGAAGTCACGTGACCTGTTCGGCGACATCCGGCTCGCCTCGGGGAGCGAGGCGCGAAGGCGGCTTGCGAATTTGCCGGACGGCGACTTGGATCAGATGCGTCGCTTGGCCGCCCGACGGCGGCAGATGCAGACACTGCTCGAGCGCTCAGCCGGCAATCCAGTCTGGGCCGGCGAGGTCGCCAACTTGGTCGACGGACTCGACGCCAAGAGCGGCGGCGAATTGTTGTTTCAATTGGCCGAGCAATATCGAGCGGCCGGAAAGCTCGATTTGGCGGCCGATACGTATTCGCTTCTCGCCCGCCGCTGGCCAGAGCATCCACTTGCCGAGCCGGCGCTCAAATGGCTTGTGCAATTCTATGCCAGCAGCGAGATGGCACAGCGGATGACGAACCGGGCGGCGACCGGCATGGGACAGGCGAAAACTGATACCGTGGCGAGCGCCGTCCAGCAAACGAGCGCCGTTACGAGATTGGACTCTGACACGCGGCCGACTGTCGGCCTTTCGCGCGACGATCGTTTGCGGCGAGCCAAGCTGTTGGGCGAATATCTGGAACAGGCCAGGCCATCGCTCTATGCCGAGCCGAGCGTTCGGTTTCCGCTCGTCGTTGCCGATCGGGGGCTAGGCTTCAGCAATCCGGCGGAGCGATACTTCTTGACGCTGCACCAGTTGCCCGAAACTGATCCGTGGCGCCGCTGTGCCGAAACTGAGCAGTGGTTTATTAACCCTAAAGGCTCGCCGCCACCGAAAACTCTCGGCAGCTGTCGACGAACCACGGAACGACCGCACCTTGATGGCAAACTTGTCGAAGCGTTTTGGCAAAAGGCGGAGCGGCTGCGACTTCGCACTGCCGATGCCGGACGACAGGCTGACTTGGCGGCAGCGCAGATGCCCGCCGGCAAACGCGAGACCGGCCCAACTACCAGCGAAGTGCGATTCGCGTGCGATAGCGAATATCTTTACCTGGCCATTCGTTGCTCGAAAGCCACTGGCGTCGATTACTCTCCGGATGATCGGACGCGGCCGCGCGACGCCGATCTGTCGCAGCACGATCGCGTGACTGTGCGACTGGATGTTGATCGTGACTATACGACCGCCTTCGAACTAACGGTCGACGATCGTGGCTGGACACGCGACGCCTGCTGCGGCGACGCGACATGGGATCCGACGTGGTACGTCGCGGCCGACAGCGATGAATCGTCTTGGTCCGTAGAAGCCGCGATTCCGCTGGCGGAATTGGTCGCCGAGCCGCCGTCGGCGCGGCAGGTTTGGGCCGTGGCGATACGGCGGACGATTCCCAAGGTTGGGTATGAGACGTGGACCGGCGGCGACGCGAACGAAGATTCACCGGACCAGTTTGGTCTGCTGATCTTCGAGTAGCCGGCAACCAGCAGGAAATATGTTAGACAGGATTAACAAGATGCACAGGATGGACTTTGAGTGATGAACGGTCGTTTCCTACTTCGCTAATCCATGCGGCCGATCCGGCAAATCCTGTCCAAATTCGCGTCTTTGCGACCTACGTTGACGCCGGTCCCTCCATATTCTTCTGCGGCTGATAAGCGTCTCTATTGACGCAGGTATTCTAATTCTTTAGAATACGAGCCGGCGAGGAATAACTGCGTACCGCCACAACGAATATTGCGGTACTCCGCGACGATTTACGATGCGAAGGAATCACTGATGGCTCGACCTGCCAGTCAACATCCAACGGACGGCGAACTGGAAATTTTGCGAGCGCTGTGGAGCCGCGGCTCCGCATCGCTCAGCGAAGTGTGTGAAGATTTGCGCCGCGACCGGCCGGTGGCCACGACGACCGTGGCCACGATGCTTCGCGTGATGCTCGACAAAGGGCTAGTGCGGCGCAAACAAGTCGGCGGGCGCGGGCAAAAGTGGTCGGCGATTGTGACTCACTCGGCGGCCGCCAAGAGCCTGGTCGGCAAGCTGGTCGACGGCGTCTTCGACGGCTCGGCCCAGCAGCTCGTGGCCCACTTGGTCGAACGGGGAAAGTTGTCCGATGTCGAATTGGCCGAGCTTCGTAAATTGATCGATTCACAGCGTGCGAAATCCTCGAAATCCTGAGATCACGGGAATCTAGCGATGAATACTCTTGCGCGACTGGGCGGCATTGAGCCGTGGCAACTGGCCGGTTGGACGATGCTCCATTTTCTTTGGGTGGGGTCGATTGTGGGAATTGGGGCCGTGGTGTGCCGTTTGACTGTGCGTCGCGCGCCGGCCCATGTGCGATACACGCTGGCGCTTGTGGCGTTGGGTTTGCTGGCCGCGTCGCCGGTTGGTGTTGCGGTCTGGCTCGCGGGGCATGGCGACACCACAAACATGCGCGTCGATGCAACGGTTGTCGCGTGCCAACCTGGCAATTCAATTCTCGGTGATGACGATATGCTGGAGCCGATGGAGTCCGCAGCGAACCCCCGACAGAGCCGACAGCCAGGTGACTCGCCGGAACTGATGAGAGTTGCCGACGACGTCACGTTGACGGAACTTGCGGCCATGTGCGAATCATGCGCGTGCTATCTGCCCTGGCTGTGGCTCTTTGGCACGCCCCTCACGTTTGCCGTGCTTACGACCGGTGTTGTCGGCGCTGAGCGATTGCGTCGCACGAGTCAATTGATTAACGAGGGGCCAATTACGGAGGCGTGTGCGCGGGTGACGAAGGCGATGCAAATCACACGTCGCGTGGCCGTGGCGGTGTGCGAGCGTGTTGCCGCGCCGGTCTTGGTGGGCATCGTACGGCCAATTATTCTGTTGCCGCCGGCGGCGCTCACGGGCTGGTCGATGGACGAACTAGAGATGGTCCTGCTGCACGAATTGGCCCACGTCCGGCGGTGGGACAATTTGGTGAATCTCGTGCAGCGGATCATCGAGTCGCTGTTGTTCTTTCATCCGATGGTGTGGCTTGTGTCGAGTTGGGTGCGGCGGGAGCGCGAAGCATGTTGCGACGCGGTGGTGATTGGTCGCACCGAGCAGCCGCACGCCTATGCCGAGTTGCTCGTGGCGCTGGCGGCCCAGATGCCGCGAAGTGTGCTGTTTTATCCGGCAGCATCGTCGGCGATGGCAGCTGGGCCATTGCGCGCGCGAATTCGTCGCATACTTCAATTGGAAGACGATCCGATGCTGGTGTCCCGAAAGTCGCTGCTCGTCGTGTTGGGCGGTTTGCTCGTTGCCGCGGCCGCTGGAGTGCTGTACGTCCCCAGCCCAATTCAAGCGGAACAGCAACCGGATGCTGGTGCCGGCGCGACAAGTCCTAAGTTGGTTTCGAGTGCGGCCGACGCGCTCGAGGAGTATCGCCAAATACTGGTCACGTACAATCTCGATTTCGATTCGGGCTTTCCACAACAGCCCTGGAGGGCGCCCGATCCAAAACAATTGGAACGGTATCCGACGCCCGATGCGTGGCCGAACATTTTGGGACACGCCGACACGGACGCCAGCGCTTATCGCGTGGTGCGAGAAAAACTCGACGCGCCCTATGAGAACGTGACCGGTCCGAACGCCTATCTTGTGCCTCTCACTTGGAACGTGGGCACCAAGAACTACGCCACGCTGCTGTTTTTGAAGGGCGTGGAGCCGGGCGCCAACGTGATGGTGCACAGCTACGGATCGGTGGCCTGCTTCGGGTCAATGGGGGGCTATTTGCTCTTTGACAGTTATGCCACCGCGCTGGTGAACGGCGATTTGTCGGGTCAGGTCACAGCGAAGTCGTATTTCGACTTAGTGGTCACCGGCAAATTCACCGGCCGAATCACGACCCAGTCGTATGCGATGATTTATCTGATGGGCGGGCTGGCAGGAAACTTGGAACTAAAGAATTCCAAGGTGTACATTGCCGGTCGCACGCCGGAAGCTGAGCTAAGTCGCATCTCTGGAGTGGGTCAACTGTATTTGGAAGACTCCGACCTGCCGGCGGGCCAACATAAGATCGGCAATCTGGTCGTGACCGTGGGCGAACCGAATACCACGCCACCGGCAAAGCGCGCAGCCGTAGAGGGCACGCGAGAGCAATCAGTCGACGGCAGTGACATGGCGGCGACAAATCTGGGAGCTCCGACG
>DASYDU010000276.1:0-6940 GCA_036499445.1 Lacipirellulaceae bacterium
TCGCTTCTGCCACTTACTGCCGTAAGTCTGCTGGCTGAAAGTCACAATTTCGGCGGCAGAGACGTCGTCGAGCGAGACGAGCTTGACCCACTCGCCGCCGATTTGGACCTCCGGTTGGGATTGCTGCCAGCGCACTCCGGCGAAGGGGGATTTTCTCGGGAAGTCGGCGGCGGGCTTTAAATCGTTGATGGCGAAGCGGACAATTTTCCAGGCGGCGTCTTCGGCCTGCGTTGTGTCGCCGTCGTTCGAGGTGACGGCGACGACCATGTTCTTCTCCGGGATGAACACCACGAGCGCGTACCACAGCGTGTTCGTGCCATTGTGCCAGTAGACGGTGTACGGAATTGCCGTGCCGGGTTGATTGCGGACCCAGCCGCACGCGTACTGGCCGAGAGTTGGTGCGTGGAGCAGTTTGTAGGTCTCGGCGGAGAGAAGCTTGCCGGTGCCGCGGTCGCCGCGGAGATGTTCGGTGCCAAAGGCCGAGAGGTCAGCGAGCGACATGTGCACGCCGCCTGCTGGGCCGATGATGGGAGTGTTGTCGACGTCGTCGCCCACAGCGAGTTTCGAACCGGGAAGCGGGCGGTGGCCGCGCGGCTGCGGGAGCGACTCGTCCGGGCTCTTGGGCGGTCCGAAGCCGGTGCCGGTGAGCGAAAGCGGGTCGAATACTTCTCGTCTCACGAGACTGTCCCAAGTCTGGCCGGTGATCTTTTCGACCATGGCAGCGGCGATGGTGTAGCCGACGTTGGAATATTCATATTTCTCGCCCGGTGGATGGACCGGCTTTTCAGCGAGGACATCCAGCACGGCTTTTCGACGGGCGAGCGTACATTCGGGACCGAGCGCTGGTTTCTCCAACCAAATGCCGATAGGGAAGTTCGCCGGCGCGCCCGCGGTGTTGGTTAGCAGCTCCTTGAACGTGACCGGCTTCCAATCGTCGTGGATCTGAGCTTCGGGGAAACACTCGCCGACGGTGGTGGACCAACTGAGTTGGCCCGACTCGACGAGACGCGCGATCATGGTGGCGGTGATAGACTGGGCGATGGCGCCGAGGTGCCAACGATCGTCGATCTCGAGCTCCACGCCGCTGTCTACCTTCCGCTCGCCATCAACCGCAGAGGCGACCACTTGCCCATCGACGGTCACCATCGCGGCGAGTCCGACGAGTTTCTTCTCGCGACGAAGGTCGGTGATCAAGTTGGCAAATGTCGCTGGCGTCCCACGATTGCTCTGGAGAGCATGATTGCCGCTCGGAAACCAACTGTCTGCCAGAAACATCAAGGCGACTGCCACGGCAGACAGCACGGTGACGAACAACGCTTGCCCAAGCACGCCAGGATTCTTGATGTCGTCAAGAGTCGTCGCGGACACATGTTCGCCAGTGGTTTCGTCGCCGAGACTTGCTCGGAGCGTGAGCAGCTCCTCGCGCCGTGGCACGAGGTCCCGACGTACGGCGTATTGGTTCAGGTAGTACACAAAACCATAGAGGACGAGCAGAAATAGGACGAACGGCGCGAGGGCGAATGTGATCGGCCAGAACCCCGAGTTGTTCAACCAGGCTGACTGCGTAAAGAACGCCATGATGGCGATCGTAAACGGCAGGAGGTACCACCAAAACACGTTTCGCAGTAACCAGATTTGATGCTCCACTTGAGTTAATGAGGAGTTTACGCAGTCGATCAGTGGTTCGCCCGGCCTGCTTGGCCACTGTTTGTGACGGATTCGATCTACCACGATGAACAGGCAGACCCACGTGATTGCCGGAATTGCCAGCCACCAGGTCCAAGGCAACGAGTACCTGTGGCCTAGGTAGAACCACAAGGGGAGCATCACCAGCCCGATGGCAAGCTCGCGAAAGTCGCGGCCGAAGATCATTGCGCGAAAATTCTGCTCCGAGCGTTGGACTTCTTTGCGGAGCAAGTCAGCATCGATCGTGACGCGCGTCTGCGACGACTGCGCGTGCCAGGCCTTTTGATAACTGTCAGGGTCCATTTGGTCTCCCATTCATCAGTGCGCTGAGAGTTTTTTTGGCCCGGTTGAGCTTCACGCCCACGTTGCTCTCGGAGATGCCGAGAACTTCGGCCATCTCGCGGTAACTCAGTTCGTCCAGGTACAAGAGCACCAATGCGGCATCAGTTTTCGGCAACTGGTGAATTGCTTGATATAGCTGCTCAACGGTCTCTCGCTGCTGCGCTTGCTCGGCGCTGCTCGCCCCGTCAATTATCAAGACTTGCACTTCCACGAGCGGTTGCTGCCTTGCGCGGCGCGGCCTGTCCTTGCGTTGCCAGTTCATCGCGGTTTGCAGTGCCACGCGATAGAACCACGTCGACGCGCTGGCCTTACCGGCGAAGTTCGGCAACGAACGCCAGGCTTGGAGCAGGATCTCCTGCGCGAGATCCTGGCATTCGTCGCTGGTGAGCGTGTACGCGCGCGCCACCTTCATGACCGACGAGCCATGCTCGCCAAGCCAGGTCATGAACACCGATTTTTGGTCTTCGTCCTGCAACGCGAAACCTTATCGGTCGAAGCTGTCAGACCATCAGCCGACGCATTGACGGCTCAATCAATTCGTCGAGCAGTCTGATTAGCGCCATTTTGATGTAAAACCAGGTTCTTGGCACGACCGGTTTTCGGCAGATCGAATTCCAGTGTGGCGTCGACCCCATGGTAGGACCATTGCGTGGGAGAGTCAGGATAGACCTCTTGAGTGGGTTGATTGGTAATACCGACCATCAAGTGTCCGTCACGATCACGAACAGTGAAAATAAAATCCGCTGCCAACTGATAACGACCAACCAACCGACTGCGAAGATTCGAATCGATGGCGGGACTATTCGAATCATGCTTAGAAGTATCGCTTGGTTCCGGTTTTACAGTTTTGCTTGTTGCTGGTTGTACGTCCTGGTCTGCTGCTTTCTGTACCAACTGCATCGCCAGTTGGTCAACTTCGTTGGTTACGGCGGTGTTGCACAACACGACGACCGCGCAGTTTAACTCACGATTGACGAAGAGTGCCGAATGTGATCCGCCGGTCTGGCCGTTGTGCCAACGAGTCTGGCCGTCGCCCGCAATCATCCAGCTCAGTCCCATCGCGGGACCCGATGCGTCCGCGTCCCGCTGTTGCTTCCAAGCGAGCTCAATTGCTTCGCCGAGTGCGCCAGCTGGCGGAGTCAATTGAGCTTTTGCAAAACGCATCATGTCACGCATCGTTGCATGAACGCCGCCAGCACCCGGCAGGTCCGAAAACGTCCAGAGCGGTGTGGTAGAGCCGAATTTATCATGCGGCGTGGCCAACCGTTTGCTCTGATCGCTGCTTAGGGAAACGGTGCAATCGGTCATTCGCAGCGGCTCTGCGATTCTTACCTGCAGCAACTGTTGATAGGATTTGCCCGCCTTCTCGGCGACCAGATATCCAAGAACGGCCTCGCCGACATTGGAGTATTCCTGCGATTCGCCGGGCCGACGGGGCAGTTGGTATTGGTTCAGAAAAGCCGCTGCCTTTTTTGAGTCGTAATCACGATATGGATTCTTCAAATTGGTCAGCGGCAAATTGCTTGGAAGTCGTGGTAGCCCTGCCCGGTGGGTACTCAGATCAATCCACTTGATCGACGTGCCATCACGCGACGGCAACCGAATCCCAGCCGGATTGGCAACGTCCGCTGCCGCATTCAAATCAATCTCGCCTCGTACGACCGCATCGGCCAGCAATAACCCTGTGAAGACCTTGCTAATCGATCCTAACTCATAGATGGTCAAGTTGTCGGGTTTTTTCCCGGATTGGCTCGAGCTTCCCAGGTGCACAATTCCCCAGTGGTCGCCTTCGATGTAACCAACCGACAGGCCATCGGCGACTCGATTTTCAACCAACGGCGCAGCCGCTTTCTCGACCCATTGATCCGTCAGGTTCTGCGACGACGCGATCGGTAAACCAAAGCAACAGTGCACCGCAATTGAAAGCAGGACTAAACTACAACGCTGACCGTTCATATTCGAAACCTCGCACAAAAGTAAGCACATTCACCCCATTCCTCGTTGGCGAGGGGTGCGAGCGCGCGCCACCTCCATGACTGAGGAAGCATGCTCGCCAAGCCAGTTCATGAAGAGTGACTTTTGGTCATCGCCCCGCAATACCAAACCTCATTCCAAAAGTATTGGTAACTCGAACTACCGATTACTTACAACAAATACGCCACAAAGCGACTCTGTCGGCCCAACTCTTTGCGGTCACGGTGCCTAGCTTCTAGTTTCATTTCCTATGTAGGTGCCTTATTGATCGCGATACGACAGGCCCATTAGTCGATTCGACCAGCTCAGCAAAACGGTTGAGACTCTTCCACACTTGTATGGACATTTCCTGCGTCAGATCTTCTCGTGCGTCTGGCGCAGCGTCGCCTCGCTTCGTCGTCATCAAGGTCTCTTTGCTCAAGGGCACCTAGACCTTCATAACAACTGGATTAGGTTTTCAACAGCAGGCCAGAAACTACAGGGCGAGCAAACCATCGCATCGGCAAAAAACGAAGGTGCAAAATACCAGCCGTCCTTCTTCTATTACCGCCCCAACATGGGAGCGTTACATCGGGGGCACACACGTATCACCTGAAACCGCGTAGTGGCGCTATTATTGTAAGACAGTTGTTTTGCAGGTGATCAGCTTGCTCCACATCGCAGTGGCCGAAGACAGTGTCTGGTTCTCAGAGAAATCATGGAACGCCGGGGTGCTGCTAACACCACCGGTTTGATGGCACACCGTATGCACAAGTTCGTTCCCGAATATCCAGCGTTTGGGAGGCGGAGTTCAACCGCGTGGGGCAGATGACGGCGACATTTTGGCAGACTTTGACTTTTGGCGCAAAGGCGATCGCATTACAACATTTGGCCGCGAGATCGCAAGCTGAGATCCTCCGCCAGCAACGACGAAGATTAGTAAAGCTTATCCGCCACTCTCAAACTTACTCGCCGTATTATCGCGACAAGTTTGACGGGCTCAATCCCGAGCGAGTTGAATTGAGTGACATTCCGACCTCCAACAAGTCGGAGCTAATGGAGCATTTCAATGAGACGCTGACGGTCGACGATGTCCGGCGTGGCGACGTCGAACGATTCCTTCTTGACGGCCGCAATCTCGGAAGGTATTTCCTCGACAAGTATGTTGTCAGCCACACTTCTGGGAGCGAGGGCCGGCCGCTCCTGCTCATCTATCCGCAGGACAATATCGAGCTGCTGTTCGCACTCCAGGCATCGCGAGGAAATCGTCGAAAGCTCGACGTGCGAGAGACTTTCCGGAGGTGGGTTCGTCCGGCGCGCCTCGCAAGCGTCGTGCTTAAGCCTGGTTTCTACCCATCGAGCACCGCCTTTGAATACTTGCCAGAAGGCGTGCGCTCGTACATTCGAGTCTTGAGGCTGTCGGTCGGAGATGCCGATTTGGTCGATCGATTGAATGAGTTCCGTCCGACACACCTGACCGGGTATGCAAGCATGTTGCACGAGCTCGCCCGGCAGATCGAACAGGGACGACTGACGCTGAAGCCCGACCTCGAGCAAGTGGTAAATATTAGCGAATGCCTCTTACCGCAAGCTCGCGAGCATTATGAACGAGTATTTGGAGCACCAATTCTCGACGACTACGCGATGGGCGAGTGCCTCTTTCTGTCAAATGGCTGCCCGACGAGCGGAGGTATGCACGTCAACGCGGACTGGGCGATTTTAGAAGTCGTGGATGAGGAGAATCGGCGGGTTCCCTCCGGCACACAAGGGGCTAAAGTACTGATCACCAATTTAGCGAATTTGGTGCAGCCGATTATTCGGTACGAAATCGGCGATCGAGTGACGATGGCGGCTGAACCGTGCAGTTGCGGCAGCCAATTGCCACTCATTGCACGTGTCGAAGGACGAGATTCCGATATGCTGACGCTGCCAACCAATTCCGGTGTCCGCGAGGTTTCGGCGGGAATCGTGCAAGTTGCGGTCGAGTCGCTGTTGGACGTGCGCGAATATCAATTGGTGCAAACCGCGAACAATCGCGTGCGCGTGCTGCTTGAGCCACTACCGGACGTGTCGTTTGATCGAGATCAAGCAACTAGGATTATCGGCGAGCAATTGCGCGCTAATGGCATCGAACCGGAATGCGTTGTCGCGCTAGATGTTGTGCGCCGATTGGCCGCGCCGGCCGACGGAAAATTCAAGCGGGTTGTCCGCGCGGACAAGTCGTCCGCGCGCACGGCATCACGATAGATTCCGACGCTACGGCCGGTTAGTTAGTCCCCAGTTGGCCAGAGTAGGTTCGTCGACTGGCAAGCCCACTCAAGCCCAAGTTGAAGTGTTTTGATGCGCCAACTCGGACGGGGAGGCACGAAGGCGTCGCTCAACCGGCGGCGCGATGGGTGATCGGCGGAGCGTACACGAGACTCCGTGTAAAGTCGCAACTCGTCAACCAGCGCCTTGAGCATGCGAAATGGAGAGTACGTGCCAAATTCAGCTGTTGCAAATCGGTAGCGGCAGTGGGGAAACCTGGTTTGTAGCCATTCGCCAAGACCACCACGCACTTCGTAAGCGCGCTCACCGGGCGCGGGACCATGCACTTGCGCGGGACCGAATTGAGTTTTCCACCACGCTAGATTCTCGGCCGAATCGCCTTCGGGCAGAAGCAATTTGCCGGTACCCCAGTGGCCAAGCCCCGTGTGGTAGTCCAGGTGAATAACTTGTTCCGCCCGGTTGAGGCGCGACGGCAGGAAGCGTTCCAGAATGTCGGCGCATTCGGATCGGCCGCGGCCTCCGAAACACAGCCAATCTGGGTATTCATATTGACCGACGGGCAGCGTTTCCCAAAATGCGTCGAGGCCGTGACGCATTGCGAGATATCCGATGCCGATTGAAGACATGCCACCACGACTCGTCCAGCGAGGCGGCGCAAGCACTTGGCGAAATACTGAGGTCAGCGGCGGCG
>DASYDU010000277.1:0-4745 GCA_036499445.1 Lacipirellulaceae bacterium
TCCCTGCGCGATGGTTTACGGCTTACTTCGTGCTCTTCCCGGTGACCGGGCTTTGTTGTCACCGTCACCGGCGGGATACTTCCCGCCGACTTGAACGCCAGCGTCGGGGCGTCAGAACCACACGACTTCGCCGTCCGCCTCTGCGCTGTTCGTCAAAAAGCGCGTCCGCGTCCACCGCATCTCACCGCAACGTTCGTGACGATCGCGAGCCGCCCCCTCATTCGGGTGAGATGCCCAAGATAAGCCGGTGATTTGGCTTCCATGTTAAGCGGAATATTTTTTGCGAGGGGGCTGGACAGGGTTTGCTGATTTGCTCCCCCCGAAGGAGTGCCCTTCGCCCGGCAGAAAGGTTCTTCCGCTCAGGGAAGAAACTGCCCTCCCGCGTCACAGATCGCGCGGGTTAGCTCGGACAGATGGGATCGAGGGGGATTGAGTGGGCCCTCCTCCAGGGCAATTCGCACATTCCGCGCTACATCGCCGCTTAAGGCTGCTCGGTAGATGCAAGCATCCGCACGCGCCGCCGAGCTGAGGAAACGAGTCAGGTTGGCGTTGGTTGGCCGTGGCACCTCCTCCAGCCTCATCGACGCTCGCTCCAAAGTCGATCTTCCCTCAATAACCGTATCTGCCGCACACCAATCGGTATCTACTGTCGGCCGCAAATTCGCAAAGCCGTGCCAGCGACCCCCGTCGAGTAGCGCACCAAGCACCGGCACCAGAGCATCGTCAAACCATGGCATCATACGTTTATGAAGCGACGGCGGGTGAAGCACGCCCGAGCCGAATTCGCGAAGGGTCGCGGCTGAGATCCGGCCAAGCTCTTGTGCCCGACCCGCGCCGTCAGCAACTCCCAAGGCGCGTGCCGCTGCGTGATTGAATACCTTGTAGTAGTAATGAAGTGGAGCAGCACCGAAATGGCGGAGGACGTCTTCGTCAACCAACCGGGCCGCCGTCGCTTGCTCGAACAATCGTAAATCCGCGCCAGACGACCAAAACCAGCCTAGGTGATTGAGGCCGGTGAAGTTCAGTGCTTGCACAGATTTATCCGGCGGCAACGTCTTTCGCAGCGCGCGTTCGGTTGTTATGGGTAATTCGCAGAGCCCGACAGCATTTAGCCCTTGCTCCAAAAGCACGCGGGTCGTCATGCCAAGTGGAGCTACCAGATTGATGGCAATAACGTCTGGCGAAGCAACGGCCAGCTTCCGTGCGATCGTTGACATGGTTGGTAACGTTCGTAGTGCGTTAGCGTAACCGCCAGCGCCGAGCCCTTCGTCTCCAACCAGTCCGAAACGCCGCGGGAAATTTTCGTCCAACTCGCGTGCCGCCAATCCGCCAACTCGAAACAGCAGTACGCAAACGTCCACTCCATCGAGCCCGGCATCGAGCGTTTGCGTCAGGATGCGCCAATTTGCTCGGCTAATTGAGATACGACGGCAGTAGTCGGCGATGACCCCTAATCGATCAGAGTCTCGAGCAACCAGGCGAATCTCCAATGCCTGTTCCTTGATCGCGACCAGAAGCTGCTCAACGAGCGCCGCGACCCACACCCCGCCGCCGATAATCGTCAGGACGGGCCGGTCAGCCATTGCGCCGCTCCCATTCCGAGCGCGCAAGCAGAGCCGCGCCGGCGGCGCCACCACCAGACCCCGCGCGCGCCAAATCGAATATCGTCTCGGTGGCAATTTCCGAGAACGCGTGTGCTCGCGCTACACGCGTCGCAGTCGGAATAAAATGGCCTGCAAGCCCGCCGCTCAGGACGACTAATCCAACATCCAGAAGATTCAGCGCACTCGCCAACGCCTCTCCAACCAGGCCAGCGGCGCACGACACTGCCTTAAGTACGATCGAATCGTCAGCCGCAGCCCGTTGCTCCAGCACCTCGGCACTGATGCCGAGTGCGCGCTGAATACTTTCGCCTCCCGCCATAACTCCAAGGCAACCTCGTCGGCCGCATTCGCAGACCGGCCCGTCGGTCCGCACCACCATGTGACCTATCTCGCCAGCCAGGCTAGAGGCTCCGCGATGGAGGCGGCCGTCCAGCACAAGGGCTCCGCCAATCCCGGTCCCTATACTAACCAGCAGAAACGACGGGCGTGGAGCGCGAAGCGCAAGCTCCGCCAATGCGTAGCAATTGACGTCGTTATCGATCGCGACGGGGATGCCCAGTCGCTTCTCGAGAAGAGCGGTCAGCGGCACATTCCGCCAGCCGTCCAGAATTACTGACGAACGTACATGACCGTAATTTCTATCGACGAGCCCTGGAAAGCCAAGGCCTACAGCCTTTATCGCGTGGCCGGCCGCTGTCGCCTCGTCGACCAAGGCAAGCAGTGTTTCAATGAGCAAGGCAGGCCCGCAGCAACGGCTATTTCCGACGCGACGCGACCACAGTGGGGGTCCGTTGCCGACGTGGGCCAGGATCTTGGAGCCGCCAACGTCAACGCCGAGCACCTCAGCCATCTGCACTTCGTCCGAGTTCGAGGTAGTAGCGCAACACGTCATCCAAACTCTGCTGAAGCGTGAATGCCGGCCTCCAGCCGTGTGCGCGCAACGCGCCAACATCCACGATCTGACGAGAGAAGTCGGTACGGCGCCCCTCGATTTGCTCGATGGTTGGACGCTTGTCTCCCGTCGCCTTCAAAAGATGGTCGAGGATGCGATGCACTTCGATCTCCTGGCCGGATGCAACATTATAGATCGAATTAGCCGCTCCACTTTCGGCAAGCGCGACAAGTGCAGTCGCAACGTCGCGGACGTCGATGAAATCACGGGACGTCACAAGAGGTCCCACGCGAATTGAGTGCGCCGTTCCGCGCAGCACATCTGCAATCTGGCTCGCAACCCGGCCAACGAGGTGGCGCTCTTCCTGACCGGGACCCGCTACATTGAAAATGCGCGCTATGATGGCGGTCATCCCTGCTGCGGAGCCGAATACTCTGACAATGTCCTCACTGGCGCGCTTGGTGACAGAATAAAGGTCGATTGGACGCGTAGCTCCGCTTTCACACAGCGGCGCGCCGCCCGCCGCGAGATCACCGTACACTGACCCCGATGACGCAAAGACCAGACGTGTAGCGCCGCCGACTTCTGCCAGCGCCTTGCAAACGTTATGAGTCACGCGGATATTGTTGGATAGCAGCGCGTCGAACGGCTCATCACGTAGCGAGCCCGCGAGATGAAACACGATGCTGGGTCGTGTCTGAGCGATTAGACCATGCACCGCAGCTTCGTCAGTAAGGTCAAGCTGGACATATCTGTAATTCCCGCAGGGGCGTATTTCGACAGGTACCGGCGCCGGCACGACTGTCCGATTGACGCTTACCCGGTGCGTAAAACGAGCTGGGTTGGCCGGCGACCGCCCGAGGCCGACCACCTCATTGCTGCCGTCTCTCAGCAGAGCGGCTGCGAGATACCGGCCCACAAAGCCTTGAGCGCCGGTGATCAATACCGGGCGAGTCATGAAGCTACCTCGGCAGCGTCCAGGCATTGGCGGAGGCCGGTATCCAAATCGATCGTTGGCCGCCAGCCCAACTCGCTTTTCGCTACCGATGCATCTCCGACGAGATGATTGATGTCGTGACTGAGTGGCCGATCCGCATCCGGAACTTCGATAATGCCAGCAGGCGATCCAGTGAGTGTGGCAAGCGCTCTTCCCAGTTCGCCAACACTGATTCCCTGGCCGCTCGCAATATTCGCGGTGAGCAGACCGGACGCATCATAGGACAATGCGCACAGGATGCCCGCGACCACGTCGTCAACGTGCACGTAGTCGCGGACTGGACGAGTACTGAAAACGCGTAATGGCTCGCGTCGCTGGATCTGGGCAAGCATGCGGCCAAGCACGCTCGTTCTTCGCCCGCCAGGGCCATAAACGGAAAACGGACGCAACACAATTGCACTGTCGAGTTCGCCGCGACGCAAGGCTGTCGCAACCAGCAGCTCCGCAGCGGCCTTTGCCGCGCCATAGGGCGATAGCGGCAAAAGCGCCGCCGTCTCCTTAATCGGCACACCATCAGTGCGACCGTAGACTTCCGCCGAGGAAATATAGATTAGCCGGCCGGCCTGCGAGCGGTGCGCCGCGTCCAGAACAGCGGCTGTCCCGGCAACATGGGCTCTCGTTGTTTCCGCTGGATCGCGGAACGAACCGGCGACGTCGCTCGGACCGGCAAGATGGATAATCGCATCGGCCCCCACGAAGAGAGCAGCAAGTGAATTGACGTCACAGATATCGACCTCCTGGCGATGGTCCGAGGTCGCAGCATCGTTCGCGGGCGGCGGGCCAAAGTGAACGGCCACATCAATACCGCGGCATTTCGCTGCGTTGGTGAGTGCCCGGCCCAGGAAGCCATTGGCTCCAGTGATGGCGATCTTCATGACCCCACCTGCGGGACAGGGCATATCGCCTTTAACCGTGCGGCAATCGGGCCCGCAAGATCCGGCGGCAAGGGATCCCCGCCCCGTGCGCGGGACTCCGACAGAACCGCATGCACTCGCACCACGCCGGTGCTGGTGAGCGCATCAAAAGTCCAAATTGGCTTGCTCTGGCACTCCGAAATCGAGGCGCCGGTAAACCACTCGTGGGGAGTCAACAGACCGTCGGCTGAGCCGAGAGTTAAAATGCCTTCGTCCTTGAGCGGCCCTACCCACCAGCTCTCAAGGATTGCGCGCTCCTGCTGAACCAGGGCCGCCGCGGCACGCAATCCATTACGATCGTTAGCGTCGACCCACGGGGAAGCGTGCCGGTGGATATA
>DASYDU010000278.1:0-12492 GCA_036499445.1 Lacipirellulaceae bacterium
CGGCGACCTCTTCAAGCAGATCGAACAAGGCACGAAGGAGCTGACCGAAAAAAAGGACCTCGATAAGACGAAGGCCGCGGTCAAGCTCAACGACCTCGCCAAGCAGCTCGAAGAGCGCCGCGAGCAGCTCGGCGGCAAGGAAGCCATTCAAAAACAACTGCAATCGATGAAGAGCATGGGCGCCGGACCGGGCGAAAAGGTGGCCCAAGCCATGAAGGATGGCGACTGGAAAAAAGCGACCGAGGAAATCGGCAAGCTTGCCAAGCAACTGCAGGAAGGCAAGCTGGACGACAAGGCGAAAGACGAGCTCGCTAAACAACTCCAGGAAATGAAGGACAAGATCGAGGCTGCAGCCGAAGCGCACCAGCAAGCGATGAGCGACCTCAAGAAGCAAATCGAGCAAGAGCGCCGCGAAGGCAACTTGACCAAAGCCGGCGAGCTGCAGCAAAAGCTCGATGACATGCAAAAGCAACAGCCGCAATTGGATCGGCTTCAACAAATGGCGCAACATCTTGGCCGGGTGCAGCAAGGCCTGCAAAACGGCAACTCAGGCCAGGCCGCCAGTGCGCTCTCCCAGATGGCGCAGCAAATGGAACAGATGGAGAAGGAGGCGAACGAAGCGCCAATTCTCGATGCGGCAATGAACCAACTCGAAATGGCTAAGGACGCGATGGTCTGTCCCAACTGCAACGGCAAGGGCTGCGAAAAGTGCCAAGGCGGCGCGTTCGCGAAAAATGGCCAGAATACAAATGGCGAGCCGGGGATGGGCCTAGGGCAGGGCAAGGGAAAAGGACCGCGGCCGCTGGAGAAAAACGCCACCAATCTTCGCGATACCCAGGTGCATCAAGACCCCGGTCGCGGCGCGGCGGTCTTCGGCGGCCTGGTCGAGGGCCCGAACATCAAGGGCCAAGTCCAGCAATCGATCAAAGATGAGATGGCAAGCCAGAGCGCCGAGCCGGCCGATCCGCTCACAATCGAGCGGCTCCCCAAGAACCAGCGCGATCAGTCCGAGCAGTATTTCGATGCACTGCGCGAGGGGAAATAGCCCCGAACACAACCAAAACATTTCAAGCAGCTTCTCTCAAACTTCATGAGCAATAACGAATGTCTGATGAGGTCCAGCTGAATTGTCCGACCGCGGGCATACCGATGAGGCCATTGCGGGCGAGCCGTGGCCAGTTGGTTGGAGCGGCAATTGGAGTTGTCCTATCCATCGTCATGTTCGACGTGTTCACGTGGCAATTTGGTCCTCAGCGGGACGACGACTTCGTCTTATTGTGGGGGGCATATTGCGGCGAGATCGTTGGTCGTGTGATCGAGTTGCGACGGGACGGACGCTCGGCTGAGATCGGCCAATTCTGGTCGTCGAAACTTGAAATCGTTCCCGTGCTGATTCTGATGACAATTGCGGGTCTCGTCGGTGATCACTTCTTCGGGATCTTGGGGCGGTACTTGGGAATCGTGGGCGTTCCTGTGCTTTTTGCACTAGCAAACGAGTTCCGGCGACGCGTGTTAGTACGGCTGCCATAGATTTCCGTGACAGGATGGCCACCTGAAACAGGTTGGGATTCCCCGCTCGGCAACTCGATTAGGCCGAACTGTCGTATAGACAATCTACGACGACCGTCGTAGATTGGGGGAAATCTGCGGGCCAGCCGTTGGATTCTCGAAATGTCCGCACAGGAGGCGGATTGGGCGGCTGATGGGCGGTCGGAATAGCGATCCTGCGGTCCCGTTCATGCCGGCCATCGGTGCTCAAGGCTCTGGCCGAGTTCGCATTGGCAATACTCAGTTCTCATTGGTAATACAACTTCGTCGGCAAAACAAAGGAGGCCTGTATCATGCGCCTTACTCGCGTTCAAAGACTCGCTTCAGTCCGGTTCCCCGCCTGGGCTTCCGTCGTCGCGACGATGTTGCTGTCGGCGACATTCGGTCTGTCATTTGTGTCCGCTGTCGCCAAGGCCGACGACGACCTTGCCACCGCGCTCAGCACGGCCCGCGAGAAATTCACCTCGATCACCGACGACCAGCTGGCCGCGGCGAAGGCCGACGTGTCCAAGCAGATTCAGGCTTTGGAAAATTTCGTCGGTGCCAAGAGTTCGAACGGAAAGCAGTGGATCAGCTATCTGGCTTTGGGCGACACGAAAAAAGAGCTTTCCGCCGCTCAGCCTGATCTTGCGCCGCTCATGATCACATATGGCGAGCTTAATCGCGATGAAAACGGTTTGGAGCTTTCGCCATTCCGTCGCGTGTCGGACAGCCTCTGGAAATACATCAACTTGTCCGGTCTGTCACGCACGGATAACCAGGCCGACGCCTATGGAAAGAAGCTCGACGTGCTCGCCAGCGAATTGGACGAGTACCAGAAACAGCCCTCCTCGGCGCTGGCCTCGTCGATCGGCCGCCGGATCGAAGTCTTCCGCGTGCTAGGGCAGTCGCCCGAGCTTGTCGCCGCGATCAAGACAAAGTTCGCCCAGCCGAATGCCCTGGTCGAAGCATCTGACAATTTGCTTAGTGCTTCGGCCGGCGAGAACCTTAATCGCACCGACCCGATCACAGATTCAATTCTGGGCACAAGCATTCACGGGACCGGCCACACGACCGGCTCCGTGTCGGCCAAGACTGTACCGTCGGCCGACCGAGCTACGGTTCAATTGACGACCAAGGGACACACGGAATCCGAAAATGTCGGCCGAAACGGCCCCGCCGTCATCCGCTCGACTGCACACACCGATTTCACCGCGAACAAGGTCGTCGAGTTGACCGACGCAGCCTTCCAGGCCAAGCCCGCCCAAGTCGACGCACACGTAAAGTCCGACGTCCATTCGGTGAGCAAGGCCGGCGGCGGCCTGGGTAGCAATCTCGTGGCGCGTATGGGCATGAGCCAAGTACAACAGAAACACGCTCAGGCGGATTCGATTGCCACGGATCACGCCCAGGGGCGCATCCGAGGTCGTGTCGATCAAGAGGTCCGGGATCGGCTGGCCAAAGCCCGTCAACGATACGATGACGACTATCGGCTGCCGCTGGCCCGGCGCGGCGAATTGCCGGACGACATCCGGTTCAGCACAACCGACGATTCACTGCTGTTGCAACTGACCCAGGCCAGCCACGCGCAGCTAGGCGCGCCGACGGCGCCGCCAGCGGTTCCTGCAAACAAGGATCTTGTCGTCCGGGTGCATGAATCCGCCACTAACAACTATTTGGCAACTCTGCTCGCCGGCGCCACGATCAGCGAAGACGACCCCGAACACGGTACCAAAGCCGATGTGCCGCTTCCCAAGTGGCTGCGAGACGCTTGGGAAAAGCGCCTCGACAAACATGCCGCCACGAACGACCCCGATTTTCAACCGTGGTCGCTCAAGTTCAATAGCGAACGCCCGATCGAAGTGTCATTTGAGGACGGCAATAAGCTCCGTGTGATACTCCATATCGCCCATCTTTCATCTGCACATGACTTCACTCGTTGGGACGTGACGGGCACCTTCACGCCCGAGCTTGCGGATGGCGGAGTGACGCTGCGGCGGCAAGACTTGGATGCCTATCCGGTCGGCCCCGACTTGAAGCCGCTCACAAGCCACTCCGCGACCCAGGCCGGCGAGAAGCAGAACCTGATTGATGAGCTAACAAAGCGATCCGATCAAGGGCGCGGTTTTCCGAAGACGATCGAGATCAAGGAAATCAAGCCGACAGGCGATTTTGCCAAGGCCGGACCGCTCGCCGCCAATGAATTCACCACTCATGACGGCTGGCTGACGGTCGCCTGGAATCGCGAATAGAGATCGCGCGCGAGGGGGCTTGCCGTGGATCCCTACGTCGACATTGCGTTCGATTGCCTGCCGTTGCGGTCAGTGGGGCGGACCGATGTCCCGCTCGACGCCTCGCCGGCCTTTCGAGCCCGCACGGAGCACCTGAAGCGGGCCATCGAAACGCACGGTACTGAGAACTCTTATTTCCTCTACAACGCCCACTGCGTCTACCGGCTCGCCAATTCGGATGTGGACGGGATGTTGCGGTTCTCGTTCGAGGGCACGCTGCTAACGGACCGTAGTGACGCTAAAGCCGAGCGGGCCGACTTCGAGACCGCGCTCGTCGGCGAGACGTGTGGCGACGTGCCCCGCGAAGTGCTGCCATGGCTTGTGCGAATGGTGGAGCAAGCCGTGCTCGTCGAGTTCGACCGGTTTGTCGCCGCTGGCATGCTGGCGCATCGCGTCGGCCAGTTGGGCAATGTAACACAGCTAGCAGACTTGGCCGACTTCGCTGGCATGAATCTCTAGCGCCGCCACGAGAATTAGCGTCCTGCGGGCAAGTGGCGGCAAGCTAGGCCGCTAAGATCTCGTGCTTCGGCAACTTCTCGCGTTGCTGGCAACGCTGCCGATTCCAAGACCGCGCGTCAAACCACCCAATTTCGTCAAAGTTTGACGATTGGGTCGACGATACCAGTTGTGCTGTTTGCTCTGGCAATGGGCGCGCGCACTAGTGCTGCGTTCAGCGTCAGGCAAAAGTCCGGGGGGAAACGGACTGGGCATTTGAGCGGCTTGGTGCTGCTGCGGTGCTCGATTCGGATCGGTCCCTGGGCGATTGCCCGACGCGGTTCGCAAGTCGCGAGTCAAGCTCTTCAGTCAGGAAGCTACAGCATGAACCAGCCAGCTCGCAAATTCTGGTCGCTGGTGTTAAGCGGATCGGTCCTCGCCACGGGCTGCAAGCCGCAACAGCCGTTCTACTGCAAGGACGGGAATCTGTCGCACTATCTCGACGTTGCCACCGACATCGAGTATCCGGACGTCGAGCAGCCCAGGCTAGATGAAGTGAACTGCGCGCTGCCGCCGCTAACGCTCAAAAACAATGAAAACTACACGATGTGGGACCTGACGCTCGAAGAGGCGGTCCACATTACGCTCTGCAACAGCCAGGTGATGCGAAAACTGGGCGTGGGCATCAATGGCTCCGCGCAGAGCCTCGGCATCGGTACCTCCGAGGAAACGCTGTCCCGAAATTTAATTAATTCGGCGGCCGTCACGACCACCTACGATCCCGCACTCACCGAAAGCACCACCGGTCTGTCCGTGGGCGATCCATTCAATGGTTCCGGCGTCGAAGCGGCCTTGGCCGCTTTCGACGCGCAGCTCGATTCGAGCGTCACGTGGCAGAAGAACGACAGGCCGGAAAACACGACATTTGCGCCAATCGGTCCGCCCGTGCTTCAGCAGGACGCTGGAAACTTCACTAGTGGCATCACGAAGACGACGGCCGATGGCTCGACATTTTCCTTCCGCAATAATACGGCTTACGACAGCGACAATCGCACGGCGCGAGTGTTTACCAGCGACTGGCAGTCAAACTTCGAGGCTGGCTTCAGCCATCCGTTGCTGCAAGGCGCCGGTACGCAATACAACCGGATCGCGGGCCCTCTCACTTTCCAACAATATGCCGCTGGTATCGGCAACCCAATCGACGGCGTGATGATTGCCCGCCTTCGCACCGACGAGTCGCTCACCGACTTCGAAGGCGGCGTCATCAGCTTAATGCTCGACGTGGAGGCGACCTATTGGGAGCTTTATTTCAAGTATCGAGACTTGGCGGCCAAAAAACTCGGCCGCGACAGCGCGCTCGAGACCTGGAAGAAGACGGCCGCGCTGATGCGGACCGGTTCCCGCGGCGGCAGCGCCGACCGCGAAGCCGAGGCCCGTTCGCAATACTTCTCGTTCCGCGCCCAGGTCGAGACCGCGCTGACCGAGCTCTATCGAACTGAGAACCGCTTGCGGTACCTGATGGGGCTGTCGATGTCAGACGGACGGCTGATCCGGCCAGCCGACGAGCCGACGACTGCCCGCGTGGCCTTCGATTGGTCGGGCATTCACTGCGAGGCTCTTACGCGCCGAGTCGAAATCCGCAAGGAGAAATGGCAAGTCAAGCAGCGTGAATTGGAGCTCATCGCCGCCCGGAATCTGCTGCTACCGCGATTGGACGCGACGGGCACCTACCGCTGGCTCGGCTTGGGCGACGACCTGATCAATCAATCCGGCGTTCCATTTAACCAACCTGGTTCATCAGCGATTGGAAATATCACTAACGGCGACTTCCAAGAATGGCAGGTCGGCGTGGAATTGTCCGTGCCGATCGGTTTCCGACGCGAGCTCTCCGGCGTACGACACCAGGAGCTCTTGATCGCCCGCGAGCGGGCCCTGCTCCAAGACTTGGAGCTCGAAGTCTCGCATCAACTTGGCGACTCGATCCGAGACGTCGATTTGAATTACGGTCTGGCGCAAACCAATTTCAATCGCCGCGTGGCGGCCGAAAAGGAAGTCCAGGCGGTGAAGTCTGCCTACGAGGCCGACCGTGTGACGCTCGACCTGTTGCTCGACGCCCAAAGCCGGCGGGCTCAGGCCGAATCCGACTATTACCGTGCCCTGATCGATTACAACAAGTCGATCATGGAGGTCCATTACCGCAAGGGATCGCTGCTGGACTACAACGGCATCTACTTGGCGGAAGGCCCCTGGCCTGGCAAAGCCTACTTCGACGCCCTCCGCGAAGCCCGCAAGCGTGACGCCGGCCTGTATTTGAACTACGGCTACACGCGGCCGAATGTGCTGAGCCGCGGACCAGTCGAGCAGGGATGCTCGAGCGGCTGCGACTCCTCGTGCTGCCCGGCCGACGGATCGGGACAGATGCAAGGAATGCCCGAGCAGGCGCCCACTCCGGAAGGAATTCCGACGCCGGCCACAGTGCCACAACGCATGCCGTCGGCTGCGCCGTCTTCCGATCAGGCTCGTGGCGACGATTTGAGGAATTCCGATCGTTCGGGTGGTACAATACTAACACCGTATGACCGGCGTACGGCGGCGATGTCGCAATTCGCAGCCGGGTCAGATCAGCAGCCGCCCCACGATGAACATCAAGCGAATTACGCGGCTGCTACGACTGCTGCAGACGCTCCAATCTGGCAGTGGGCAAAACGCTGATGGCCTAGCGAAAAACTGCGGCGTAAGTCGGCGGACGATGTTCCGCGATCTGGACGCCTTGCGGCAATCGGGCGTGCCGGTCCAATTCGACGCCGATCACGACCGTTATTCTATCTCGGGTGCGTTTTTTCTACCGCCCGTCAATTTCACGCCCGCCGAAGCCCTCTCGCTGATGGATCTGGCGAATCAACTCGGCCGCGGTGATCGGCTTCCTTTCCATGAAGCAGCCCAAACTGCGATGTTGAAGGTTGAGAGTAGCTTGCCGTCTGGACTGCGCGAGGAGCTGCGCCATGTCACCCGCGCGATTCAGATTTGGACGTCGCCCGTGAGTTCGATTGGCGACAAACGCAGCGTCTACCATCAGCTGGTCGCGGCGCGTACGCGTCATCGCGTGGTGCGCATCGAGTATGACAGTCTCACGGAATGGGAAAAGATCACCACCAAACTACGCCCTTATCAGTTGTTGTTCTGTCGGCATAGTTGGTACGCGATTGGTCGCTCGTCGCTGCATCGCGAAGTGCGAACGTTTAACTTGAAGCGGATACTAAGCCTCGAAACGCTCCCCGAACGCTATAATGTGCCGAGACGCTTCACACTGGAGCGGCATCTCGGGAACGCCTGGCATTTCATTCCAGATGGCCCGGACGAAGAAATCGTCGTGCGATTCGAACCGTTCGTCGCCCGCAATGTTTCGGAAGTCGCTTGGCACAAAACGCAACGGATGGAGTTTCAAAAGGATGGCTCTCTACTGTTTCGCGCAAAGGTCGCCGGAATCAACGAAATAGTTTGGTGGATTCTTGGGTATGGAGACCAGGCCGAGGTGATTAAGCCGCTCAAGCTTCGTCGCCAAGTTGCGCATCGCGCGCAGGCGATGGTCGAAAAGTATGCGGGCAAGCACCGGCTCAATTCTTACGAATGATTGTCAAAGGACTTCCTAGCAACGGTCGCGATTCTATGTTCTTTTCATTCGACGGAATTGATGGCGTAGGCAAATCGACGCAAATGAGCCTTTTTTGCATGTGGCTCAAACAGCGTGGGCATGATGTCGTCGCCTGCCGTGACCCGGGCAGCACGTCGCTCGGCGAGCGGATTCGCGAGGTACTGCTCCACAGCGATGACCAGACACTTATTGCTCGCCGCAGCGAAATGCTGCTCTATATGGCGGCCCGAGCCCAGCTCGTCGACGAAATCATCCGCCCGGCACTTTCCGACGGCCGAACCGTTGTCTCCGACCGCTACTTGCTGGCGAACCTGGTGTATCAAGGCCATGCTGGTGGGCTGGACGTGGAGACAATCCGCATCGTGGGACGCGTTGCGACCGATGGAGTCTGGCCCAATGGCGTTTTCCTCTTGGACATGCCGCCCGAGGCTGCCGACCGCCGACTAAACCGCGCGCTCGACCGAATGGAGCGGCAAGGAACCGACTATCGTCGTCGCCTCCGCGACGGCTTCTTAACCGAGGCGGCGCCGTCGGGAAGCAAGATCCACGTGATCGACGCCGATCGCGCAGTCGAGGAAGTTCAGGCCGATATTCAACGAATTGCGAGTCAATTGTTCGAGCAACGATTGTAGGAATGTCATGTTGCCGGAGAGACAATAATTCGTCGGCTGGTTTACTCTGGCCATGACTAACGCCGGACTTTCGCAAAGCAAACGCCGCAGCGGACTGAACTCGTTTTAATTTCACGGCTGCTGGGACCAATCTGATGAACCGGCCGCTCAAGCCGCCCGCGATCGTTGATTGTGTCTTACGCAGACCCGCGCAGTTTCCTGGTTTGACATTGGTGGGCTGTTTCGACTCGAAGTTTTCCGGTGCTGCGAGAGTGCCCATTCAGCGTCACGTTGACGTATCTTAACGAACGCTATAAACTTTTTTTCGCGTCCGTAGTTAGGGCGCGTCTCTGCGGCAGAATCGATCGATTCGATTTTGGCGTTTTGCGGAGACGACGGGATTCGCGCTCAATGATTGGGTCGTAGGCGAGCGCGAGGTGAGCCCGGCGAAAGTCCGAACGACGTTCGGGGGGTTAACGCGGAATCACGTTAACCGCGATTGCTTATCGTCTGGGCAAGAGCCCGCGCTCGAGCGGTGTGTAGGATGATCCTCCGCCAGGACGAGTCCCCATGGACGGTTCCCGCGCCGGCCAAACTAAACCTGTATCTCGAAGTTCTTGGTCGACGTCCGGACGGCTATCACGAGCTGGAAACGCTCCTGGTACCGATCCAGCTGTACGATTCGCTGACGTTCTCGACAAATCGCTCCGCAAGTCGTGGCGAATTGGCGCCAATATCGCTCGACGTAACTGTCCAGCAATCGTTGCCGACCGGCGCGACCGCGGAAACACCGATCCCGATTGGTTCCGAGAACCTGGTCGTCCGTGCCTTGGAGCTACTTCGAGAGCGGAGCGGTTGCGACCGCGGAGCACACGTCCACTTAGTCAAGCGAATCCCGGCGGCGGCCGGTCTAGGCGGCGGATCGAGTGACGCCGCGGCGGCGCTTCGATTGGGCAATCGAGACTGGGGCCTGGGTTGGAGCCGCGACCGTCTGGCGAGCTTAGCCGCTGAGCTTGGCAGCGACGTCCCGTTTTTCCTCTCCTCGGGCCCGGCCATCTGTCGCGGCCGCGGCGAACGAATCGAAGCGATCACCGGCACGGTGCCACTGCATTTTGTGGTGGTCAAGCCGCCGATCGGACTGGCAACGCCCGACGTGTACCGCGCCTGGGACGACCGGTCAGGCGCCGAACAGCAAGATCGCGACCTGGGACGGGCGAGCCTCGCGCAACTTGTGGCCGCGCTGAGGCGGGGCGACTTCCGTAATCTCGGCGAGTGGATGAGTAATCGGCTGCAAGCTGCCGCAACCCAATTGTCACCCTGGATTGATCAAGTCAGGACGGCCTGCACCCGGCTTGACTTTGTCACACATCAGCTGACTGGTAGCGGCTCAGCCTACTTTGGTGTTTGTCGTCACGCGCAGCATGCGCGGCGGCTGGCCACGATACTCAGAACGCGTCAACTCGGACTCATCTTTACCACTCAAAGTTGCCGGTAGTACGACTTCGCAAGGAGAATAGCCGTGGAGATCACCGAGGTTCGCATCAAACTCATGGAAGAGCCTGGCGAGCGGCTCAAAGCCTTCTGCAGCATCACTTTTGACGATTGCTTCGTGGTTCGCGATTTGAAAATCATCGAAGGCACCAACGGCCCGTTCGTCGCGATGCCCAGTCGCAAGCTCACGTCCCACTGTCCGAAGTGCGGCATGAAGAACCACCTGCGTGCCGCCCACTGCAATCAATGTGGTTCGCGGCTCGAAGATGGCCGGGCGCCCAAGGACGCCGACGGCCGTGCCAAACTTTATGCCGACATCGCACACCCGATCAACTCCGATTGCCGTGAAATGATTCAAGAATCGGTCATTCGCGAGTTTTACGACGAAATCGAAAGGGCGAAGCAGCCTGGCTACATCTCGCGGTACGACGATTTCGATTTCGAGTATGCCGACGCGCCGCGCTCGCGGCCGGCCCGCGTCGATCCGCCCCATCCGGCACCAGCCCCAATGTCGCGAAAAGTACCGGCAAACAACAGCGCCGGCGCGATGGCTAGGCCAACGTCGCAGCAGCCAGCAGCCAGTCGAACCAATGAGCCGCGACCACAGCGTCGCAACGATCCCCCGGCGGATCTGTCTCGGCCCGCTTCTATTGCGGAAGCTCCTAAGAGCGACAATTTTGGTGCCGGCATCTTTCCAGAGCGATGATTTAGAAGTGTCGGCTTCGCCGTTGACAGACGTCAGGCGGAATCATCATGCGCGATTAAACTGCACGCAGTTTTTCCAATCTACTCAAATCTCGAAGTCCACCAAAAGTGCGCCCATTCGCCGACCGATATATTTTCTGCGGGCGGATAGGAATCAAGGACGATTGGTTCGGCAGTGGCCTGGCCAAGTCAGCATGTCAGACAGCTGAAGAAGTCAGACGATGACCGAACCGCGGTGGAACGGTGCAGTGTCGCCTCCCACAAAACCTTGAAAGGGAAGCCATCGTCTCCCCCTTCCGCGCCCCAACGCTTTATCAGCAAATCGGTTGAGACTCCACCCCATGGATGAATAGAGGAAGCAAAGTTGCATGCCGACCGAAACCCAGCGGCTCAATGACCTAAATGCGTTACGTCGTTATGTAATTGAAACACTTTGTGAAAAGGACCAATTAGAAGTTAATAGCTTTCCAATTTCCGAACAAGTATTGGTGCGTTGCGGCGCCCCGTGCGGCGTGTATTTTTGTTTGCACGGTCCGCGCTCGCTCCAACTAACGGCGATTTGGGAAACCGACCGGAATACGATCCTGTTTTACGGTTCGCGCGGCGAGCGCTTCCGTAGAACGCAATTGATTGCTCCCCCCAACCTCGATGCGGCTACGCCGTCGAGCTAGCAGAACTTCGCAACTATGCGCCCCGCGTTCCGCCTAACTACGGCGATCGTCAGCGGTTCGGGGTGTAATTTCGAACGTCCTCGGGACGACATAGCGTGGCGCTGGAGACGAATCATGGATGCCCGCCACCACTGGGCGCTGGGCTGGCGGCGGGCTTGACAACACTGCGGCCGAATACTATACATTATTTCACTACTGGCCGCGGAAGCAAGGAGGTTGGTGATGCTCGTTCTCTCTCGCAAAGAATCACAGCGCATCCGATTGGGCGACTCGATCGTCGTCACGATCGTCAAGATATCTGGCGACAAAGTCCGCGTGGGAATCGAGGCTCCGGCTGACGTGCTGGTCCTCCGCGACGAACTCGAGGCCCGCACTTTTTCGGCTGAATCTGCGGTTGTGCCGACTGAGCATGCGGCACTGGCAGACGGACAAAACATCGCCGTGCCAACCGACCGTGCGACTCTACTGCAAAGATCAGCCTAAGCGCGAGACTTTCGCGCCCAATCGTTGAGGTATCCTGGATTACCCAGGGAAGAGAAAAAACTTCGCACAAAAAATTACCACCGCAATCTATGTAGATTGCGGTGGTAAAAAAGTTCTCTTCGCAATTGTCTGCACAATTAATCGCGCGGACGGATCGCCCCGGTGAGGCCGCTGTAGTCGGCCCGATCGTCGTCGTGCCAAAGCGGGTGGCCCGAGCGGACTCGGTCGGCCAATACATCCAGCTTTTCGCGGGTACCGGCAGGGGCTTGGGTCCCCTTGAAGTCGCGATCAACTTTCGGCGCAAAATCCTCATCATGGCCGTACTTGAGGATCGCCTCGAAAACATTTTTGAGCGTGGGATCTGGCATGGTGTCACTGACTCCTTAAACGATGAAGTTTTATTTGTGGTTAATGCTTCGCTCGCGACAAACAACCCATCCCGGTGGGCCACGAGCGCAAGAATCCAATTCAGCGCCGGCCTAGTCAGGTGGGGTGCCCCAATGGGTCAATGATGCTTTTCAAGCGGCCGGCTTGAGCGACAGTCCTAACACTGCCTTAACCAAACGATTATTATCGTTGAAACCTCGAAGTCAAGCATTTTTTCGCCAGGAAAGCAGTCGCCAAAA
>DASYDU010000279.1:0-21286 GCA_036499445.1 Lacipirellulaceae bacterium
GATTGTCGTACTACGCGGGGCTTGCACCGGCCCGCGGATTGAAGCTGCCCGATGATGTGGCCGTGTATCCGATCATTCCCGGCTGGAACGAAACCAGCAACCGCATGTCGATCGAAACGGCGCGGCAATTGGAGTGGACCGGCGGCGAGGCTCACCTGACTCAGGGTTGGCTGCGCTCGCGAACGCCCACGCAATATCTGATGCTCCGCGCGCGGAAAACGCCAATACGATTGGGGCTAACTCGGAATGCCGAGGGGCTTTCGGCCGCCAACGAGCTCCGCACGGCGATTCAATATGTTGTCGCGACGGATGACGAAGGTAGTTTCTTCTCCGGAGAGCGATTGGCCGAAGGAGGGACCGCCCTGCTTAAGCCCACGACGCGAGTGGATGCGAGCATCCGACTGCGCACGCTGGTGTCCGACAATGCGCTGGTCGTTCCAGCGGAGTTGACCGATGAAAGCTCGAGCTTTGCCGTTTCGCAGCGGCGGCAGCGGCGGCAATTTTTTCGCGGACAACTTAGGTTGGACTATAGCCAAGAGCGGCTCGACAACAATTTGTTGAGCGGCGCAATTACGTCACTCGCGGACGCCAATGGCGAAGTGCCGCTCGATCTGCCAGCGCGATCGTTCGTAGCGATCACGGAGACCGGACCGGAAGTCGCCACCGGTGTTCCCATGGCGGTCGAAGAGGAGAGTTTTCATGTCGTGGTGGGCAAGTGGTAGCAGGTCGTTAGGCGTTGGTTGTTAGGCGTTAGTCGTTGGTCATTTCCGCCGTATGGTTCGCACAAGCGCTCCACAAATTGAGCTGCGGCACCTCCACCGCATGTTTGCCGACACACATGCGGTGAACGACGTGTCGTTCGAGGTCCATGCGGGCGAGGTGTTTGGTTACATCGGCCCGAATGGCGCTGGCAAAACGACTAGCATGCGGATCCTGGCGACACTCGACGAGCCGACGTCGGGCGACGCCTTGGTCGACGGCTTTTCGGTTGTGGACGACCCGGACCGAGTGCGACGGCGGCTCGGCTTCATGCCCGATTACTTCGGCACTTATCAGAATGTGAGTGTCAACGAGTATTTGGATTTCTTCGCGCGGTCGTACGGGCTGAGCGGCACCGAGCGGCGACGGGCGATTGATTATGTCATGGATTTCACGCAGCTCGACACGCTGGCCCGGAAGCCGATCGCCGGGCTCTCGAAGGGAATGAAGCAGCGGCTCTGCTTAGGGCGGACGATGATTCACGACCCGAGCGTATTGGTGCTCGACGAGCCGGCCGCCGGCCTCGACCCGCGGGCGCGAATCGAGCTGCGCGAGATGATCGCGCGACTCGCGGACGCTGGCAAAGCGATTCTAATCAGCTCTCATATTCTCACGGAGCTGGCGGAAATCTGCAGTCGCGTGGCGATCCTTGAGCAAGGCCGGCTACTGGCAGTCGGATCGGTCGAGGAGATCAGCGCGCGGGCGCAAGTTCGGGCCGAGGTCAGATTGCGGGTGCTGCGGGACGCGGAAAAAATGCGGAGTTGGCTGGCGAAACGTAGCGACGTCACGGAACTCGATGGCCAGGGAGACACGATTATCTTTGGCCACGCGGGCGATCGTGAGTCGGAGGCGGCCCTGCTGCGGGCGATCGTCGAAGCTGGCTTTGCGGTCGTCGAATTCGGCGCCCGCCACAAGAGCCTGGAGGACGTCTTCCTGCACGTGACGGAGGGCCGGGTGCAATGAGCAGCGACGCACAGATATCTCCGTCGAGAGAAGTATCGATTCCGGGCGCCGCGGTCGGCGGCGAGAGTCCATTGTCAAGCGGCGCGTCGGCATCGCTGCGGTGGGAGCGGCTGGCGTCCGCCTGGGCGAAGATCGACGCCGCCCTCGCGCGGGCCAGCGACTGGCTCAACCCGATCCTGGTCAAGGAAACCCGGCAAGCGCTCAAAAGCTGGCAGTTCACTTGGGCGTTTCTGTTGCTGCTTGTTGCCTGCTGGGTGGTGACGATCGGCGGCGTGGCGGTGATCGGGCCCAGCATCTATTACGCGGCCGGCGGCAGCGAGATGTTGCTCTGGTATTGGGGCATCCTGGCTTTTCTGCTGCTCGTCGTCGTGCCATATTCCGCCTTTCGCTCGCTGGCGGGCGAGCGGGAAGACAACACTTACGAATTATTGTCGATCACATCCTTGCGGCCACGACAGATCATCAGCGGCAAGCTGGCTAGCGCCGTAGTGCAAATGGCCGTGTTCTTTTCGGCGGTCATGCCCTGCCTGGCATTTACGTATCTGCTGCGCGGAGTCGATGTGCCGACGATCGCACTGCTCTTGGCGTACACCTTCTTCGGGTCGCTCGGGTTGTCGATGCTGGGGCTGCTCTTGGCGACCGCCGCCCGTCAGCGCTACGGCCAAGTGATCCTATCGGTGGGATTTGTGGCGCTGTTGCTCGGCGCGTTTCAGCTGGCGATCTTGATGGCCGCGAGCTTGGTGCAGGCGGGGTCGATGCTGTTTGGGACCGAGGCCTTTTGGATTAGCCAAGCTGCGGTAGCCAACGTCTACATTACCAGCTTTGCACTGGCCTACTTTGCCGCGGCCAGCATGATCACATTTGCTACCGAGAACCGCTCCACTCCGCTACGGATTATCATGCTCGTGCAGCAGGCTTCGTACATTGGCTGGGCGGCGTGGGCGTGGATCGAGAGCACAGAGAGGAGCAGCTCACCGGAAGCGCCGGTCTTCGCGCTAGCTCTTGCCGCCGGCGCCTATTGGTTTGTGATGGGAGCGATCATGAACGGCGAAGCCTCGGAGATGTCGCGGCGAGTGAAGCGCAGTTTGCCGCAAAGTCTGCTTGAGCGCGTGTTTTTCACCTGGTTGAATCCAGGCTCGGGGAGCGGCTATATTTTTGCCGTGGCAAACCTGACGACGATTGCGGTTCTCTCAATGATCGCCTTGGCCCACAGCTTTACCAGTGTCTCGGCCAGTCGGTGGCTCGGCGCGGAACCATGTTTGTACTTCATCGTGATCGGATGGGGCTATGTGGTGGCGTACTTGGGGCTGGGACGATTGGTGGTCGCAACGCTGCGACGATTTACGCTGGTCACGATGATGGCATCGGTGCTGATCCATGTTCTGCTGGTGCTCGCCGGGAGCGGAATCCCCACCGTGATCCAGTGGATGAGCATCTCGATGCAGCACCTTGATTACAGCTATCTGCAGCTGACCAATCCATTTTGGTCTCTGTGGCACGTCATTAGAGGCAGTCTGGCGGCCGAGACGCTCCTCCTATTGATCATCGTTCCGACGGCGGCATGTTGCGTGTTGCTGATGAACATGCCGAGCGTGGTGCGTGAATTGCGTCAGGTCCGCACGTTGCCGCCGCCGCGGGTGTTGGAGGACGAGGCAGAGTTGCATCCGGCCCCGGCAGCGGGACCACAGAGTCCCTGGGACGAGTAGGAGCTGGGAGCGAGGAGGGTTGATCAACGATCAGCAATCATCGATCAAAGATTTCATTCCAGCGACGCGGTCCAGCGGCTGCGGCCGCGCTGCAAGACGACCGACGGCGGCTTGATCGAGATCACTTGTACGCCATATTTTTCGCCCCCTTCGGGAATGGGCGAGATCACGCCGTCGATGGCCAGCACGACTTGTTGACCGTTCACGTTGACGAAGCCTTTGAGTTCGACGGTTGCCCCGTGCTCTTCGTCGCGGCGAACGACGCCGGCCGAACTATGGGGCGGATCGAACAGGTCAGCCCGATCGGGAAATGGCGGTGTGAAATTCTTGGCTACTGGTTGCGCGGGCGGGGTCTTGTGATCGTCGACTGGCGCCGGCGAATTCGCAGCAATTGCCTTGGACGCGGTTTGTTCTGGCGTCGCCTTGGCGTCACTTGCCGGCGCGCTAGAGCCGGCGGTCGGCACGGGCGCCTGCGCGGCGGGCGGCGGCGTCACGGATTCGGTTGCGCTCTGGCAGCCGATCAGCGCCACCAAGCCCAATAGTAGTAACGGCGAACGTCGGACCATTGTGAAACGATGGTATGGATGTGGCGATGCCCTCGATTCAAACGTAGCTTGCGGGCCGCTTCCAGAAATGGCTGCCCGGGCAGCACCAGTTACGATAGGAGCGGTTATGCCGGTCGTGAGCCGATCCGTCGTCCTACGGCCAGATCCGTCCGACCGCAAAACGCGTTAATGGCGGACGCCGACTTGGACTGCGCCGCCGACGTGAATTTGAGAATCGTCGTCGCTGGGGAGGCAGATTTCCACCCGTGGCGGCGCATCGAAAAGGCCCGTCGGACGAGACGCGATGGACGGCGTCGGGGGCACAACCTCTACCACAGGCAGGCGATGCGGCTGCTGAGGCTTTGCCTCGACCGCGAGCGGAGTCACGGCCGCTGGCAGAGCGCCGGCCGGGGGTAGGATCGGAAGGCTTGGCGGAAGCGGCGAGCGCGTGAGCTCGGTCGGCGGCGGTTGCTCGGTGGGAATTGTTCGTACGGTCGAGCGTGTTCGCTCGGCAGACGGTGCGGCGGCTGCGTTTGCCGCGGCTGCAACCGGCGTCGAGGGTTGCTTCGCGTCGCTTGCCACGGCATCGGCCGCCGGCAACCGCGTCGGTTGCTGTGCCGGCTGAAGCGATTGGTCCGCGATGTAGCCGTCATGACAAACTTCCGGCGCGCCCGCGGTCGGCGGACCACAGACGCAGGGCGGCGGCGGGCAACCCTCGGCTTCGGGAATCATATTGAGCCGGCAGCCCAGCGTGTCGCATACCATTTGCTGGCGGCGGTTGAGCGGGTCGGCGGGCGTAACTATTTCAGGGCTAATGAAGACAACCAATTCGCTCTCTCGAACATCGGTAACGCGCGAGCGGAAGAGATTGCCTGCGTAAGGCAAATCCTTGAGATACGGAATGCCTTTGAAGTCGCCGACGTCATCCCGCTGGCGAAGGCCACCGATCACAATCGTTTGTCGGTTGGCGACGTTGAGCGTTGTGGTGGCCGTGCGCTTGTCGATGATCGGTTGATTGTCTCCGGGCGTGAAACCAGTGAGGCGGCTGAATTCCGGCGAGACCTCCATGCGAATTATGCCATCGGCGGCGATCTTTGGCTTCACGCGGAGCGTGATGCCGGCCTCTTTGAAGGCGGTGGTGCCGATGTTGCCGCCCTGCGATGTTTGCGTGAGCTGCTGATAGGGGATTTCCGAAACGCTTTGAAAAATGGCCTCTTCGTTTTCCAGCGCCAAAACACTCGGATCGGACAACAAACGCGAATCCTTCGCGTTGTTGAGCGCGAGGACTACGGCCTTGATGTCGACGTTCTTGCTGAAGCTTGCCAGCGTCAACGTGCTGCCGGCGGCCCCCGCGTCAAAAGGCACCTGCGTGATCGAGTCGAGGCCCAAGCTCCCCTGCGGGACGCCTTTGGCGTCGAGGTTGTTGCCCTTGATTGCGCCGCTCCAATTGATGCCGAGTTGCTGGATGTCCTCCAGGCTCAAGTCGTAGATTAGGGCCGTGATGCGGACTTGCGGCCGGGGCCGGTCAATCCGATTGAGCACCGATTCGACCATCGCCAGGTTCTCCGCGTAGTCGGACACCAGCAGGCGGTCTTCCTTTTCCAGGATGGTACAGCGGCCTTCTTTGCTGAGAACGGCCGCGAGGGCGTCTTCGGCGGTCTTGGCGGTGATGTACTGCGTGCGGAAGTAACCGACCTCGAGCGGCGCAAACGCGCGGATGCCCACGCCCGAGTGTTCGGCCTTCGTCGCGTTGTCGACCGACGTGACAAAATCGCGGATCATCTGCACACGGTCGGGAAAGTCGAGCACAAAGATGCTGCGGGCCGACTTGATGGCGCGGATTTGTCCCTGGGGCGTGCTCAGCAATTTGGCGCCTTCGACCGTCTCGTCGATGTCGGCCGACTGGACGGGAATCGTGGCCGACTTGAAGAACGGATTGATCTGTCCCAATTGGGCGAGCGGACTGACGACCAAACTTTCGCCGACGGGCCGGTAGCTATAGCCGTTGCTGAGCAGAATCGTGTCAAGTATCTCGCGAAGGGGCGCGTCTTTGAACACACCGTTCACGGTCCCCTTGACCTCACCGACGACGATGTTGATGTGCCATAGCTCGGCGATCGTGAATAGCGCGCCATCGATCGACGAATTGCGGAGCGTGAGATCGCCGTGGCGCGCAAGCGCCGAGGCCAGGTCCGTATTGCCACCGCTGGAATCGTGACTCTGCTTGGCGGCCGGCGCCGCGGCGGGCGGAGCCACCGAGCCGGTGGCAACCGATTGCGGCGGGGTCACGGCCTCCTTATTGTCAGCCGAGGCGGATGAGGACGTTTTGGGCCCTGACTGCGGCGAGTCGACCGCTGGCTGTGGGAGCACGAGCGTGTTCCCCTCGTCGGGCGCGGCCGCCACGGTGGCTTGCGCTAGGCGCAATCCCTGCGCCGAGGCGCTCTGGTTTGTTGTCGGGAACAGCAATAGGCAACAGACGATGGACAATAGAAGCGCAGCGCGAGCGCAATTGTCGCGTGGCGACGAGAGCGTTCGTCGCACGATGCCCGTTGCGCTCCGTTGGTTCATGTGTCCTCCGTGACACCCGCGTTAACCATCACGCGGCCCGCCATTCAATCGGTCGCCGAAACTTGGGAAATGGTGGCGTGCTTCGACTAATTCTCCCACTCTCGCGACCGAGTGTCGGACCTTTGGCTATGCGCCATGGGCCAGGTTGTAATACCAGAGCTCCATGTCCAGATTGAGGTTCTTACGTCCCTCACCGTCCGGATGCATATCAAAGTTCCTGGTGTGCATCAACATGTGGTCGGCTTCCATGCGTTCCAATAGGCTGCACAAGTTTGCGTTCGATCCAGTGACGGAAACCGTGACCGGCCACCATACGAGGTTGAAGCCGGTCGCGTGTTCCGACGTTTTGGCCTTGGCGTCGTTTGCCGCCGTAGGGTCGTCTCCTTCGTGCCAGGGGCGAGTTGACTCGTTGCCGACGTTAAGCCGCCGCAGGCTGCAGCCCGTATCGCGGGCCAACTCGACGAGCTTGGTCCGGAGCGCGGGCAGCGATTGATCGTCGACGGCGCGGGCTTCGTATGTTTTCAACTCGGCGGTCTTTGTCGCCAAACGGGCGTCGGAATCGGCAACGGTTTTTACCACCTGTTCGGCAGATGCCAATTCCGTTGACAATTCTGTCTTTTCATTTCGTTCGGCTAAGTAGAGATCGGCCAACGGCAATATCAGCACAAGCCCTACAGCAAACGTTCCGGCTATAACGATTGGCCATCGTCGCCGAGATTCGCAGAAAGAACGCAAAGTCTGCTCAATCATGATGAACCTCCTGACCGGCAGGGTTTGACTCTGGGCTCAGTGAGAGCTGGAGCTCGAAACTGGTGGTCGGCCCAGTCTGACTGCGGCCAGTGCCAGTGCCTTCTAAGGCGATTTGAGCGATGTCGGGGACCTGCTTGAGGTAACCCACGAAGTCGTAGACGCCGCTATCGGCGTAGCTGGCGCCAGTCAGCCTGGCGAGGTGGGTGTCCTGGACGACCAGGCCGTCGAGCCAAACATCCTCGGGCATGCTTTGCGCGATGCGCGTCAACAGGCGTCCCCAATTGGCTCGTGGTAGACGACTTTCCAGCTGTTTGAGCTCTGCTAGCTTGTGCTCGGCGACCGAGAGCGTGAGCTCCGTGACACGAGCCTGGGCCCGCACCGGTTCCAATTCATCGAGCTGCGCCTGCAGCGCGGCGTTCTCGTGATGCTGCGCCTGGTGCAAAGCGAACATTCCCAGGGCGACGAGCAGCACGGCCGCCAGCGGGAGCAAGCTGCGAACCAGGATCGGGCGCATCGGCTCACGCGACTCGGCCAGGATGCGTTCCATCAAATTGGGTGTGCGTTCGCTCGCGTCGGTTTGATAGTCGATCAAGGCAGTGCCGAGGGCCGCCGCCAGCTCGGGGCCGGGCGACGCACCAATATGCTGCCATTTGGCCTTCAATTGGCCAGGATTGAGCGGCACGGCCTGGAATTGTTCGAAGCGAGCAAATTGGCGTTGCGCCTGCGCCACCGCATCGGCATCGCCCGCCAGATAGACCTGCTTGACGGGCGACTTCAGGTAGCGGTGGTGGCGATCGAGGTAGCGCTGCACGCGAGTCAGGTGCTGAGCGATGACGTCGGCCACGTTGGTCGCATTGGTGTGACCACCCGGTCGATAGTCGAGCAACAAGCGACCGTCGTGACAAATTCCTAGTTCGGCGCCTCCGCTGCTGAGCTCAATGACCAAGCAGGCTTCGCCAGTCGCGTCGCCGATGAGCGCCTGAGCGCGGGCGAGCGCGATGAGGGACGGCTCGATCGTGGCAATTTGAATGCCGACCGCTTCGGCCATCCGCAGAATTGCATCCAGCGTCTTTTGATTGGCCACGGTCAGCATGGCGTGCTGGTGGCGTGCGTCGAGTTGCTGAACGCTACCGGCGATCGTCTTTGGACCAGGCCCCAAGGTTAGGTAGCGATGGCTGCGGCCTTCGAGTTCGACAAGCTCACGCCTGACGTCTTCGGTCGAGCCGATCACGACACGGGTGACGCAGAATTCGCCGCTGAGTGCGATGTGGACCTGGGCCCCTGCGAGCCGCTCCTCGGCCACGAGCTTGCCAACGGCCTCCGCCAGTTCTTGTGCGCCCAGCTCCGAATAGAGCGTGGTCGATTCTTTTTTCCAGGCGATCGACCGCGTCACCACCTTTTCCGGTTCTGATCCGTCGTTGCGGACCACCAGCGCCACGTGGATCATCGACTCGGAGATTTCGAGGGCCACATCGCGGGCGTCAGCGCCACGGCGTCGGTCGAGATTCAAGCGGCGATCCGGCTGAGCACGGCGATCGCTTTGGCTTCGAGCCGATGGTCGTGTGTTTTCCATGTTGAATGACCCTTCATTTCCGCAATCGAGGCCGCGCGAGCTACTGCACTTGTACCGTGGCGACGACTTTTCGCGTGGTCGCTCCGGAAACGCCAAAAGACGTCACCGTGACAGTGCCGGCCACTCCGCCCGTCGCCGCAGTGGCCGAGTACGATCCAGACGCCGGATAGCTTCCGGCCGTCACGGTGCCCACCCAAGATGTGTTGCTTTCCAGCTGAGCCACGGCGTCGTGTACGCCGGCGTTGGCCAGGTAGAGCGATTGTTCGTACTCGATCGTGTTGCGCAAAGCGGAGGTGTAAGTGGTCGTCGTGTCGAGCATGTTGATCAGCCAGACCGTGATGATCGAGAGGATGAAGATGCAGAGCAAGAGGGCCATGCCGCGCGGCCGATGGCGGCCGCGCAATGACGAATGCCGTATGATGAATAACGAGTGATTTGTCGTCACGTTTGTCATCCGGTTGTGGTTTGTCAGCGGTGGTATGGTATTCGTCATTCGGATTTCGAGATTCGTCTTTACCAGGATCGAAGCCAACCCGAGGTCGATATGGTACGTGTCAAGCCGGCGCCATGCGCTAACGTCACTTGAACCGTGCATTTGACCATTTGGATATTTGCCACGGTGGTGGTCGTGGTTGTGCCGTCGGGTTGATAAGCGACAAAATTCAATTGATTGATGGAAGTGGCCAAGTTTTGAGCGCCGCTGCCGTTGTTGAACGTGACTGTGGTGCCGCTGATCGCCCAGGTTTCCGTCGTTCCGGACGAATTGGTGATCGAGAGCGAACCGGCATTGTTGCTGGCCGCCGAGATGGCCGTGACAGCGGTGGCCTGCCTCATTTCCCGCACAAAGTGATTTAGCACCGCGTAGGCGTTTTCCTCGATGTCGAGGTCCGACTCATATCCGTTCCAGGTTGAGTAGCTCGATTGCACCACGACCACGACTGCGCCCATGACCGCGGCCATGATCGTGGTCGAAGCCATCATTTCGAGCAGGGATAGTCCACGACGTCTCATGTGATTCACCTCAGAGTGCTTGGTAGGTGGCCAGCTTGGCAACCTTGGTGGTGAACGTGAGCCGCGATTCGCCGGTATCCATGGCCGAGTTTCCATTGGTGTCGTAGAACGTTGTGACGCTGATAACCATCAGCCGGTTGGTGATGCCACCGCTAACCGAGCTATCCGACCGCGTCACGGAATAACGAATGTTTGAATTCCCGTCGGCGGAGAAGTTGCCGGACGCGTTGCCTGTGGTCCAACTTCGAGCACAGATCGCCTGCTGCTCCTCCATTTTTTCGATCCCATAGAGTAGGAGCATGTGATCGGTGTCGATGGTGATCATGTTCTTCATGCCGTCGCGCATGAGAGCAAGGGCCGGCACGATGGCCGTCGCGCACAGACTCGAGGCCAGCGCAACTTCCAACAGCGAATACGCGTGCCGCGACTGGGACCGTAAGCCCCGCCGAAGCGGATCTGAGTTTCGATTGAAGTTCATTGCCGCGGGCCCAGGACGGAAGTAGATTGCGGACATCGCGTCAGCACCTAAAGTGCTGCCCAACAGAAGGTTAGCTTTCTGTGGAGGGCGGTCAATTTGGCTGGCACTTGGCCGGCGTGAAGTAAATCGGATTGCGCCCGTAGTGCCGGTTGCGCGGCTGAGGGCCGAGTAGATTCCCGCGGAGTCCAGTGCAGATAGGCCTGAAGCGCCGGTGACCGACTACTGCACGAATGCCTTGCCCGTGGCCATCGGCACCGTAACGGTTTTTGTGCGGTCGGCACTGGAGATGGTGATCGTGTAGGCGGCCAAGGTCGCGCCCGTGAAGGTGAATTCCATGTCTGTGGTGCCGGCGGTGGTTACCGTCACGTTGGTCGGGACGGTATGTACATCGTCCATTTGCGTGACGGTGGCTCCCACCTTGCTGTAGAGGACGTATTGCGTCGCCTTGCCGCCGGTGATGGTAAACCGCAAGAGATAATCGTTTCCAGTGCTGATGGACCTGCGGCGTGCCTGGAGGCAATCGAGGGCCAAACGACGCGCGAAGCCAGTTGCATTCACGTCGGCCACGGCGTTGGTGCCGAATCGAGTGGCGGCCATCGCCGCCATGATGCCGATGATCATCACGACGGCGACGATCTCGAACAGCGTCATCGCGAGGCGAACAGATACGTGCCGGTTGCGCTTCTCGTCTCGCCTTGAAGCGAAGAGCGGCATGTTCCTGGCACCCTTATTCCTGGCACCCTTAATTGACGCGGTGCGTCGCGGTGTTCAGCGTGTAGGACGTCCCGTCTACCGGATTCGTGGGGATGCCCTGCGGAAAGTAGTTCAAATTGGCGCTGATGTCCGAAAGGTTAGCCGCGGGCCAAGCTCCGAAGTCGATATACCAGCGCTCGACCGCCGAATTGATCTGCGCCTTGTTGTGGGCGTTTGTCCGGGACGTCGACGTAGCGGACAGGGTCGCGAAGCGCGGCAGGATGACCGCCGCGATGATCCCGAGGATCGTCACGACGGCCAACAGCTCCATCAACGAGAAAGCAATCCGCTTCGATCGACCCCGTGCACTCATCCGATGGACCTATTCGCGCAGCTACATATGAACTACGCGATCCAATAGGGATGCCGTTAGTTCACACGATGCGTCGTTGTATTGAGGGTGTACGCGGACGCGTCGACAGGGTTCGACGGCACGCCGGACGGGAAGTAATTGACGTCGGCCGAAATGTCTGACAGGTTCGTGGCCGGCCAGGCGCCCTTCTCGACGTACCAGCGTTCGACAGCGGAGTTGATCGTGGCCTTGTTGTGGAGATTGACCTTGGTCTTAGCGGTATCACTCGACACCGAGACGCGCGGGACGATGATCGCGGCAATGATGCCCAGAATCGTCACGACTGCCAACAATTCCATCAGCGAAAAACCGTTTCGCTTGCGAAGACGGGACCCGTTCATGTTACGCAATCTCCTCATAAATGTAGGTGGTGTATCTTACGTATTGGCTTGCCGAAACACCCACCCCGCGCCGAGAACCAGAATCGGCAATTTCTCGTTCAAGTAACTGTAGGTTAGATATTGGCGACAAGTGGCCGATCGACAACAATTCGCGGGGGGCGGGCGTCGACTAGTGGGTATGGCCGGTAACTTTTCCGGTAGTTGTATCGATTGTGTAGGCTGTGCCGTCTACAGGGCAGGTGGGGAGACCCTGAGGGAAGTAAGAGGTGTCGGCGCCAATGTCACTTAAGTTGGCGGCCGGATAACTGGCCTTGTTTCGATACCAGAGCCGGACCTGCAGTTCGATTTCGGCCTTGCTCGACCAGCAGGCATAACGGTAGCCGTTGGTGCGATAAGTGCTCACTCGCGGAATGATGAACGCAGCCACAACGGCCAAGATGACCACCGCGGCCATCAACTCCATCAATGATAGGGCGGCGCGTCGTTGGTTCTTGTAGCCGGCCTCTTTGAGGCCGCCTTTGATATTACCCGAGTCAAAGACCCTGGCTGCAGCGTTTGGACATTGGATCATGGTCACTTTGACACCGTATTAACCATGTCGAACATCGGCAAGTAGATGGCGAGCAGGATCACGGCCACGGCTGATGCCAGGCAGATCGTCAAGATCGGCTCCAGCGCGCCGACGAAGATATTGGTTTTGCGTTGGACTTCGCGTTTCAGGTGGCCACAAATGTGAGTGGTGGCACCGGTGAGTTTTCCGGTTTGTTCGCCGATGATCACCAATTGGCTGACGATCGGCGGAAACATATCGCCGTGGCGTTCGAGCTCGCGGCTGAAGCGTTCGCCGCGTCGAATGGCAGATTGCAAATCGCGGACCGTCTGCTGCACCGCACGGTTATTGACAGCCGGAATGGTTTCGCCGAGGGCGTCCGCCAATGTGAAGCCGGCTTCCATCAGGCTGCCGAGCACTTCCATCACTTGCAACACGGCGATGTCGCGAAACCATTTGCCAATCACGGGGCCGTGGAGTAATGCACGGTCCATATTGTACGCAAATTCCGGCCGTTTGCGGAGCTGGCGAATAGTGACGACCACGATCACAATTGCTCCGACGAAAAACAATCCATAATGCTTGGCGAACGCGCCCACGCCGATCAATACCTGCGTAATGAACGGGAGCGGGACCTTGGCTTTGTCGTACGTCTCTTTGAACACGGGGACGACGTACAACAGCAAGAAGGTGATGACGGCGCTCCCCATCACGATCAACACGATGGGGTAGGCAAGTTTGCGAACGATCTCGGCGCGCAGATCGCTTGCCTGCTCGCAGTGGGTGGCAAGTTTGTCGAGTGTTTCGGGCAAAGTGCCGGAGTGCTCGCCGACCTTGATCTGATTGATCATGATCGCGTCGAACGCGCCTTTGAATTGTTTCAGGGCAGCACTAAACGTTTCGCCGTTCTCTAAGCGGCGGCGGAGCGCCAGGATCATCTCGCGGTGCCGCCCCAGGGCTTGTTCCTCGGCCAGCGTGCCGAGGGCCTTGGGGAGCGACACGCCGTTTTGCGTGAGCGTCGCCAGATTTCGCAGAATATAGACCAGGTCGCGCTGTTGAATGCTTGACTTCCCTCGGCGTCGCGGCTTGGTGAGCCAAGCCCACCACGATTCTCGCGTCGCCGATTTATGGGAACCGGCGGCAGCGGTGAGCGCCGTCGCCTGGCCTGGCAATGTTTTCTTCGCGCGTCGCATGGCAAATCCTGTTCGCCTAACCCGAGAGTTTGTAGAACACTTCTTCCAACGACGTTTTTCCGGTGAGCACCTGCTCCATGCCGGCAGGCGCTAATTCGACCATGCCCTCGGACAGGGCAATCTCGCGAATTTTGGTGAGCGGGACGCCGTTCTCGATCGCTTCCGACATGGCCGGCGTAATCACCAACGTCTCAAAGATCGGAATTCGCCCGGCATAGCCGGTGCCCAAGCATTTTTTGCAGCCGCGGCCGCGATAAAAGACGGCGTCGGCCGGGATGCGTCGGCCCTTGGTGAGCGTTTTAAGGAGCGCCTCATTCGGTTCGACGGGTTCCTTGCACTCGCTGCAAATCTTGCGCAACAATCGCTGAGCGACCGCTCCGAGCAGCGAACCGCCGATTTTGAAGCGGTCGATGCCCAGGTCGGTGAGCCGGGCGATCGAGCCGATCGCGTCGTTCGTGTGGAGAGTGCTGATCAGCAAATGTCCGGTGAGCGCTGCTTGGACGGCGGTGGCCGCCGTTTCATGGTCGCGAATTTCCCCCACCATGATCACGTCAGGATCTTGCCGCATGATGTATTTGAGCGCATTGGCAAATCCCAATCCGTGTTCGTTGTCGGAAGCGACCTGATTGACGCCCGACAGACGATATTCGACCGGATCTTCGACGGTCACGATGTTCCGGCTGATCGAATTCAGCTTCGACAGCAGTGCGTACATCGTCGTACTTTTGCCGGAGCCAGTCGGCCCCGTGACGACGATCATGCCGTGTGGTTTGTCGATCAGCGACTGCACGAGCGCAATATCGCGCGCACCCAAACCGATGTGCTCGAGGTCAAGAATCTTGTTGGACTCATCCAGCAGCCGCATCACGACCTTCTCGCCGCCCACGGTGGGGATCGTGCTGACGCGGAAATTCACCTTGGCGCCGTCTTCATGGACACTGAGTCGACCGTCCTGCGGCCGACGGTTCTCGGTGGTATCCATGTCGGCCATGACCTTGATGCGAGCGACGACGGCTTCCTCGATGTGGTTCGGAATCGTCATCACGGACTGTAATTCGCCGTCCACCCGATAGCGGACCCGCATTTCCGGCTCGTGCGGCTCCAAATGGATGTCACTGGTGTTGGCGTTGATCGCGCCCATCAGGATCGCGCGGACCAGGCGGACCACCGGCGCCTGTTCTTGCTCCGTAGTCGGTTCCTCGGCCAGTTCCTCGTCGATGATATCTTCTGCGGCCGCCAGATCGGCCATCTTCATATCGATGATTGTCTGGCGAGCGACGATGCGATCGTCGAAACCGCGATCCAAAGTGGCTTGGACCGGTCCCTCGAGCGCGACCACGGGATCGATGTGATAACCGGTGACCAACTCGGCTTCGGAGATCGTCTCGATGTCGTCGGGCGCGACCATGGCCAGCTGCATCGTGTCGCCCGAAAGTGCCACCGGCACGCACGCCCGCGCTCGAGCCAATTGTTCAGGCATGAGTCGCACGATCTGCGGATTTACGGTCGTGGGGATTACGTCGACAAACGGAACGCCAAATTGTTCGGACAGCGCGTCGCCCAACTGGTCGAGCGTAATCAACCCGCGACGGACGAGAATCCGCCCGAGCATGCCCCGTTCCGAACCCTGTGCGGCGAGCGCCGACTCGAGTTGGCCCTCGGTCACGAGACCGCGCGTGATCAAAATGTCGCCGAGGCGGGCCATGGTCGGAGGTGCCGGGGGTCAGGAGTCGGGTGATTGAAGCGCGGATAGCAATGCAAAAATCGATTTGCGTTAAGCCGTTTGCTCGACCATCGAGGCCAGTCGTTCCACTTTGGCTTCGAGTACGGTCGGGTCGTAGGGAATTACGAGGTATTCGTCTGCGCCGGCGTTATACGCCTGTTGCACTTCTTCAAGTTCAGCGTTGGTCGAGAGAAAAATAACGGGCATTTCGCTGGTGCGGACATCGTTGCTGAGCCGGTTCAATAGTTCGATGCCGCTCATCTTGGGCAGCGTCTGATCTACGATCATCAGCGTCGGCAGGTCGTGTTGCAGGCGATCGATCGCCTGCTCGGCCGTGGGAACTTTCACGACGTCGTAACCCAAGAGCCCCAAACGAAAGGCGGTGATCTCGGATAGCAACGGATCCTCTTCGACCAACAGAATTTGCGGTGTTTGGCGTGACATGGACGTAGCGCGCGGAGGGGGCGGGCAAAACGGTGCGGGCATAATGCACCACACATAGGTAGCTTTTCGGCGGAGCGAGTCAACGCGGCAAGCGGCGACGGACGGCCGATCGCGCGGATTCCTCAAGCGGTATCGCTACCATCGTCATCGCCGTTAGAAGCGGTTGGGCTGGGCGACAAAGATCGGGCGGGCTTCGAAGCCCGAAACCGACAAACGCTGGATTTCAGGCCAGGATTTCTTGCGCGGCGGCCTGGTACAAGGCGTTGAGGACGTCGCGGCGAGCGATCAGGCCCACGAGCCGGCCGCTCTTCATCACCGGCACGCGACGAACGCGATGCACAATGCACAGGTCGGCAATCCGATGGATCGGATCGTCGGCGTCGACGGCAATTACCTCGCGTGTCATGTGCCGTGAGACGGGATGATGCTGCACTTCCCGGTCGTAGACCATCGCCAGAAGGGCAAACTCGGTGATAACCCCCACTAGCCGGCCTTCTGGATCGACCACCGGCAGCCCGCTGATCTGCTTCTCGAGCAGCAGTTCGATGGCCTCCTGGATGGAAGACTCGGGACTGATCGTCACCAACTCCTTGGTCATCATTTCGGCGGCGGTCAACATGTGGGGTCTCCTGTGATTTCCACGCCGGAGTATAGTTTTCGGCAAATGTTACAGAGCAAGAGTAGTTCGTCGCGACCCCGGCGTCGGCCGGCGAGCGTTAATTCGTGGGAGTTGTCTTGCCGCCGGAAGCCGCGCCAAAGATGCGGCCGGAAAAATCGGCGCAACCGCTCCACCCGGGTCTAAATGAAGCGTTGGCCGCTCCTGCTGGCCGATCAAGTCTAATGGCGATTTGGGAGCGGTGCGTCCGGGAGTCTGACGACGGGTACAATGAACGGCGGCCGATTGCCGGTCGCGTCTGAGGCGGTCTACTCCATGCAAAACGATCTTCAAGCTACGATCGGCACTACGGCCTTCGCGTTTCGCGGCTACAATCTCACGAACATCGGTCGCACGGCCGAGTTATTGGCCCATCCCAAGTATGGCCCGACCGTGCTCCGCCATTTGCACGATGCCGAACGTGTTTGCACCGAAGTGACGCTGAGGCCCGCCGATCTAGTCAAGCGCGTTGAACACGGCGACGAACCTGGATTGCGCTACTATGCGGAGGCAATCGCGCTGACGATGGCGGTCGAATACGCGCAGATGGAGCTGTTAGAAAAGTTCTACAATATATCGTTGAGCGAAGCCCAGCTCGCCTATGGCTATAGTCTGGGCGAATTGGCGGCGGTGGCCTGCGCCGGCGTGGTCGATCGGCTGGATGCGATGCGGGTGCCGCTCGCGCTGGCAGCGGACAGCGCGGCGCTCGCGGATAATGTAAAAATGGGCGTGCTGTTTTCGCGCGGCCCGGCCATCGATGAGGCCGATGTGCGTCGCCTCTGCCGACAGATCACGGCGCAAGGTCATGGCACGATCGGCGTGTCGTCGATCCTGTCGCCCAATAGCTACCTGCTGCTGGGGCAAGAGGACACTATCAGTCGCTTCATGGCCGTTATGCACGACGTGTTGCCGATGCCGGCCCATGTTCGAATCAATCCCGACCGTTGGCCGCCAATGCACACCGAGATCGTCCGCCAGCGCAATATCCCGGATCGCGCGTCGGTACTGATGGATCGGATGCCCGGCGGCTTTGTGCCGCCCTGCCCTCCGGTCTTTTCCTTAGTAACCGGCCGACGAAGTTACGACGACTGGCATGCCCGCGACATCCTCCGCCAATGGACCGATCAACCGCAACGATTGTGGGACGCGGTGTACGAAACCTTGGCCGCTGGAGTCACGACCGTGGTTCACGTCGGCGCCGAGCCCGATATCACTCCCGCGACTTTTCGCCGGCTGAGTGACAACATCGAGCAACAGGCGGCCACGCGCCGGTTCGGGAAATTGCAAATGCGGGCAGCGAAGGGCCTGGCCCGGCGACCGTGGCTATCGGCCATCTTGCCGTCGCGAGCAGCGCTACTGCGGGCGCCCTCGATTCGACACGTCATTCTCGAAGATTGGTTGCTCGAGCAAGGCCGCATCTTGAGACAATAGCCGGTGAGCTGCGTCTCGCCGAAATCACTTGGGACGACCAACTGAGCCGGCTGTCACGACACGAGCTGATGGAATATGATGGAGGATATGAAGGTCCTTCTGGCCAGTCCACGTGGTTTTTGCGCTGGCGTAAACATGGCGATCGAGTCGCTGGAGCTGGCGCTCGAGGCGTTTGGGTCCCCGATCTACGTCTACCATGAGATCGTCCATAACCAATACGTGGTGAACCATTTTCGCGGCCGGGGCGTGACGTTTGTCGACGATTTGGCCCAAGTGCCGGCCGAAGCGACGCTCTTGTTCTCGGCTCACGGCGTCTCGCCCGAGGTTCGGCGGATCGCCCGCGAACGGCGACTGCGGGCGATCGACGCCACATGTCCGCTGGTGACGAAAGTTCACCTCGAGGCCATCAAATACGCCGAGGCAGGTTACACGATTTTGCTGATCGGCCATGAGGGGCACGACGAAGTGATCGGCACGATGGGCGAGGCGCCCGAAGCGATCGTGCTCGTGGAAACGCCCGAGGACGTCGCCTCGCTTAGGATCGCGGACGAAACGAAGGTCGCCTACCTGACGCAAACGACGCTCAGCGTGGATGATGCGAATCGGATCATTACGCGGCTGAAGGAGCGGTTTCCCAGTATTGCCGCCCCGCCGAAAGACGACATCTGCTACGCGACACAAAATCGGCAGGAAGCCGTATCGCTACTGTCACAAGGGGCCGATTTGGTGCTCGTCGTGGGCAGCCAAAACAGCTCGAACAGCCAGCGGCTGGCCGAGCTGGCAAAAGAGCGCGGCACGGCGGCCCATCTCATCGATGGCACGAGCGACATCGATCCGGCCTGGTTCCAAGGCGCTAACACGGTTCTGGTGACGGCCGGCGCGAGTGCCCCGGAAGTTGTCGTGGAAGAGTGCCTCGATTGGCTGCGCGACCGGTTCGGCGCCACTGTCGAGCCGCGTTCGATCCGCGAAGAAAGCGTTTCGTTTCCGTTGCCGCGCGAGCTGCGGAATGTGACCGTCAACGGATGAGTCCTTGCATTGCGCGTCGATGTCACCGCTGCTGGCTCGTTTTTCCACCCGTTGGAAAACAAATGGCTCACATGATAGACTTGAACCGCAGTGATATTAGTGGCAGGAGAAACATCCATGACAATCGAACGACTGAAAGAACTCTACGACGCAAAGCCTTTTCACCCGTTCGTCATCCATCTGGCCGATGGCCGTGACGTTCCCGTCCACCATCGAGAGTTCATTATGGCGGTACCGAGTGGCCGCACCATTTTCGTTTGCCAACCCGATGATACGGTCAATATTATCGATTTGCTGCTGGTGACTGATTTGGAGTTGAGGCCTATCCGCAACGGATCGGGCAAGCGACGTCGGAGTTGATATCCCAATAGACAGGGAAGTTGCAGGATGACTCAGCAATTGTGGAACGGTCTGGCGGGGAAGTTTGAAACTTCGGTGTGTGACGTCACGAGCTCCAGCGGAAAGCAATTGGCAGAATTGGTTCGCCGCACGGAGCCGAACCGAGGCCAAACCCTCATTGACGCTGGCTGCGGCATTGGCAGCTTCTTGAACCGATGCGGCCGACGATACGGCAACATCATCGCGTTCGATTTCGCATCGCGGATGGTCGGTCGCGCGAAGAAACGCTGTTCGGGTCTTCGGGACGTCACTTGGAAAACGCTTGGACTAGAGGATGCCGCGGCCGCCTTTGGTCCGGTGGGCGATCTAGTGGTCTGCCTGAACGTCATCACGTCGCTCGACGCTCGACTTCGTGCTCGACAGTGGACGAGCCTCGCCGGTCTCTCTCGGCCGGGCGGCTACGTGCTCGTGGTGGTTCCTTCCCTCGAATCGGCCCTGCACGTACAGCGGTTTGCCGATGATGACAACAGAATTCACGCGAGCGATTTTAAGCGCGGCTTGGTGTACCGCGGCGCCGATCGGCAGAAGCATTACACGCGCGAAGAGCTGCACGAACTCGCCACGAGCCAAGGCTTACGAGTCATCTCGCTCAAGCGAATTCACTATGCGTGGTCCGATGACGGCGTCGACGACCCCGGCCGGCAGCGGCCCTGGAGCTGGGCCTGCCTGGCGCGACGACGGGCGCAGATGACGTCGGCCGACTAATTCTCATTCTCGTTTCTGACCGGCACGTCCATCTTCAGGTTCTTCACCAAGAACGCCCAGCGGTCAGCTGCTTCGTCGATGCGCTTGGTGACCGGTGTGCCGCCGCCGTGACCGGCGCGGGTTTCAACGCGGAGGATGATTGGCGCCGTGTCCGCCTGAGCCCTCTGCAGCGCCGCGGCAAATTTGAAGCTGTGCATCGGTACAACGCGGTCGTCGGTGTCGGCCGTCAGGATCATCGTGGCCGGATACCTGGTGCCGTCCTTGATGTTGTGGTACGGCGAATAGGCGTAGAGCGCCGTGAATTGGTCGGGGTCGTCGGCCGAGCCGTATTCGGTCCGCCAGAACTGTCCCGCCGTGAATTGATGGAAGCGGAGCATGTCCATCACGCCGACCTCGGGGATGCACGCTCCGAACAACTCAGGCCGCTGCACCTCGACAGCGCCAACCAAGAGCCCGCCGTTGCTGCCGCCGTTGATAGCCAGCATCTCCGGCGAAGTGCGACCCTTGGCGATCAACCACTCGGCCGCGGCAATGAAGTCGTCGAACACGTTTTGCTTTTTGAGAATTTTGCCGTCCTGGTGCCACTGTTCGCCATATTCGCCGCCGCCGCGCAAGTTGGCCACTGCGACCACGCCCCCCATTTCCATCCAGACAATGTAGTCCGGCGAAAAATGGGGTGGCAGCGAGATGCTGTAACCGCCGTAGCCGTAGAGCAGCGTCGGATGCGGCTTGTCGCGAGGCAGGTCTTTGCGATAAGCAAGCATCATCGGCACGCGTGTGCCGTCCTTGCTGTTGTAGAACACCTGCTCGACGGCGTATTTATCCGCGTCGAATTTCACGTTCGGCCGATGTACGACCTGACTCTCGCCCGAGAGGACGTCGTAGCGATAGATCACGGTTGGCGTGTTGTAACTAGAGAAGGCGTAAAACGTCTCCTTGTCGTCTTCGTCGCCGCCAAACCCGGACGCCGCGCCCAATCCCGGCAGCTTCACTTCTCGGACGAGCTTGCCCGCGAGATCAAAAACGCGAACGCGGGGCAACACATCTTGCAGATATTGAGTGATGATGTGTTTGCTAAGAATGCTGACGCCTTCGAGGGTGGACTTTTCCGCGGGCACAACTTCCGTGAGGTGCTCGCGGCCGGGTTGGTCGATGTCCATACTCACGACGCGCTTGGTCGAAGCGTCGAGGTCGGTGGCAAAAAAGAATGTTTTGCCCTCATTGCCGATCGTCGAGAATTGGTTTTTGAAATCGCCGATGAGCTCGGTCCAGCCTTGGGTAACGTGATCTGCGGGCGGTAGATCGTCTGCACGGCGGACGTAGACCTGGTTTTGCGGATCAGTGCCACGTTCGATCGTGAG
>DASYDU010000280.1:0-4400 GCA_036499445.1 Lacipirellulaceae bacterium
GTCGGGCAGGTCGAGCGATTCCCCGGTTGCGGTCTGCGCCGCCCTAAAATTGCTGTCGAACGCGTCCCAAAATAGCCCTTGGAGATGTAAATCGACAAAGTGCGGCGCGGAGAACTCGCCGGAAATGATTGACCGCTGGAACTCGCCGCCTTCGACCAGGGAGTTGGTATCGACTTGGCTAGGATCAACTAGCTGACCGTTGACGACAGCCCCGGTGTTGACAAACTGCGCCTCGTCCACGTCGATTGAAAAGACGAGCTTGTCACCAGCCGTGAAATTCTTGAGATTGAATACAATCTGTGAGCCGCCATCGACGACCGACACATGGTCGACCGAAAAGCCGTTCGCGCTAACAACCGATAGGCCATTGTACTTAAACGAACCCAACCCTCCCGCCGCGGTATCGAAGAAGAGGTCGCCGTCGGTGAGGCCATCCTGTCGCTTATCGCAATTGATTGTGAACTGATTGAGCGTCGTCCCTTGTGCTCCGCCTTGGAACGAAACCTGTAAGATGTTCGGCAGGCTATCGTCGCCGCTATCGGATTCAAAATAGACCGAGCCCAGCACGACCTGCGGCACTGAACCGCTGGCGGAGAGCAGCTCGCGCGGCTCGAGCGCCTCGACCTGGCACCTGCGACCGCGGCGCGACAATCCCGTCGGCCGCCGTTTTACGACTCGGCGAGTGGCAGGCGAGGCGTTGCCGCGCGGCGCTCCAAAGCAAAGTTCGCTGAGCGAGCTAATTAGTCCCACGAGATGCCTCCCTGCATCAATCTCGGACTTGGGAATGCGGATTGCGGATTCTCTAAATTCCGCAATTCGCAATCCGAATCCCGAAATCTACTGTTCTATCGTCTTGCCGGGCCAGGCATCCGTGCCGTCGTCCCGGTGTTCACGTTGTCGTGCAAATCCCAGATGCGCACTGTCGTATCAAAGCTGCCGGAAACAAGCGTGGTTCCCGTGTGGTCGCAGGCCAGCGCGGCCACGGTGCCAGTGTGGCCCAACAGTTCCTTTATCATCATGCGGCTGTCAACGTCCCAAATGCGAATTTGATTGTCGCTGCCGCCGGCGGCCAGCATGTGGTCGTCGAGGTACACCATCGCCATTACTTTCGCGGGCCGCGCCGGCAGTTCCATATCCTGATTCCCGGTGGTCAAATTCCATATTCGGATCATCGCCCCATCGCCCGCTGAAGCCAATCGTTTGCCGTCCGACGAAAACGCCATTGCTCGAATCCGCTGTTTGTCAGCCGGCACGTCACGTTCGACGGCGCCGCTCGTCACATTCCAAATTCGGATCTGGCCATTGCGCCCAGCCGCCGCCATGCGCTGGCCGTCCGGCGAAAACGCAAGCGTCCGCTCGTCCAAAGAGGGACAGCTCATCTGCTGAACCACTTGGCCGGAGGATGTGTTGACGATTTGCACCTTGTCGCCAAAGCCCACAACGGCAAGCTGCTGGTTATTCGGATGAAATGAAACTGCAGCGACTGCTTGATCCATCGCGGGCAAATTTGGCAGCCGATTGCCCGTCGCCATGTCCCACATGCAAACCGTCTGGTCGTTGGAGCCGGAAGCCAGCATTCGGCCGTCCGACGATAGAGCTACTGTCCGCACCCAGTCGGCATGGCCCGTGAGCCGCTTTTGCAGCTGGCCGGTTGCGGCGTTCCAAATCCGTACGCAGTGGTCATCGCACGCGGCAATGACCGTTTGCCCGTCCGGTGTGATTGCCACGCCCGTTACGACGGTCGGGCGGTGGTCATCGTCCACACCGCAATCGATCACTCGAGTCGCTTGCATTGTGCCTGGCGCCCCGAGCGCAACCGCGACCAACGCCAGCCATCCGCATGTAACGGCGGCCACTTGTCTCGCTAACTCGCGCGGTCGATGAGTGATATCTGTGTTCACAAGCGCCTCGATGCTAGCGGGGAAAGGTCGATCCTAATTGCGCAGCGTTCGGCCGCCCCGGGCAAAGCCCGGTTGAACAAAACGGAGGGCAGCGCTGAATATGGAAGGCGGATTACGCCTCTTCCGGTTGTATCGACCTGGTAGACGGCCCGACCGAAGCCGAACTCGATGAAGCGGCCGCTCGGTTGATAAACTGGAACAGTTGCGGAGACACTGCGGGGATTGGGGAGATGCTATCGTTACCGCTCGCCGGCCCGGGATGTGTGTTCGCGCCGTCGGGTAACGTAACCCCAAAGCATTGGCAGCAAAGAGACGGCCACAATGCCAAGCGCCACCAGTCCGAAATGGTCCTTTACGATCGGGGTATTGCCGAACGCATAGCCCGCGCCAACACAAAGTCCCACCCAGAGCACGCCACCAGCCATATTGTAGAACGCGAATTGCGGATACGGCATGGCCCCGCCGCCCGCCACGAACGGCACAAACGTCCGGACGATTGGCACAAACCGGCCGAGCACGACGGCCTTGCCGCCGTATCGATCGAAAAACTCGTGGGCCTGCTGCAAGTGCTCTCGATTGAGCAACTTGTGCCAGAAGGTGTCGTGGCCTTCAGACCGAAACACGAGCGGTCCGACAAAACGGCCAATTGCGTAGTTGACCGCGTCGCCGGCTACCGCGGCAACGACAAGCACTGCCAATGCGGGTACTAGATTGAGCACGCCTGATGCAGCTAAGGCCCCCACCGCGAATAGCAGCGAATCACCGGGAAGAAATGGAGTAACGACAAGTCCTGTCTCAGCGAACACGATGACGAACAGCAAGCCGTACGCCCACGCACCGTAGAGATCGACAAACTCCTTAAGATCGTCGACGTGGAGAAAATAATTGAGGAGCGATTCCATATAGGTACCTGGGCGCTCCTGGAGGGAGAAGGCCGCGATCGCGGCGCTATTTCGTATCGTGCTTTCGGCACCAGGCCAGCATTTGGTCGACGGTCATTTTTGACCTATCGACGGTTTCGCCGGAGGGAGCCTTGGCGACGGGTGCAGCGCTCGCCGCAGCAACGGGTGCCGGTTTGTTCGCTTGAACGGTTGCCTCGGCCGTGACTGGGGGCTTTGCTGGGCTGGCAGCCGACGCCGCTCCCCCTGCTCCGCCGGCTCTCGCTGCCGCCAGCATCTCAGCGACGCTCATCTTGGAACGGTCAACTTTCGCTGGTGCGGCCGCGGCCCCACCGCTTGCCGAAGCGGAAGCAGCGGTCGCTGCCTTAGCGCCACGAGCGGCCGCAAGTATATCTGCGGTCGATGGCTTGCCCCCGGCCGGTGCTGCCGCCCCGCCCGCCGGCTTTGCCGCCGGCGCCGGGGGTTTCTTTGCCGGCGCTTCTTTCGGCTTTGGCGCCGGTTTATCGACAACCTTCAGGAACGAGGGATCGATGTCATACCAGCCGATATTCAAATGATAATCGTCGAATTCCACAAGCGCCCGGCCGCTCATGTTGACGGTCTTCACTCGGCCAACCACATCGCGAAACCGGGCGAGCTCCGGTCGCTGGGCGTCCACAACAACGTACTTATCCGTGTACCGCTGCTTTAGCTGATCGATTGGCTCGCCCACCATTGCTCGCGATCTCCCACTGGCCGAAAACTAGTCGTCCCCAGCCGATTGCCGTCCGCTGGGCCAGAACAATCCAGCATTTTCGCTCAAAGACGGCCTGTCGGCAAGGACGTTTCTATATGGGCTGACCGGTTGATCGCCCTTTGGCGGCCGTTCATAATCACCCCTTGGCGATGACCGCTCGGCGGCATATTCTCCCACCTCGAAAACGAAACTTCTATCACAGGGCGGCGTTCATGTTTCAAACGCGGGCGATCGGACGGCGAAAATTGACGATATTGGGCTTCTCGATTACAGCAGTTGCTGTGGGGGTGGCGGCAGATAGCGCTTTCTTAAGCCACCGCGAGTATCTGACAGGCATCGAGTGGCCTGAGCCGGCCATCGTCACACCCGGCGAAAATGGCAGCCCGCCCTCCGATGCCATCGTGCTCTTCGACGGCAAGGACCTCTCTGCTTGGGAAGGCAGCGATGACTGGAAGGTCGAGGATGGCGTCGCTATCGACGCCAAACATGACATTAAAACCAAGCAGAGTTTTGGCGACTGTCAGCTGCACATTGAATGGTCGGCCCCCGATCCGCCGCACGGCCAGGACCAGGACCGCGGCAACAGCGGCGTCTTCATGCAAGATCGCTACGAGATTCAGGTGCTCGATTCATACATCAACAAGACTTATTTCGACGGGCAGGCCAGCGCCGTCTACAAGCAGACGCCACCCATGGTCAATGCCATGTTCCCACCCGGCAAGTGGAACGTCTACGACATCCTCTGGACATCGCCGCGGTTCAAAGACGATGGCTCACTGGAGTCGCCGGCATATGTCACTGTGCTTCACAACGGCGTCGCGACGCTCAATCATTTTCAAGTCTTGGGCGACACACCCTGGCATA
>DASYDU010000281.1:0-21216 GCA_036499445.1 Lacipirellulaceae bacterium
GGTTGCCATCGGCGGCGATGGGCAGGTGAGCATTGGGGCGACGGTAATGAAGGCAGATGCAGTGAAGATTCGGCCGCTCTCTGACGGGAAGGTGCTCGCGGGATTTGCGGGCGGGGCGGCGGATGCTTTTGCGCTCTTGGAGCGGTTTGAGGCCAAGCTCAAGGACTATCCCGCGAATATGCCGCGGGCCGCGACCGAGCTGGCCAAGGATTGGCGAATGGATCGGGCGCTGCGCAGACTCGAAGCGATGATCGCGGTCGTCGATGCGCAACACACGCTTTTGGTCTCGGGGACGGGCGACGTGATTCAGCCGGCCGACGGGATTTTGGGCATCGGGTCGGGCGGGAATTACGCGCTCGCGGCGGCGCGGGCGCTCGTGGCCCATACAAAGCTATCGGCGGCGGAGATCGTGCGGGCGTCGCTCGAGATCGCGGCGGACATTTGTGTTTATACGAATCGGAATATTGTGATCGAAGAGCTGGCGGCGAAGTAACGGTCGGAAAGATTCACCACAGAGACACAGAGATCATGGAGGAAAAGAAGAGAAGAACGGCAGAACAGAAGAACAGAAGTCGGAAGGACTACTGCTCTTCTGTTCGTCTGATCTGCCGTTCTTAAATCTCCTCTCCGTGTCCTCTGTGTCTCTGTGGTTAAGCGTTTTGATTGGATTGGTTTGATGCAAAATCTGACGCCTCGTGAGATTGTTGCCGAGCTGGATCGGCATATTGTGGGCCAGGATGACGCCAAGCGGGCGGTGGCGATTGCGATTCGCAATCGGTGGCGGCGGCAGCAGCTCGAGGATGAGCTGCGCAAAGAGGTCGCGCCCAAGAATATTCTAATGATTGGGCCGACGGGCGTCGGCAAGACGGAGATTGCGCGGCGGCTGGCGACGCTGACCGGTGCGCCGTTTATTAAGGTCGAGGCCACCAAGTATACCGAGGTCGGGTATTACGGCCGCGACGTCGAGAGCATGGTTCGCGAGCTGGTGGAGAATGCGATCGGGCTGGTGCGGGCGGCGGAGCTGGAGCGCGTCGAGCCGGAGGCAAAGCGCAGGGTTGAGGAGCGGCTGCTCGACATGCTGGCGCCGGCGCCGCATTCGTTCGACGTAGGAGTCGATTCGCCGGAGTCGCCTGATCGCTACGAGCGGACGCGCGAGAAGATGCGGGCGATGCTCTTGGGCGGCGAGATGGAGAATCGGAAGGTCGAGATTCAGATCGAGCAGAAGGCCCATGCGATGATGATTCCGGGCATGGGGCCGGGCGGCGATTCGGTTGATTTCGATTTTCAGGGGATGCTCGAAAAGATTCTGCCGAAGAATGTTTCGCGGCGGGAGATGACGGTGGCCGAGGCGCGGCGCGTGATCTTCGAGCAGGAATGCGAGGCGATGATCAATTCGGAGAAGGTGAACGCCCAGGCGATTGAGCTGGCGGAAAACGTCGGCATTATCTTTGTCGACGAGATGGATAAGGTGGTGGCGAGCGAGGGTGGCCGCGGGGCGGATGTTTCCAGGCAGGGCGTGCAGCGGGATTTGCTGCCGATCGTCGAGGGAACGACTGTCAACACACGTTATGGGTACGTTCGGACGGATCATGTGCTGTTCATCGCGGCCGGGGCATTTCACAGGGTGAAGCCGAGCGACTTGATGCCCGAATTGCAGGGTCGGTTCCCGATTCGGGTCGAGCTCAAGGACCTCACGAAGGACGATTTCGTGCGGATTTTGACGGAGCCAAAAAGCTCGCTGACGAAGCAATATGTGGCGCTACTCGGCACGGAGAAGGTGGAGCTGGAGTTTACGCCGGATGCGGTGGAGGCGCTCGCCAGCTATGCGTATGACGTGAATCAGACAACGCAAAACATCGGCGCGCGGCGGCTTTACACGATCATGGAGCGGCTGCTGGAGGAGCTGTCGTTCGAGGCACCGGACATGCACACTGGGCACGTGACGGTGAACGCGGCGTATGTGAAAGAGCGGCTGGAAGAGGTCACGAAGGATGAGGATTTGAGTAAGTTTATACTGTAGAAGAAAATCGTTATTTTGTCAGCGAATTGATTTAATCCGTATTTTGGCGTATGATAGAAGTAGCCATCTTACTAGTAAGATCAACAGGTTGGAAGTCGGGTCAGACATGTCGACACTCTCCACAACGCGGATGTCTTCCAAGGGCCAAGTCGTGATCCCCGAGGCGATCCGTGAGGAGATGGGCCTTGAAACAGGCGCTCAATTCGTGGTGGTCGGCGGGCGGGATGCAATCATATTGAAATCGATTTCGAAGCCTGCGCTTGGCCAGTTTGCCGAGCTCTTGAAAACGGCCCGTAAGCAGGCCCGGCAAGCTGGGATGAAAAAGCCGGACATTGCCATGGCGATTCGCAAAGTGCGGAAGCGATCGTGAAGATCGTGCTCGATACCAATGTATTCGTATCGGGCATATTCTTTGGCGGCCCGCCGGGCGCCATTCTCGAGGCCTGGCAAGATCGTCGAATCGAGCTTGTGGTCTCGCTTGAAATCCTAGCCGAGTATGAACGGGTAGGAAAGGAATTGGCGGCCCAGTTTCCAGAGGTCGACCTCTCGTCGTTTCTGGAATTGATTGTCTCGAATGCTGAGCTTTGCGACTGCCCGCCGCTGACGGAGCCAGGTGTGCGCGGATGCGGACGACGATAAGTTCTTGGCGTGGGCGATCGCTACGGGATGTAAATACGTGGTAAGCGGCGACAAACTGCTCCTCAAGACATCTGGATACGGTGGCGTCGAGGTGCGTCGCCCACGCGAATTTGTCGACCAGCTCCTGCGGTAGCTTCATACGACGGCAGTGTGAATCGCTGTGGCGTTTTGTCGTTGCGTTTCGTACACTGAGCGATGCTGTTCCCGTCGTTGGATCGACAAACAGCGCTTATCACACTCAAATCAGGAGCCTAATTCAGATGGCCAAGAAGAAAAAGAAGCGGACGGTGATGCACAGCAGCGCGGGCAAGAAGCTGTATGCCGTGCGCGATGCCAAGGGCGAGTTTGTCGACATTCAGAGCTATCAGCGGGCCCAGGCTGAGGACGAGCGGAAGAAGAGCAAGGCCGAGCTAGCGAAGACGGCCAAGAAGAAGACAACGAAGAAGAAGGCCAAGGCTAAGAAGAAATCGAAGAAGAAAACGGCGAAAAAGAAGAAGTAGTAGCGACGCGCGGCGAATTGCCGCCACTTGGCGTTTTGGCGCAGGGATAGCAGTGTGGTCTGCATTGCGCGCCGAAGAAGCTGCCGTCAACGCGCGATGAGCTCGTGCGCGAGGGCATTGGCGTTTATTCGGCCGCTTCGTCGGCTTGCCGGGCGACCGGCTCCGGCGGCAAATTGGCGCGATCTTTTCTCAATTGGCGCTTCTTGCGCTTGTCCTCGGCGCGCATTTTCTTTTCCATGTCTCGGCGACGTTTTTCAAACGTGTTTTGATTTTTTGCCATGCCGATGTCCTTTGGATTGGGGCAGGGTTGCGACGCGATGCGGATGGTTGGCGGACGTTGCGTGTTTCCGATCGATGCGCAAAAAAATGCACTGCCGCGCTCGTGCGCGGCAGTGCACGATTCTTAAACGGCTAAGTCTATGATTAAGACATTGTCGTCAAACTTCAATTGTCGGTTAATAACGCCGTCCGCCACCACCGCCACCACCACCGTAACCACGTCCGCCGCCACCGCCGCCGGTGCGGGCTTCGCGGGGCTTGGCTTCGTTGACCGTGAGCGTGCGGCCGTCGTGCTCTGTGCCATTCATACCGTTGATGGCGGCGAGCGCTTCGTTGTCGCTCTGCATCTCGACGAAGCCGAAGCCCTTGCTCCGGCCGGTGTCGCGATCGTTGATGACTTCGGCGCTTTTGACGGTGCCGAAGGCCGCGAACATTTGGTCGAGATCGCTACTGGAAACGTTGTAACCCAGGTTGCCACAATAAAGCTTCTTTCCCATGATGCATCTCCTGTATCTGGAAGAAGGCTCAGCCCAAAGTTTAACTTTCAGGGCTGAAAAGAAAGGGGCCAAGGTGGAGGCCCGCCAGGAGGCACGGCTGAAAGAGCATTTGGGCAGCCGACCACAAAGCACCGGCAGAAAATACAGATTCGCAGAACCAACCTGTCGCATTATCGACGCTGACGGACGAGAAGTCTAGGCCAAATGGCCGGCCTAGACCACAATTGCGCCGCCAAGCGTTGCCGCCTGGCGGCGAAGCTAATGAGTGCTGGTGCAAGCGGGCATGATAGAATCAACGGGGAGCGCAACCACAAGCGAATGGGACGACTGTGCACGAAAAATCGCCAAACCGTCACCGCGCCAGCCTTGCGGTCGGCGTTTTCGGCGGGCTCGTGTTCCTGGCGCTCGGTGTCTGGATTCTGAAGAATTCGCTCCACAAGGTGGAACTTGTTGGGCAGAGCGAGACGTGGCCGACGGTGGATGGTTTCGTAATTCGCTCCGGCGTGACGCACGACGATAAGTCGCCGCGGCCCGACGTCGAGTATCGCTATGAAGTAGCCGGCCGACAGTTCGAATCCCACCAGATCGGGTTCGATGTGTTCTTTCTGCCCGGCGGCCGCGGAAAACTCGAATCGATCGTGAACCGGTATCCGATGGGGAGCAAGGTTGCGGTGCACTATCAGCCCGACGACCCGGCGGTCGCGATCCTCGAGCCAGGTGACTACTCGAAGTTCTATATGCCCGTCTTTTTCGGCATCCTGTTTGTTTTCAATGCCGCGTTCGTTTTTTGGATCAGTTGGAAGGGACGGAAAGGGCCGCGGCAACAAGTATCCGTACGGCCTTGCTCAACGCGATCGATTCTTTCGGCAACTGTCGCCACAGCAATAGTAATCTACATTGTACTGATCCTCGCCACGCTGGATTCGGCCTGCCAGGAGGTTTTCGTCAAAGCATTCGGACGGCCGTTTGGGCTGCCAACGCCCTTGTTCGCCGCGGGTTTATTGACGCTGCTGTTCATCCCGGTGCCGTGGATTTTCTGGCACGTCCACGTCATCCTGCAAAACGGGTCGAGGAACGACATTCGCATGCGGGCGTTGTCACGCTGGATCGACGCATCGAATCTGCCCGAAAAAAACCCAGGGCCGCGACGATCGTTGATTTGTTGTCTGATCGGGCTGGCCTATTACGTGATCATTGCGGCCGCTTGGCTAACCTATTGCGGTGTGCGCGGCATTTGACGTGGCGAGAGCCGCGCGGTTTGAGATTGAGCGCCGGCGCCATACGCTTGAATTAGCACGTATCGAAAGGACATCGCGCGTGACAATCAATCAACCTGCACCTGCGGCGTCGATCCCGCCGAGGCTTGGACTTTGGGACGCCGTGAGCATCATCGTCGGCATCGTCGTGGGGACGGCAATCTTTCGTTCGACGGGCGGGGTATTTCACAGTGCGGGCGGACCGTGGGGCGCGATGGGGTTGTGGCTGGTGGGCGGCTTGCTGACGCTTTGCGGCGCGCTCACGTATGCCGAGCTGGCGACGACCTATCCGCGCGACGGCGGCGACTACGAATATCTTTCGCGGGCCTTTGGGCCGTGGTGCGGATTCTTGTTCGCGTGGATTCAGCTCACGGCGGTGATCAGCGGCAATATTGCGATCATGGCCTATGCGTTTGCCGATTACGGGCTGCGGATTTGGCCGGAGCTCAAAGAGCAGACAGTGTGGCTGACGGTGGCCCCGGTTGTGGCGTTATCGGGGCTCAATGCGTGCGGGGTTGTGGCGGGGAAGGCGGCGCAAAACTTGTTGACGGCGGCGAAAGTGGTTGGGTTGAGCGCTGTTGTTCTGGCAGCGCTGTTTATCGGCGGAGCTAAGCCGCAAGCGGAAGCGACGGCGGCGATTGCTTCGACGACAAACTTTGGTTTGGCACTGGTGTTTGTGCTGTACGCGTATGGCGGCTGGGGTCATGCGGTGTTTGTGGCGGCCGAGGTGCGGGATCAGCGTCGAAATCTGCCGCGGGCGCTTATATTGGCGATGCTGGGGATTACGCTGATTTATTTGGCCGTGAACGCCGCGTATTTGCACGTGCTTGGCTTCGAGCGAGCGCGGCAGACTCCGACGCCGGCGGCAGACGTACTGGAGTCGGTGTGCGGCCAGTGGGGAGGTCGCGCGGTGAGCGTGCTCGTGATGCTCTCGGCGCTGGGAGCGATCAACGGCATGATCCTCACCGGCACGCGCGTCTATGCGACGTGGGGCGAAGACTACCCGGCCTTCAGTTGGTTGGGGAGGTGGAATCGCCGCGTGGCGTCGCCGATCCATGCGATTGCGGTTCAGGCTGCAGTCGCGGTGATGTTGATCCTGCTGGTCGGGACGGCTGCGGGACGTAACAGCTTTGATGCCGTGCTGCATAGCATCGGCGCTAGCGGCCTGCCGTGGGACCAATACTTCGGCGGATTCGAGATGCTTGTGGCCGGGAGCGCGCCGGTGTTTTGGGGCTTTTTCTTTTTGGGTGGACTGGCGGCATTCGTATTGAGAACGAAAGATCCAGCGGTCGAGCGGCCGTTTATGATTCCGCTCTATCCGCTGCCGCCGCTGGTGTTCTGCGCGAGCTCGCTGTGGATGCTGTATTCGAGCCTGGAGTATGCGCGGTGGCTGACGCTGATCGGCGTGGTGCCGCTGGCAGTCGGTGCAGCGCAGTTGCCCTTTGTACGCCGGCAAACGGCCGCCTAATCGCTAGCTTTGTGTGTCCAGGTGACGTGCACGAGCGCGACTGACTGACGCGGGAGCGCGAATTGATACTTGAGACTGAAGTCGGCGACGTTCAGAGTCGGCGGTGTTTCAGCTTGCGCTAGTTGCCCCGTGTGCTGCAATTCCGCGAGCTGGGCCGGTGTCGGTGACTGGGGCTCGCCCATTTTGCGCCATGCCGCAACCGGGTTGCTGTGCTCGGCATCGACTTGAAATTGCTCGAGCGTTACCTGGCCATCTTTGATCGGCAAATGGTCGAGCGCGAGCGAGACGTCAGCCTCCGGTCCGGGCAGATCTTCCTCGTGATAGTGCCAGACAAGGACAAACACGCCATCTCGATCTAGCGAGGCGATCGCCGAGACGTCGGCATGCTCGCGGACACCGTGAGCAAGCATTGTGTCGAGCGGCACGGCGCCGTCGCTGGTCACGACGACCCCACTGCCCGACATTTTGGCAAACATGCGAAATACATTGAGCACGGGGAGATCGATGCCATTGGTCACTAATACGCGGAAGCCGGCGAAGTACGGCTGATCCTCGAATTCGAAGGCCCAGGTGAGGATGCCATCGAGGTTGACGTGATCTTGCCTTGCTAATTCCAAAATACGAGCGAAGCTTGCGGCCGTGTAGCTAGCGTAAAGCGGGTCATTGCGATAACCGAGCTGCGGCCCTTGGCAGGCGGCGCAGGTGTCGGGATCGCACTCACCGATCACGATGGGAGTATTTTTCAGTTCTGGGAACGAGGCGATGAGTTTGAAGCCGGCGTCGACGGTTCGCAGTTCGTCGGCGACGCCCATTCGCACGTGGCCGCCAACAAACTCTGGTTTACCTTTGGCGTGAAACGAGACGAAATCGAGCGGCGTACCGAGCTGGCCGGTGGCATCATTCTTTTCGTGCAAACAGTGCTGGAAGAAGTCGCGGGTAAATTGGCCGCCGTCGCCGGCCGCGTCGGGCCCGCCGACTTTGGCGGTGGGGAGCGCGCGGCGGACGCCGGCGATGGCGTAATCGTGCAAGCGGCGAAACTCGGCCGGGCTCCCTTTCCAATATGGGATGTTCGACTCGTTCCAGACCTCCCAATACCAGCGCTCAACCTCGTCGCGGCCAAACTTCTCGACGCAGTGCTTGGTCCACTCGTAGACGAGCTCTTCCCACTTGTCGTAGTCGGTGGGCGGATAGGCCCAGCCGGTGAAGATCTCCTCGTACCGTTTTTGGGGAGACCAATGATGTTGATACGGATCGGGATGGGTCGAGAGGTCTTTGGGCATGAAGCCGATCTCGACGTACGGATGCACACCGCGCTCCAGATACGTGGCAAAGATACGATCGGTGATTTCCCAATCGTAAACGGGTTTGCCGTCGGCGTCTTGTTTGTAGGCGCCGGTCGAGCCCCATTTCAGCGCGGGCGTACCATCGCCGGAGGTGAGCAAGTTGTGGGTGCGAAAGTAGACTTGTCCGGGCCGCAGCTCGCCGAGCTCCGCAAGCAGCTTCCGGCCGTCTTTCATGTAGGCGTAATTCGGCTCGTCGGCGCCGAAAAAACGCCAGACGGGCTTCAATTCACCGAGCGACTGTGCCGCATCGACGTGGATTACGACGGGGAACGACGCTGTTTCATCGGCGACACCGGTCTGAGCGCCGCACGCAAACAGGATGACGATCAACAAGCCAGTCGGTGCCGCAATGAATGGGGAGCAGGTTTGCGATGACGCGGAATAAATTGTCTTCATATCAACCATCTTCGCCACTTGGTCAACTATTGCAAGCGGCGTCGGATTGTCGGAACAGTGTGTTGCCGGGACGCTAATTTCCTCTCAACTCCGGTAAGCTGGGGTGGCGTGGTCGTAAGAATCCGATATGGGGATGGTCCAGCAAAACGGTGGATCCTAACACGACCGCGGTTGCGGTTGCCAAGATCAGCAGCGTGCGGAGACTGAATCGCCGGGGAAGCCACGGGGCAAAGCCCAACACGGCGGACAGTGCCACAAGGAACCAATACGGAATATCAATTTCCAGGTCGGAGAATTTCATACTGCGAAAGCTGAATCCCGCAAACTCAGGCTCGAACATCAATCGATATGTGTCATACAATTCTTCGTGCCATAGCTGCCCCGTGTGAAGACTCACTGGCCGCATGATATCACGGGCTACTTCGTCGTTTCTTAACTCAATCTCTCCTAGCATTGAGGCGACAACAATCGATTGGGAGCCAATAGCGCGAGCGCAAAGTGCGTCCATGGTCCAAAAGCTCCGTAGCCACACTGCGGCCACCAGCACACAGGCGAGACCGCACACGGCCGAGAACGCGATTCGCCACTTGCGGAATCTCACCGAGTAACCCTCTGCTTTTGCCAAAGCATTCTGCCTTCATCGCAGTGTAGCAGAGAGACGCGGCATGGTAATCGCGGGGCGGCAGAGCGGTCGGAAGTTGTCTGGGCGACGTCGCCGAAATTGGCGAATAGCCCAGCATCCACCACGCGACGGTTGGCAAAAGGGTTGGGTCGAAGAGCCAACACGGCGGCGGACGGCTAAATGAAGATCGTGGCCGGGTGCTCCAGGTAGTCTTTCACGCACTGGATGAAGATCGCGCCGTCGGCACCGTCGACCACGCGATGGTCAAACGAGCCGGAGAGGTTGACCATCCGCCGGATCGCGATTTGCCCTTGGTAGACGACCGGCCGGTCAATGGCTTTATTGACGCCGAGGATGGCGACTTCGGGATGATTGATGATCGGCGTGGCCGCGACACCGCCCATCGAGCCGAGGCTCGTTACGGTGAAGGTCGAGCCGGAGAGATCGTTGCGCAAGATGGATTGGTTGCGGGCCGCCTCGGTGATCCGCCGCATCTCGCGGGCCGCCTGCCACAGGTCCATCGCTTCGGCATGCCGAACGACGGGCACACAGAGCCCGCGGTCGGTCTGAGTGGCGATGCCGAGGTGGACGGCCTCGTAGCGCGTAATGACTTCTCGCTTGTCGTCGTAATGGGCGTTGAGCTGCGAGAAACGGACCAGCGCCCGCGTTACGGCGAGCATGATGAACGGCAAATAAGTGAGCTTTGGCTGGCCGTCCGTGCGGTGGCCGTTGAGATGCGCTCGCAGACCTTCGAGCTCCGTGATGTCGACTTCCTCGATGTAGGTGAAGTGGGGGATCTGCGTGTTGCTGACCACCATCTTTTCTGCGATGCGCCGTCGCAGCCCGGCCATCTGAATCTCGGTGGTGTGCGAGCCGGGCATCCGTCGCGGGTTGGTCGGTGCAAATTCGGTTCGCAGGAAGACGTCGATGTCGCCGTGTGTGATTCGGCCATTGGGGCCGCTGCCGGCCACGGATTGCAGATCGACATGGAGCTCGCGGGCTCGCCGCCGCACGGCCGGGCTGGCCAGCGGCGAGACTTCAGTCTTCGCCGCAGCGGCAGCAGCGGTTGGCGGCGCGGACATGCGCTGGACCATCGGCACGGTCGCGGGACCGTCCGGCGACGGTTGCGCCACGATCGTGCGTTGTTTACCGTTGGTCGGTTCGGGGGAAACTGGAACGTCCACCAGTTTGGCAGATAGATCAAAACTGACGAGTTCGCTGCCTACGGCCACGGTCTCACCGACTTCGCCGTGCGTGTTGATCACACGGCCGTCGACGCCGCTAGGGATTGTCACGGTGGCTTTGTCCGTCATCACATCGACGAGCGGCTGGTCGGCGCGGACCTGTGCGCCCGGCTTCACATACCAGGCGACGATTTCGGCTTCGACGACGCCTTCGCCCAGGTCCGGCAGTTTGAATACGACTTGTTGCATGGCGGTTGAAGGTTCGGGGTTCAGGGTTCAGGCTGCGAGTGTGCGTTGCACCACTTGAGTAATCCGTTCGCGGCTGGGCATGTATTGCCACTCTTGCGATTGCGGGAACGGTGTATCCCAGCCGGTGACGCGCTCGATCGGCGCTTCCAAGTTATAAAAACAATGTTGCTGCACGAGCGCGGCGATTTCGGCGCCGAAGCCCCCGGTTCGCGGCGCTTCGTGGACGACCACGCAGCGGCCGGTTTTTTCGACGGACGCGGATATCGTCGGCAAATCGAGCGGCGCGAGCGTCCGCAAGTCGATCAGCTCGGCGTCGAGATTGGCTTCTTCGATTGCGGCGCCGGCCACATGGACCATCGTGCCCCAAGTGACAACCGTGACGGCCGTTCCTTCGCGGAGCACGCTTGCCTTGCCGAGAGGTACACGATAGTGCCCCTCGGGCACCTCGGCCGCCGGCTGATCACGCCAGGGGAGCATTTGTTCGGTCTGGCCGTCGAACGGACCGCGATACAAACGCTTGGGCTCGAAGAAGATGACCGGGTCGTCGCTCTCAATGCTGCTGATCAGAAGTCCTTTCGCATCGTATGGATTGGAGGGCATCACGACACAAAGGCCGGGCGTGTGGGTGTAGTAGGCCTCGGGTGATTGGCTGTGGTACATTCCGCCGCTAATTCCGCCGCCGCAGGGAGTGCGGATCGTGAGGGGGGCGGTCCACTCGCCGCCGCTTCTGTACCTTAATTTGGCCAGCTCGTTCGTGATTTGATCGAACGCCGGGTACATGTAGTCGGCGAATTGGATTTCGGGGACGGGCCGCAGTCCATTGATTCCCATGCCGATTGCCACGCCGATGATTCCGCCCTCGGCCAGCGGCGTGTCGAAGACCCGTCGCGGCCCGAAGCGTTGTTGCAAGCCTTGAGTGGCCCGAAAGACGCCACCGAAATAACCGACATCCTCGCCAAACACGCAGACGGCTGGATCGCGCTCGAGCATTACCTCGAGTCCGGAGCGGATCGCCTGGATTAGGTTCATCGTTGTCATTGGGTGGGGTCGGGGGTCACGGGACGGGGGTTGGGGTTGAACTTGGCGCTACTTTTTATCCAACGGCGCGTCGACGGCCGTTGGTGAATGGCAGGGTCGGCGCATGCTCGGCATCTTCTTCTGCCGTTTCGGTTTGGAGCTCGTCTCGCTGCTGCTGCAAATGGGCAGGCAGACCGGCGTAGACGTCGTCGAACATTAAAGCGGCGGGCTGCTGCTCGGTGTGGGATAGCGAGCCATAGGCTTCGGCATGTTCAAACGTGGCAATCGCTTCTTTTTCCAATGCCTGGTCCAATTGGCTGTGGGCCTCGTCCGACCATTGGCCGATGCCGATCAGGTGGCGTTTGAGCCTTTCGATTGGATCACCGCCGGGCCAGCACTCTGCTTCGCCTTCTGCGCGGTACTGAGCTGGGTCGTCGCTGGTGGAGTGGGCGTCACAGCGATAGCTGACCAATTCGACGAGTGCCGCTCCGCCGCCGCGCCGCGCCCGTTCGATGGTCCATTGCTCGGCCGCATAAACAGCCAGGAAATCGTTCCCATCCACGCGCAGGCCGGGCAAACTATAGGCGTCCGCCCGGGCGGCAAACGTCTGGCCGCCCGTATTCAAATTGCGATGCGTGCTAATCGCCCATTGATTGTCAACGACGTGCAGTACGCAGGGCGGCCGATAGACCGACGCGAAATTCAGACCGTAATGAAAGTCGCCCTGAGCCGAGGTGCCGTCGCCGACCCAGACGCCCACAACGTTTCGCTCACCGCGATAGGCAAACGCCATTGCCGCGCCGACGGCTTGCGGCAATTGGGTTCCGACTGGACTCGACACCGACACGACGTTGCCAGCCCGCCAACTGTAGTGCACCGGCATCTGCCGGCCTTTGGTGTGATCGAAGCGATTGCCCAGGCATTGGCACATGATCGAGAGCGGCGGCATGCCGCGCACCAGCCAAAGGCCGGATTGCCGATAACTTGGGAACAGGATGTCGCGATGGGAATAGGCCATCGCCCCGGCCACCGCGGAAGCTTCTTCGCCGCGGCTGGTGACGTAAAAGGAGAGCCTGCCTTGTCGCTGCATGGAGATCATGCGGGCGTCGAGGTGGCGCGCTCGCAGCATCATTTCCAGGCCGTGGCGAAGTTGTTGGCCGCCGATTTCGGGTACCCATGCCCCGCTGGCTACGCCTTCATCGTCCAAGACGCGGATCAGCCCCGTGGCGTGCTCGGCGAGTGATCGATAGTCGGTGAGTGTGTCGGGCCGCGGGAGGTCGCCGGGCTGCTCGGTGAACGGAGCGAATCGCGGCTTGTCGCCGGGACGATGCGGAGCGGCTGGAACATGCAATTCGAGCGGCAAGGGATCGCGCAGCGGCGGCGATGCGGCTCCGCGAGCGGCCGGATGTGGCTTCCCTACCATTGGCGAAGAGTCGTCCATGACTCAAGCTCAAACGTCGTTTCGGATTACGGGTTTCGGATTGCGGATTACCAACCCGAACATTCAGTCACGATTCTTCGATCATTGATTCTTTTGCTAGTTGCAACAGCTGGCCGGCGCGAAACGAGCTGCGCACGAGCGGCCCGGAGGCAACGGCTCGGAAGCCGAGCCCGCGGGCTTCGGTCGTCCAGGCTTCAAATTGAGCGGGCTCGACGTAGCGATCGACCGGCAAGAATCGCTCGCCCGGTCGGCCCGGCGCCAGGTATTGACCCAGCGTCAGCAAGTCGACGTCGGCGTCGCGGAGCCGCTGCATTGTGTCTGTTATTTCGGCGTCGGTTTCGCCCAGGCCGGCCATGATGCTGCTCTTGGTGAACAAATCAGGCCGCAGCCGCTTTGCGGATCGCAGTATGCGGACACTTTGATCGAACGAGGCGCGCGGGTCGCGAACCGAGCGATCGAGTCGCGGGACGCACTCGACGTTGTGCGCGAAGACGGCCAGCGGCGTGCCATCCAGCAAATGGATTAATGCTTGCTCGTCGCCCTGTAAGTCGCTGGAGAGCAGCTCGATCGTGACTTTCGGCAATCGATCGTGCACGGCATCGACGCAGCGTTTGTAGTGCGCGGCGCCGCCATCCGATAAGTCATCGCGATTGACGACGGTTATCACCACATGCGCTAGTCCCATTCGCTCGACTGCGGCGGCCAAATGCTGGGGCTCGTCCGGATCGGGTGGCTCGGGGTTGCGAAGCGTTTCGACGCTGCAGAAGCGGCAGCCGCGCGTGCACTCGCGGCCGGCGATCATGAAGGTGGCCGTACCGCGGGCCCAGCAATCGTGAATGTTTGGGCAGCGGGCCTCTTCGCAGACGGTGTGCAACTCATTGTCAGCGACCGCACCGTGCGTCGCGTTGAAGACGGCGAGCGGCAGGCCGCTCGGCAAATTGACGCGCAGCCAATCGGGCAATCGCTGGCGGGGCCGCGAAACGAGGGGCGGATCGATGATGTCGAGCGTGAAAGGCACGGTCAATTCAACCTCGGGGCGGATGCAATTGCGCAGTGCTAGCTAATCCTACGCGGGTAGCCCCGGAAGTGTACAGGAACGTGGCCGCAAGTCCAATGGCGAGGCAGAGCCGGAAACTACGGCAATTCACGTGCTTTGGTGCGTGCTATCAGCACTTCGCACCAAAGCCGCATGTAGTTTTGGCGATCCGCTGTCTTTCGGCCATTAACCGGTCAGCCCTTCAAACAGCGGCGTCGAGAGATATCGCTCACCGAGGCTTGGCATGATTACCACGATCCGCTTGCCTTTGTATTCGGGCCGAGCCGCGACCTTGGCGGCCGCGCACATGTTGGCGCCGCTCGAGATGCCGGCCACGATGCCTTCCTCCTTCGCAAGCCGGCGTGCCCATTGAAACGCTTCTTCGTTCGTGACGAGAACCGTCTCGTCGACAAGCGTTGTGTCGAGATTCTTCGGAATGAAACCGGCGCCGATGCCCTGAATCTTATGTGGCCCTGGCTTGCCGCCGGAAATCACGGCCGAGTCCGTCGGCTCGACGACGATCGCCTTGAAGTTTTTGTTCTTCGGCTTGATATAGCGCGCGACGCCGGTGATCGTGCCGCCGGTGCCGACGCCAGCGACGATGGCGTCGATGTTATGGCCGGAGTCTTCCCAAATCTCGGGGCCGGTCGTCTTTTCGTGAATGGCCGGGTTGGCCGGGTTGTCGAATTGTTGGGGCATGTAGGCGCCGGGCGTCGAGTCGACGATCTGTTGGGCTTTGGCAATCGCGCCCTTCATGCCTTCGCTGGCCGGAGTGAGTACGAGCTCCGCGCCCATGAACCGCAAAAGTGCCCGCCTTTCGACCGACATCGATTCCGGCATGGTGAGCGTAAGTTTGTAACCCTTGGCCGCACAGACGAAGGCTAGCGCAATGCCGGTGTTGCCGCTAGTCGGCTCGACGATCAGCGTGCCCGGCTTAATTTTGCCATCGCGTTCGCCGGCTTCGATCATGGCCACGCCGATACGATCTTTCACGCTATTGAGCGGTTGAAAGAATTCGCACTTCGCGAAGACGGTCGCATGATCCTTGGGCACCAAGCGATTGATGCGGATCATCGGGGTATCGCCAATGGCTTGGGCTACGTCATCGTACGTCTTGTTCCGAGGCATGATTCACCTGAGAGTTTGAGGGTTGGACGAATGACCGGACGGTGTTAAGTGCCGCGTCCTCCAGCTTGCTCGTGGTCGGCCAGCGCTCTGGATTATCAACATTCGCGGCAGGCAGGCAAGGTCTGAGGATTCCGCGGCGATGGCGGCCAAAGATTGCGCTTAGGGCGGTCCAAAGCCGCCGCCGCCGGGCGTTTCGATGACGAGGACATCGCCGACAGCCACCTTCAATTGCGTTATTCCTGGGAGCTCGTCCGCGCTGCCGTCTGCATGTATCAACCGTTGGCGGCCAAACGCGCCGGGCTGGCCGCCGGCCATTCCGTAGGGCGGGTGCGGGCCGCGGCGCTGGGCGAGAAGCGACAATTCGAGCGGCCGCAAGAATTCTAATCGACGGAGGGTGCCGTCGCCTCCCAGCTGTCGCCCTGCCCCGCCCGATCCGCGGCGGACGGAGAATTCCTGCACAAGGATCGGATAGCGGCGCTCGAGCACCTCGGGATCGGTCGAGCGGGTGTTGGTCATGTGGACTTGAACGGCGCTCGCGCCCGGTGCGTCGGCGGCGCCACCGCTGCCTCCACAGATTGTTTCGTAGTAACCGAACGTGGCGTCGCCGAAGAGGACGTTGTTCATGGTGCCCTGGCTGGCGCCGGCGAGGCCGAGCGCGCCAAGGAGGACGTCGACGATACGCTGCGAGGTTTCGACGTTGCCGCCGGCCACGGCCGGCGTGGTTTCAGGCGAGTCGCCTCGCCGCGGATTGAGTAGGCACTCCGGCAGCACGATCTCGATCGGCCGCAAGACGCCGTGGTTGAGTGGTATATCCTCGTCGACGAGCAGTCGCAGGACGTAGATCACGGCTGCCGTCACGATCGCCCGATTGGCGTTCAAGTTGCCGTCGACGACAGGGCCAGTGCCGGTGAAATCAATCGTCGCCGCAGGTTGTTGGTCCGCATCATGAATCGTGAACGCGACCGAGATCGGAGCGCTGACGCCGGCGGCCGTTTCGAGAAAGTCGGTGAATGTGTGGCGGCCGCGCGGCAAGCGGGAGAGCGCTTGGCGCACCTTCTGTTCGGCGGCGTCTAGCACGTGATGCATGTACGCGCGGACGACTAGCTCTGAGTGGCGATCGACCATTGCTAGGAGATCACTCGCACCCTGGCGATTGGCAGCCACTTGGGCTGCGACGTCGGCTAGGTTCGTCTCGATATCCCGCGACGGGTAGCGGCCGGTTGCCAACACTTTCCGCAGCTCGTCGATGCAGGACTCGCCGGCCGCGACGATTCGCAGATTGCGGATCAGCACACCTTCTTCGGCCAGGTTTCTTGAAAACGGCGGCATCGAGCCGGGCGTGATCCCGCCGATTTCGGCGTGATGGGCGCGATTGGCGGTGAAGAATTGGAGCTGGCCGCTCATACTGTGGACGGGGGTGACGAGCGTGATGTCCGGTAAATGCGAGCCGCCGGCATAGGGATCGTTGGTGGCGAAAACGTCGCCCGGTTGCAAGCTCGGATTCGCCGCGATTATTTGTTGCACGGTTTCTTCCATCGCGCCCAAGTGGACTGGGACATGCGGAGCGCTCGCGACGAGGCGACCGCCCGCCGTAAAGATGGCACAACTGAAGTCGAGCCGCTCCTTGACGTTGACGCTGCTGGCCGTGTTGCGAAGTGTGACCCCCATTTGCTCGGCGATTGAGGCGAGTAGGTTGTTGAAGACTTCGAGGAAAATCGGGTCGGGGGAATTTCGGATTTCGGATTTCGGGTTGTGGATTGGCGTATTGCAGTCGCTGTCCGTCGCGGTCATCAACAGTTCGCTACCGGTAAGCACCTCCGCACTCCACTCTGTTTCGATCACCGTGGTGAATAAGGTGTCGGCGATGATTGCCGGTCCGAGAATCGTATCGCCGGCGGCAAGCGATCCCAGTTCGAATGTCGGTACGTTGCGTAGTTGACCGTCGAAATATGCGGCGGTCGTCGCGTGCGATACCGGTTGTCGGGGTGGCGCATGCGTACTCGGCGGCAATGTCGTGGCCGCGCGGCCAACGACTTCGACTCGCGCAGCCGCAAGTTCGAGCGGACGGTCGCCGTGCGTGTAGCCATACCTTTTTTCGTGAGCGGCGGCGAATGCGGCCGGAAAATCGTCGTCCGGCGGCCAAGGGATCGTGAGGCAACTTTCGACGCCGCGGTAGCGCAGATCGAGGGAGCGCGTCGTTTCAATTTGCTTTACGGAGACAGCTTCGCGTTCTACTTCGCCGACTAGTAGCCGTTCGAGCGCGTCGAGCCGCTCTCGTGCGGCTCTCATTGACACATGGTCAAGCGGAAGCTCGACGCCGACCGCGGCGTGTCGCGTAACGTCGGCCAGACCGATGCCCAGCGCGCTCAAAACGCCGGCATCCGGATGGACGAGTACTTGCTGGATGCCTAGTTCGCGGGCAACCGCGCAGGCGTGCTGCGGCGCGGCCGATCCGAATGCCACGAGAACGTAATCGGCCGGATTCGCGCCTTTGGCGACGGTTACCCGCCGGATGGCCGCCGCCATATTGGCGTTTGCGATTTGCAGCAGTCCCGCCGCCAATTCCGCTGGCGAGAAATCTTTACCGTTGGCGTGCAAAACCTCTGCGGCGAGCTTCGTCAGACGCACTTCGGCGGCCTCGCGATCGAGCGGAAATGGAAACCGATCGGCGACCAGTCGCCCGAGATATAGATTGCAGTCGGTTACGGCGAGCGGCCCGCCGCGGCCGTAACACGACGGCCCCGGGTCCGCGCTCGCACTTTCCGGACCAACGACGAGCTTCACGCCGTCGAATCGGCAGATCGATCCGCCACCGGCGGCAACCGTCTCGATCGCCATCGTCGGCGCGACCAGCCGCACGCCGGCCTTCTCGGTTTCGTATTCCAGCTCGAAATGGCCGTCGAATCGCGAGACATCGGTGCTGGTGCCACCCATATCGAAGCCGATGGCCCGCGGAAAGCCGGCGGCTTTAGCGATTCGCGAAAAGCCGACTACGCCGCCGGCCGGTCCGCTGAGTATGCTGTCTTTGCCGCGAAACTCGTCTGCAGCGACGAGTCCGCCGGCGGAGGTGAGGAGCCGAATTTGGCTGCCGGGGAGCGCGGCATGTAGTCGCGCGACGTACTCGCGGAGCACCGGGCTTAAATAGGCGTCGGCGACGATGGTGTCGGCGCGGGCCACGATTTTGGGGAGCGCCGCGACTTCGTGTGAGACGCTGACTTCTCGAAAGCCTACCTCGCGGGCGACGCGGGCGACTTGTTGCTCGTGCGCCGGATGGCGATCCGCGTGCAGTAGACAAATGGCGAGCGACTCGATGCCCGTGTCATAGAGCGCCTGCAATTGCTGCCGCACCGATGACTCTACGGGGGAGATGAGCACGCGTCCATCTTGAGTGACGCGCTCGACGATTTCAACGACGGTCGCGGTGAGCGGCGGCGGCTTGCGAATGGCGAGATCAAACAATCGCGGCCGGGCTTGGTAGCCGATTTCCAGCACGTCGCCAAAGCCGCGCGTGGTGACGAGCGCGGTTCGAGCGCCGGAGCGGGTGACGAGCGCGTTGGTGCCGCGAGTCGTGCCGAGCCGCAAGACGACGGGCGGCACCGGCTGTGACATTGGCAACTGGAGCAAATGTCGGATCGCGATTACGGGGGCGTCGAGGTCGCTCCGCAATTCGTAGGCAGCATGAACTGACGGGGCTTGGCTGAGTCCGCGAAGACGCAAGCGGCCGGCGGCGGGGTCGAAGTCGACGACCTCGCTAGAATCTGTTTCGATACCCTGCGCGTCAACGAGCGCAAGTCGCCAGCCGATCCAGAAATCGGGCGGATCGTTGCGGCGGGCGCGATCGACGATCTCTACGCGAGTAGAACCGTTTCCAACACGGCCCTTCGTCACGCCACTGGAGAGGAGCTTTAGCCGCCGCAGCTCGCCGTCTGGGGCACGGGCGAGGCAATCAGTGAATGTCCCACCGACGTCGATCCAAAATTCCCACGGAGCAGCCAACATGCCGACCAAATATACGCAATTGGTCGACGAGCCACGAGGCGGTTAGCGCTGCGGTTGCTGCATTTGGTTCGACGCGGAGCGGGCCTTGGAATTGTTGGCGGTGGCGCGGCCGCGATTCTGCGGGGCAAGGCGCGGCTTGGGTTCGGGCCGATAGAGCTGGGCCACGTCTTGGCCCATTGGCGCTATGACGAACACTTTGGGATCGTCGATGATCCATTTGGTCGACCAGGAGTGGCCATTGTCGATATTCGCGACGTTGAAGAAGAAGTTGTTGAACGTCTGGCAGCGATCGCCGTAGGGAAAGCTGGACATGATGTAGTCGTCGGCCGTGAGGTCGGCGACTCCAGCATGCGCGTAGTAATGCACCTGCCCATCGGGCGAAAACGACATGCCGAGCGTCCACCAGCCGGGCTCTTCGATCTTCGTGCTGTGAATGTCGTTGCCGCGCGGGCCGGAGCGAACTGAAATTTGCGCATAGTCGGCGTCGTTCTTGCGGTCCTTGGGTCGGAAGAGCAAGAACATGCCCGGCCAATAGGGCTCGATCTCGCCGCTTCCTTTGTGACCGCGGACGTCGGCCCGCATTCCAAACGACGGGCCGGGTCGGCGCTCCCAATCGTCGAACGGCGGCAGGTAGACGCGAACCGTGCAACTCGGCCGCCAGGTGACGGGGATCGACCCACTTCTCAAGCGATGATCGAACTTCATTAGCAAATCGTCTTGCTGTTGCGTGTTGCTGACCGTGCCCGGTACACCGGAATGAAGCGTGGCAAACATGAGCGCGCCGGTGCTGCCTTCGATACCGCCGGGCGGCGTGGTGACGCGTTTCACGAGGTCGGGCGTGCCGCGCTTCGCGCCTTCGGCCCAGAGGCCATTGCTCGAGCGAGCGCCGGGGCCGCGCTCTTGTTCATCTTGCTCTTGGCTGCTTTTGGGCATGTTGTAGGTGTAGCCCCAGTCGGGGTCTTCGAAGTCATCGCAAAGCTTGTCGAGGAAGGCGCCGGTGCCAGGCACGAAGGCTTGCGCGTTCATCATCGGGGCGGTGGGACGGCTCGCGGGTTGAGGCGTATCTGCTCTTGAATTCGTAGCGGATACGGACCAAAGCAACAGGGACGCGGCGGTCAGGGCAAATACTCGTTGCATGTTCGATTCCCTTCGGCACGGAATGCGGGGTGGACTCTTGCGGGAACGTGAATCGGGCGGACGGAAGGCGTGGCAAGGCGTGCGGTCACGAGCATGGTATTTAGCAAAAAGCACGGCGACTTTCAACGGCGCTGGCTTCGCCACGCGCAAGCGCCCAGGCTGTAAGAGCTTACGCGCAGCGGTCACGTTAAATGTTACAACAGCCGGAATCATAGACCGCCATAATGTGTGTGAGTCATAAACGCTGGTTTTCGGCCGAGTTTGTCCATAGAACGCCAGAATGCAGTCGTTAGGCGTTGGGAGCACAACTTTTTTGACAGGATGACGGGATTGGATGCTTGGTACTGGATGCTTGGCCAGGATGACGGAATTTGCTTGAACAGGAAGAAGCCGAGTTCAGGGACAATGAATAAGTCATAATGACCAACGACCAACGACGTGTGATGATTCGCGATTGGTTTCATGTTAGCGATCGGTGGCTGGATTAGTAGTCCTCAGAATTGGCCGCGCGCGGAATAGGGGGACGGGATACGTGGGTCAGGGGTCGAACTTTGTGCGTTTTTGTTTTTGGCTGAGAGATCACCACGGCTCGACTTCGCTGACTACGGGCAGAGAGCCTTGTTCTGCGTGGCCAAGAATTGGGGATTGACGAGCGCGAGCAGAATCCGAAAAAAGAGCTGCGTCCCCGTTTCTTCCTTTCTTCTTCTTCCGAACCACCGTAGCCTATTCGGTCTCTCACCCACTATGGGCAAACCACACTTTCATTGGAGCCAGACGGTTACGATCGACGAACGGCTGAGCGCTCACCGAATCCAACTCACGCGTGGTTTTGCGAAGGCGATCGGAGAAAAGGCTAGGAAGTCGCCGATTCTAGCGCAAATCGTGATGGACTTCGTTGCCACCCTCCGTGGGATCACGATCGCCGCGAGCTTGCCCTATTGGATGGTCAAACAGCTGACTTCATTCGCCGAAGGTTACGACGAGGGGGCTGGCGAGCCCTTAGGA
>DASYDU010000282.1:0-4179 GCA_036499445.1 Lacipirellulaceae bacterium
AGCGGATCGGCGGCGGTGAGTTTACACAAATCGCGCTCGCGCCAGACGACGATGAGATTCGCGCGCTCGGCGAGGCGGTGAATCGAATGTCGGCGATGCTGGCGGGCTACGAGCGAGACGTGCGGCGCACGGAGCGAATGCGCACGCTCGCGCATCTCGGGGGCGGCATCGCGCACCAACTTCGCAATTCGGCAACCGGTTGCGCGCTGGCCGTGGACCTGCACAGCAAGGAATGTCCGAATGGGGGCGAATCGTCGACATTGGTCGTGGCGAAGCGTCAATTGCAGTTGATGGAAGAGTATCTGCAACGATTTCTGCAGTTGGGCAAGACGAGCAGTTTGTCCGCGATCGGCGCGCTCGACGTCGCGGCATTGATCGAGGACCTGTTGCCACTGGTCGAGCCCGCTGCGCGACACGCCGGCGTCCAGCTCCGCTGGTTACCCGGAGCCGGCAGCAGTAAAGTGGTTGGCAACGCCGAGCGTCTGGGCCAAGTAGTCATCAATCTCATGTTAAACGCGATTGAAGCGGCAGCAGCCAATTGCGCCGCGACGGGAACGACGGGCCGGATTGTCGTCGAACTATCGCGGGACGCCGACGATCGCTTGGCGCTGGTTGTCGCCGACAGCGGCGCGGGCCCAGCCGAGAACGTGCAACAGAGCCTGTTCGAGCCGTTTGTGACGGAGAAACCGGACGGCGTCGGCTTGGGGTTGTCGGTCGTCCGCGAGATCGTCGAGCAGCACGGGGGAGAGATCAGCTGGCACCGAGCGGGCGGCATGACCTATTTCAGCGTGGAACTTCCCTGCGAAACAACGGAGATGAGCCGTGTCGAAGCTGTTGGTTGTCGATGATGAAGAGTCTATCTGCTGGGGACTGGCGCGATTGGGCGAAAGCCTGGGGCACGAAGTCGTGGCGGCGGCGTCGGCCGAGCAGGCGTTCGACGAAGTGGAGCGCAGAGCGCCGGACGTGATCGTGCTGGACGTGCGGCTGCCGGGCATGGACGGCCTCAAAGCGATCGAGCGATTTCAGCATTCGCTCGGCTCGGTGCCGATCATCGTGATTACGGCGTATGGCGACTTGGCGACGGCGGTCGAAGCGGTCCGCCGCGGTGCGTTTGATTACATCGCTAAGCCATTTGACTTGCAGAAGGTTAAGGATGCGCTGGTCCGCGCGCTGGTGAGCGATCGCGACGAACTACCCGCCGCGGTCGTGCCGACGCAGGTGGAGGGGATGGTTGGCCGCTCGGCCGCCATGCAAGAGGCGTACAAGCAGATTGCGCTCGCGGCATCGTCTGATGCGTCGGTGCTGCTCGGCGGCGAGAGCGGCACGGGCAAGGAGCTGGCGGCGAGGGCTATCCATCGCTATAGCCGGCGGGCGGGCGGGCCGTTTGTGGCCGTAAGCGTGGCGGCGCTCAATCCGTCGCTCGCCGAGAGCGAGCTGTTTGGCCATGCTCGCGGGGCGTTTACCGGAGCTGAGGAGGATCGCGTCGGGTTGTTGGTCCAAGCCAACGGTGGGACGCTCTTCTTGGACGAAGTGGCCGAAATCCCGCTGCCGACGCAGGTCAAATTGTTGCGGGCGCTTGAGCACAATGAAGTGGTGCCTGTGGGCAGCAATCAGCTGGTGAAGTCGGACTTTCGCGTAATTTCGGCGACGCACCAGAATCTGCGACAGCGCACCGAGCAGGGCCAGTTTCGCCACGACTTGCTTTTCCGCCTGGGGGCGTTTCAGATCGAGCTGCCACCGCTCGGCGAACGACCGGACGACATTGAGGATTTGGCAAACTACTTCATTTCGCTGCTATCGAGCGACGGTACGACCCGGCCCGTGCGCCTGGCCGCCCAAACGCTGGCCGAGTTGCGGCGGCGCCGCTGGTACGGCAACGTCCGCGAGCTGCGGAACGCGATCGAGCACGCATTGATTTTGGCCCGCGGGCGCACAATCATGCCCGAGCATTTGCCGCCGAGCATGTCGTTGGCGCCACTGATGGATGCGACGAGTCGGACGAACGACCAGGTGACTACGGCCATCCGGCGCTGGGCAGAGCGGAACCTGGACGATTCCGCGCTGGCCGGCCGAGTCTATGAGCAGCTATTGGAAGTGATCGAGCCGCCGCTTTTGGAAATCGCTCTCAAGCGAAATCGCGGACAGTGCGCGACGGCGGCGCGAACGCTGGGCATCCACCGCACAACGCTTCGCAAGAAACTCGTTCAGTATGGCGTGAGCGACGAATCGTCTTCCGATCAAATTTGAATCTGAGCCTTGTGGCCGCATGAGTGTTGTGCGACAGCAATTAGTCTCGAATACTTCTGGGCTTTTCGAGCGACGATTCGGCGCTCGGCCACGGTGGATGGTGGCCGCGCCGGGCCGCGTCAATATCATCGGCGAGCACGTCGATTACAGCGGCGGCTACGTGCTGCCGATGGCGATCGATCGATACACAGTGATCGCGGCCGGGCCCGCTTCGGGCAACAACGCAATCGTCGCGAGCGGCGCGGCCGCCGACGAGGCCTTGATTTCGCTCTCGGTGCCGCTGCAACACGCAATGCCAGGGCATTGGTCTAATTACGTGGCGGGCGTGGTTGCCGGGTTTCGCGAGCGCGGCGCGCAGCTGAGCGGATTTCAGGCATTGGTAGGTTCGGATGTGCCGGTCGGCGGCGGGCTTTCGAGCAGCGCCGCGTTGGAAGTTGCCGCCGCCACGCTGCTTGAAACCATGACCGGTGACGCGCTCGAGCCGGTGGTCAAGGCGCTCCTCTGCCAGAAGGCGGAGCATGAGTATGCCGGCGTGCCCTGTGGAATCATGGATCAATTCGCGTCGGTGATGTGTCGGGCCGACCATTTGATGCTGCTCGATTGCCGGTCGCAAACGATTGAGCAAATCCCGTTTACCGATCCGGCTATCACCGTGCTGATCGTCAACAGCGACGTGACGCGTGAGCTCGCGGGCGGCGAATATGGGGAGCGGCGCGCCGAATGTGAAGCGGCGGCGCGGGCGCTTGGCGTGGCTTCGTTGCGCGATGCGACGCTGGAAAAACTAAAGTCCGCGCGATCGCGGATGGTGCCGGTGACGATGAAGCGGGCTCGGCACGCGATCGGCGAAATCGCGCGGACAGTCGAGGCGGCGCAGGCCATCCGCGGCGGCGACTGGCCACACGTCGGCCAGCTAATGTATGCGAGCCACGATTCGCTTCGAGACGACTACGAGGTGAGCTGTCGAGAACTGAACGTGCTCGTGGAGGCCGCCCAGGAGATTGGCGCGGCGGGCGGCGTGATCGGCTCGCGGATGACGGGCGGCGGCTTCGGCGGCTGCACGGTGAGCCTGGTCGAAACGGCCAAGGCAGGAGAGGTGGCCGGGCGGATCGCAGACCTGTACCGGCGGGCATTCGGAATCGAGCCGGCCATTCTGACCAGCCGACCGTCGCGCGGGGCGCACGTGGTTGGATAGCTGCATCGGTGCGCGGCAGGTGGCGAACTCGCGGCAAAATGCCACGGCTATAGCTGCGTCCGACAAAGGTTATTTATCGTACGTCAGCCCGTAGTCGATTGGAAACAGCGGGTCGTACTTCTTGTCGCCCTTGTGCATCGGGATCTGCTCGGCGGAGCGCGGCCAAGTGAAGGAGAGCTTGCCCGTCGGCTTGTAGTCGCCGAAGAGTACGTCGGCGACGCCCTGGCCTTCGGTGCCGGGCAGCCAGGCCGCGACGAACGCGCTCGACTGGTCGAACACGTCGCCGATAATCAGCGGCCGGCCGGAGAACAGGATGACGACCACCGGGATGCCGGCTGACTTCATATTGCGGATCGCTTCGACGTCTTCCTTGGCGAGGGCCAAGTCGCCGCTGTCGCCGATGCCCTCGGCATAGGGCGTTTCGCCGATGACCACGATGCCCACGCTGGCGCCCGCGGCACCAGTGCCATCCTTGGAGAAAGAAACTTGCGTGCCTTCGGCGACGGTGTGCTTGATGGCGGCGAGGACGGTCGTGCCGCCGGGCGTCACGTCGCCGCTTTTGCCCTGCCACTCGATAGTCCAGCCACCACATTGGTTGCCAATGTCGTCGGCCGATTTACCGGCGACGTGGATGCGAGCCAGCTTTTTGGAGAGGGGCAGCGTTTGATCGTCGTTCTTCAGTAGCACGAGCGACTTGCGAACGGCCTCGCGAGCGACTTCGCGATGCTCGGGCGAGCCAA
>DASYDU010000283.1:0-13451 GCA_036499445.1 Lacipirellulaceae bacterium
AAAAGTCATGGTTGGGCTGCCGCCCGAATAGTTGCTGCCCGATGACGCCACGGCGAACGGATAGAATCGGCCAGGCTGAAGCGGCGACGGCGGGGAGGGAGCGTAAGAATGATGCTCGTAGCGATTCTCGCGCTTGGTGAGGTCGCCGAGCGTATTGGCGACAATTTTCCAGCGGCCACCGTTGGCCGAATCCATGAGCGGGTCAAACTCTAACCGAACCGACAAATCATAGCGCTCCTGAAAGGCGATTAAGCCGGCGAGCGCTTGGTCCGGCGAGATTCCACTTTTCAAAATGCGTACAAGTCCCGGTTTGGCGACGAAGGAAGCACGATTGAGCGTAAACGTGTCCGTGACGACACCGGTGGACGGATCGGTGTAGCGATAAGGGTTCACCCAAGGCGCGATGAGCAGGGTGCGGCGGTAGATCGTCCGCATTCCGGGCTCACCGAAAAAGTGGTTCGTGATGATGTCGTCAACCGGATTTTCAACCGCGTACCAGACCACTTCGGCGAGCGGCGACTCGATCGTTTGCACGTTCTTCCAAAGGTCCATCGTACTGGCATTGTTCACATTCGGCCGAACATCCAACGCAGCCGGCATATTGCCCACGAATGGCTCATGCTCGTTGCGGACCGTGAGCATCAGAATGTCGTCGGCATCGCCAAGGCCCGCGCCGTCCGTGGCCCAATTGCCTTGATTGGGCTTCGTTGTGAACGGCAAATTGCTGGCCGGGATGATCGACGTCGCGTGGTCAATCTCGGGGTTGAGTGCCGTCACCGGTTGATTGTCGATAAGATTGGTCGCGTTCCCTTCCCGATACGGTCCCTCAATGATCTCGATGTAGCCTTGGTTCTCCTCCGGCCGCCGCCAGGTGAGCCCGGGGCAGGTGGCGCCCTGCATGTCCTGCTGAAGCATATTGCGGGCGTGCCGGAGCTGGCCGCTGATCTCGATCACGGCCCGGCGGTCGCGCACGCTATTGCTCACGTTGGCAAAAAGTGTCACCACTGCGCCCATCATGACCAGCGTGATCGCCATTGCGACCAACATCTCGACGAGGGTGAAGGCCGGAAGCGAGGAGCGAGGAGCGAGCGGGAAGGCAGATTTCGGATTTCGGATTTCGGATTTGCCGCGGTGCGTAAATCCGCTATCGGCCATCGGTAATCCGCAATGGTTTGAACGATCGATCACCCGTAACATAGAAAAGCACTCCTCTCATCGGCCCAGGGCCCCTAAGCACCGGACCGGCTCTGTCCTCTATTATTGCACCGCGCTACGCCTTGGATGTCAAGAAAAGAGGGATGCGAACTGGCTGGCGGGCCATCCGCTCAGGCGGACTCGCCAGTCGCTAGGCCCCAGCTCCTAGCCCCTTTTTCCACGCCACGACGTCCCGAATGACCGAGTCCAAGTCCTGCTGCGGTCCAACCTCGATCACCGCTCGCAACTTGGTCAAATCGGGCACCCGACGACGGACATCCTCGAAATCGTCCGAATACGCTTCGCGGTACGACTGAAATTCGATTGCCAGGCTGGGGTCGACGACCGCCAAAACCCGTTGGGCAAGCTCGAGGATGGAAACTGGCAAGTCGCTGCCGATGTTGAACACCTGACCGACTGCCGCCGGCTGCGCCGCGAGCGCGACAACCATCCGGCAAACATCCGCGACGTGAGCGAAGCACCGCACCTGCCGTCCATCGTCGTGAACCACCGGCGATTTGCCCGCCAGCGCCCGGTCGACAAACCGCGGCAGCACCATACCGTAGCGGCCTGTTTGACGTGGGCCAACCACATTGAAGAACCGCCCGACAACGACCGGCAAGCCATGCTGCCGGTGATAGGCGAGCGCGAGAAACTCATCGATCGCCTTGGATGCTCCATACGACCAGCGCATGTAGGTCGTGGGGCCGAGTACAATATCGTCCTCCTCGGTCCAGGTGGACTTTGGGTTCTTGCCATAGACCTCGCTGCTGCTGGCGAGAAAGAAGCTCGTGGCGTGGCCGGCCTGCTGCTTTCGCGCCAGTTCAGAAAGCAGCAACTCGACCGGCGCGATGTTCCGCTCGATCGATTCTATCGGCGCATCAGCAATCCGCTGGACGCCGACCGAGGCCGCCAAATGAAACACCTCGTCCACGTCAGCCACCAACTCGCGAACCAGCAACCGATCCATCACGTCGCCTTGAACAATGATTAACCGCTCATGATCGCGCACGGCCGACAGGTTGTCGAACGAGCCAGTCGACTCGTCGTCAGCAACGGTTACACGGCATCCGCTGGTCAGCAGCAGCTCCGTGAGATGGCTGCCGATGAAGCCGGCGCCGCCGGTCACCAATACGTTTCGCGAAGCTCCCATATTTGAACAACCTGCTTGAAACTAATCGCGCGCGGATTTTGTCGAAGCCTTTTCCTCACGCCAGCCAACCCACAGCGACGCCCCGATCGCAGAGGCCAGCAGAGAGACGATAATCGCCAGTGAAAGCAAGTGCGGCATTTCGATCCAACGGTGTGACACCATCTTTACGCCGATGAAAATCAAGATTGCGCTCAACCCATAGCTCAGGTAGCGGAACATGTTCATCACACCGGCCAGCAAGAAGTAGAGCGCCCGCAAACCCATGATCGCGAAGATGTTTGACGTGAAAACGATGAAAGGTTCCTTGGTGATGCCGAAGATGGCCGGCACGCTGTCGACGGCAAACACCACGTCGGTGCTTTCAATCACCAGCAGCACCAGGAACAGCGACGTCACAAACCAGCGTCCATCTTGGCGCACGAAGAAATGTTCTTCGTGCGTGCCTTCGGCCACGCGCAGATGTCGCCGGGCAAATCTAAGCAAAAAGTTTTGATCAGGATGGTGGTCTGCCTCATCCGAACGGGCCAGTTTGTATCCCGTATAAATGAGAAAAGCGCCAAATAGGTACATCACCCATTCAAACTTTTTGAGCAGCTCCCCCGCGGCGAGGATGAAGGTGAGCCGCATCAAAATCGCGCCCAGGATGCCCCAGAACAGGACGCGGTATTGATATTTGAGAGGAATTCCGAAAAAGCTAAAGATCACCACGAACACGAATACGTTGTCCATCGACAACGACCACTCGACCAGATATCCCATCAGGAATTCGAGGCCGTGCTCTCCGCCGGCCCACCACCAGACCCAGCCGTTGAAGGCGAGCGCCAGCGCGCACCAGAACAGGGTCCACAGCGCCGACTCGCGGAGCGACGGATCGTGCGAATCGCGGTGAAAGACGAACATGTCGAGCGCGAGCAGTATTGCGCCGCCGCCGCAGAACGCCACCCAGAACCAAGAAGGGACTTCCAGCGGCGGCGTCGCGCCAGCCGCATTGGCAGCATCAATGGCAAGCAGCAGCACAGGGCAAACTCCGCTCAATTGAAACCTGGGCGCACGCTGAAACGCGTGGTGACTCAGGCTGCGTAATCATAAATGGGACCATACGTTGCAGCAACCGGGCCGCCGCCAGCCGCTGTTTGCCCACTTACGCCAGCGAGCGAAGTCTCGCCATCAGATCAGGCCGCGTTTCGAGCCGACCCGTCGCTTCGCGAGATCTGAGAATGGCCGTCTTGCGATTCCATCCAGCGGAACGGCCTGCCGACTAGATCAACCAACAACTGGTCATACGGACGGTAGTGCGCGCGAAGGTCACGGGCCACGTCTTGGTCGATGGTGTCGCGATAATAGCCGCGGTTAAAAATCTTATTGACGGTGACGTTGCAACGGTCGAGGCCGAGGAAGTCGAAAACCTGCTGGCAGATTGCGCTCGTGTTTTCAAACAGATCGGCGCTGTCGAGGATCAGTGTTTGTTGGCGAGGATAAATGTCCCACAAGGCCTCAATCTGCAGCGCATAGTAACCCCGCGAGACGTAGTCCAGCATCGGCAGCGCGGATTGTTTAATCGCCCAGCCCGACTCCGGAGCATACGCCCCTTGTTCAATGACGTCCTGGACGGCGTCCGCGAAACTGCGCGATTCCTGATGACGCGTCCGGCAATGTTGGTAATGCGAATAGGCCCTTGCCACTGGATCGCGCAGAATTACGATCACAGCCACAGCCGGGAGTAAATCCCGCATTCGGCCAAGCGACTGTGGCGAGGGTAGATAGGACGGCGACGCCTCGATACTGATTCCCCTCGCGCGCATCACTTGACGCACAAGCGGAAACTGAGACTGGTACCAAGAGAGCGGCCGGTCGGAGTACTTGGAGAAGTAATTCAACTCCTTTTTGGAGCTGCCGAAGCAACGCGGATGTCGAATCAGCCCTTCGTACAATTGCGTTGTGCCCGCCTTTTGCGCGCCAACGATAATTGCGGAGGGCAGCTGCCGATATTTGCTCGTGGCGGCGCGCCAGGCGTTCGGCGCGAATTCTCGGACCTTGCGCCAGGCGAGGCTGCTGGTCCGAAATCCCGGATGGCGCTGCAACTTGCGCGTGTAGTAGCGGATGCCCTCTCGGGCGACAAATTGACCGGTGGGCCGGATGTGGTCCAAATCGTCCATCGGCGACCTCGCTACCGCAGCCTGGCTTCCAGTTGCGCCTAAGTGCCGAACTCCGGTCGGCGCTTGCCGAGCTGGCCTTGGAGACGTTGCACAATCGCGCTGTGCATCTGGCTCACACGACTTTCCGACAAGTCCAGCGTCGCGCCGATCTCCTTCATCGTGAGCTCTTCGTAGTAGTACAGAATAATGATTAGGCGTTCGTTGCGGTTGAGGCCTTTGGTCACCAGCCGCATCAAATCGGATTTTTGGATCCGCTTGGTCGGGTCTTCGCCCTTCTTGTCTTCCAGGATGTCGATTTCGCGGACGTCCTTGTAGCTATCCGTTTCGTACCACTTCTTATTGAGGCTGATCAGGTTGACCGCGTTCGCGTCGGTGACCATCTTTTCGAGCTCGCCGACGCTGATGCTCATCTGCTCGGCCAACTCGTTTTCATTCGGCGTGCGGCCGAGGCGGGCTTCGAGCGTGCGAATTGACTCGTTGAGCTTGCTGGCCTTGCTCCGCACTAGCCGCGGCACCCAGTCCATCGTGCGCAGCTCGTCGAGCATCGCGCCTCGAATTCGGGGCACGCAATACGTTTCGAACTTCACACCGCGCGACATGTCGAAGGCGTTGATCGCGTCCATCAGGCCGAAGATGCCGGCCGAGATCAAGTCGTCCAGGTCGACTCCCTCGGGCAGCCGCGACCAGATCCGCTCGCCGTTATATTTCACCAGCGGCAAGTAATACTCGATCAGCCGATTGCGGAGCGATTTATTAGTCTGATCCGCCTTGTACTGAATCCAGACCTCGCCGATCTCTTCCGGCGACATCGTCCGCTTGGCGGCGACATAGGACGAATAAACTGTGGCCATGCTATCCTCCGTGATTGGCCGAAGACCCGTCATGGCGGGCCGGCGTCGAGATCCTTCTCAACGCGCGTTCGACTGATCTATGTGATTGAGTTCGTTGATGATTTTGGAACGCACCTGGCGGCCAGTCGCTGTCGGCTCGTCGCGGCTAAGCGATTCGGATCGGCCGTCATGCTTTGGCCCTGGAACTGGGCTCGCTGCTCGCGGCAACGGCCAATTCGCGCTCGATCTTCAGCCGCACCGATTCGTCGACCGTAAGTTGGGCGATGTGCCCGAGAACAGATCCCACGACGGCAAACACGATCATGCTGAGCGTCGCGGTGGTCAGACTGCCTTCCACACCAGCCGAGTCCTTCACGCCGCGGCAGAGTACGACTGCCATGGCGAGGGAACCGAGGATGCCGGCGTACAGTCGACCCATAATGTTGCCACGCCTTGCCGTTAAAGTTGCCGCAGATACGCCAAGTTGACGACCCACGGCGCGCCGATAGGATGTCACCTTTTATCGGCCGTTCAAAATATCGGAGTTGAGCGGATTCTTTCAACATGCCGAGAATTCTTGGATTGTGGTCAAAGTGGGATCGAAGATCGCCGGAACTTGTCGCTGGCGCGATAGCAGGTCCGCCGCAAAGCGACCTAGCTGGTAAACACTGCGACCAAATTGCGACTTAGGATGCTCCCAAGCCCGCGGCATGACCGCGCTAGCCGGCCCAGCATTCTCGCATCGTGGCAATCTTGGAGCCGGACGAATTGTACTGCCAAGAAATCGACGACAGGCTGCCGCGATGCGTCGCTCGGCGTCCGCTGCGGCAGTCGCAAATTCAAAGCGATTCACCAGCACGCGAATCTCCGGCGCGCAAGGATTCGCGTGGGCTTGCTTGATCGTCGCGTAGGCATCCATGATGCCTACATCTTCCACGGTCGTCACCAGCAGCACGAGCGCCGCGCGTTGCCAGAGCCGATGCGTCCACTTGGTCATTCCGCTGCCGCTATCGACGACCAGTACATCGGCGTGGTCCCGCAGCTCGGACAATTGCGACAGCAAACGATGGAGTGCCTGCGACGAGAAATCCGGTGTATCGGCCGGAGCCCACCGCCCGGCCACGAGCTGCATTCCGCTGGGACCCGGTTGCAGAGCATCGGTCGCCGAGCAAGTGCCTTCTACGATGTCGGCGACTGTGTAGCTGCCCTCGGCACTGCAGCCGGCCAATTGTGCGAGGTCGGCATGAATTGCCAGGTCCACAAGTATCGTGCGATGACCATTGTGCGAGAGCGCGGCAGCCAGGTTGAGCGCCACGGTCGTCGTTCCTACGCCCCCTTTTCCGCCGGTCACGACAATCATCGGCGGACCGACCGCGCCCGTCTCGGCGCTGGGCGCTTCATCGGAAATCAACTGGCGCAATTTGTCGGCTTGATCGGGCATTGGAAGTCGTTACTCGTTGGTCGTTGGTCGTCGGGTGTTAGTTATTGGTCGTTTGGCGCTATGCACTGACTAACGCCTATCTTTGAATCCCCAGCATCAAATAGGCCAGCCTGCGTCGCTCGGCGACTTGAATGTCGTCAGGGACATTCTGACCGTCCGTCAGATAACTCACCGGAAGTCGGCATTCTCGCGCCAGGCTGGCCAGATGTCCGAGACTTGTGGCTTCGTCAAGTTTTGTGAGCAAGAGAGCCGTTGTGCCAACCTCCGCGAATCGCTCGGCGGTCGTCGTCAGACTTCGAGCGCCGGCTGTCGCGCTCAAGACCAGCATCACCTGGTCCGGCTCCGCTTCTGCGAGTAGGGATCGCAGCTCCTGAATTTTGACCTCATCGCGTGGGCTGCGGCCCGCCGTGTCCATCAAAACCAGATCGAGGTGCCGCATCCGCGAAACGGCCTCACGCATTTCGCGCGGCGTGGCCACGACTTCCATCGGCAGATCGATGATGTCGGCGTATGTCCGCAATTGCTCAACTGCAGCCACGCGATACGTGTCGACCGTAATCAGACCGACCCGCTTCTTCTCGCGCAGCCGATGATTGGCCGCCAGCTTGGCGATCGTCGTCGTTTTGCCGACGCCGGTTGGGCCAACCAGAGCCACGAGCCGGCACTTGTCCGAGTTCATCGTGATCGGGCCGGTGACTGTAATCTCTTCCTCGAGCAATTGGGCCACGCGGGCTTTGATCAATAAAGAGTCGGCCATTCCCTGAGCGCCTTGATCTAGTCGGACGCGATCGACGAGGTCACGGGCAATCGCCTCGTCGATGTCGGCCTCGATGATATCGGTGTAGACGTGAAAAAACGCTTCCGGCAAGTTGTGCTGGGGCTTCGTCGAAGATCGCTCGCAGAGCTTCTCGATCATTTCCTGGAGCTGGTTGAGTTGCCCGGCGAGCAGTATGGAGCCCGGAGCATAGAGCGCTGAGGCCGCATGATCTCCGCTCCTTGCCGGGTACACTTTGGGTGGCTCTTCGCTCCTTGCTTCCTGCTCCTGCAGCCTGGCCGGCAAACGGCTCGGCACGTTGACTGCCGTCGAGGCCGCCACCTCATACTGCCGGCCGAAGACCATCCGGCGCACCAGGCCGCTGTTGAGCTCCCGCGTGTGTAGCACTGCCGCATCGGGTCCTAGCTCATGCCGGACTAAGTGCAACGCCTGCTGCATCGTTTTCGCGCGAAATGTCTTGATTTGCATAGTAGTTGTCAGTTGTCAGTTGTCAGTTACTCTTCGTCGCCGTTACGCGCTGTCGCTAACGATTCCGACGGTCACGATTTTTGTGTCGCGCGTGACTTCGTTAAAGCTCAGCACGACGAGCGTCGGCAAATGATTTTCGGTGATTCGCTTGACAGCAGCCCGGACCTGCGGGCTCACGAGCACGATCGGCGTGTGGTTGGTCGTCGTGAGCCGCTCGACTTGCTGCGAGATCGCGCGGCAAGTGGCCTCGACGGCCTGGGGCGACATCCGCACGAAGAGCCCGCGCTCGTTGTGTTCAAATCCAGCCCGAATGCGGTCTTCGAGCGCCGGATCGAGCGCCACGACATGCAACTCGCCTTGGGCGTTGCGGTATTTGGTGCAGATTTGCCGTGCCAGGCGATGGCGGACGTATTCGGCGAGCAGAATCGGGTCTTTCGATCGCGGTGCATGGTCGCCCAACGTTTCCAGGATCAAGCTAAGCTGGCGAATCGAGACTTGCTCCCGCAGCAACAGCTGCAGAATTCCCTGCACTTCCGCCAACGTTAGCGTGCCGGGAATAAGTCCCTCGACTACCGCCGGAGCGGCCGTCTTAAGCTCATCCACTAAGTGCTTCGCGGCGTCGCGAGTCAGAATCTCGTCCGCGTTGCGGCGACAAACTTCAGTCAAGTGCGTGGCCAGAACCGCGCCCGGCTCGACCACCGTGTAACCGAGCATCTCGGCCTGGTTGGCAAGCGCGGGGTCGATCCATTTGGCGTCGGTGCCGAAGGCCGGGTCCTTGGTCGCGATGCCGTCGATTGGCCCCGTCTTCATGCCGGAGTCAATTGCCAACATCCGATTCGGAAGCACTTCGCCGTGGGCGACCGGCATGTCGGCAATCTTAATGCGGTATTGCTGCGCGTCGAGCCGCATGTTGTCTCGGATGCGAATCTTTGGCAGCAGGATGCCAATCTCGCCGGCCACATTTTGTCGGACCCGTTGCACTCGATCGAGCAAGTCGCCGCCCCGATTCGGATCCGCGAGCCGTATCAGTCCGACGCCGAGCTCCAATTCCATTGGGTCGACGGTCAGATAGTCTTCAATTCGCTCGCCGGTCTGCTTCGATTTCTTTTCTTGATCGGCTTTGACTTCCGCGTCCTTCGTGTCCTGCGAATCGCGGCGCGTGAGCATTTGGGCAAGTGCAATGCAAGACCCACCAATCGCGACGAGCGGTATCCGGGGTAAACTTGTAAAGACGAGAATGCCGAGAAAGCCGCCGGTCACCGCCAGCGCTTGGGGCCGCGAAAATAGTTGTTTCAAGACTTCATGCGGCAAATTGCTCTTCTGCGTGCTACGAGTGACGAGCAAGCCGGCCGCGAGCGAGATCAAGAATGCAGGCACTTGCGTCACCAGGCCGTCGCCGATGGTGAGTCGGGTGAAGAGGGCAGCCGCCTTCTGAAAGCTCATCCCATGTTCGGCTACGCCGATGATCAACCCGCCCACCACGTTGATCACCGTAATCACAATGCCGGCAATCGCATCGCCGCGAACAAACTTGCTGGCACCGTCCATGGCGCCGAAGAAATCGGCCTGCTTCGTAATGTCGGAACGGCGTCGCTGGGCTTCGTGTTCGTCGATGAGGCCGGCATTCAGGTCGGCATCGATCGCCATCTGCTTGCCCGGCATGCCGTCTAAGGCAAATCGCGCGGCTACTTCGCTGATCCGCGTCGCACCCTTGGTGATCACCAGGAATTGGATCACCACAATGATTACGAAGATGATCGTGCCGACGACGATTTCGCCGTCACCGGCGACAAAGCTGGCAAAGGCCGTGATCACGCCGCCGGCGGCATGCAGGCCGTCGATGCTGGCCCGGGTGAGAATCAATCGGGTCGTGGCGACGTTGAGCACCAGGCGCGCCAGCGTCGTCGCCAACAGCAGTGACGGGAATATGCTGAAGTCCAGCGGCGTACGAACGTAAATTGTGGTCAAGAGCACGATCACCGCGATCGTGATGTTGCCTGCCAAGAGCACGTCCAACAGCGCAGTCGGCAGCGGCACCAAGATCACCAGCACGCTGGCGATGATGGCGACGGGGAAAATCAGGTCTTGGGCGCGGCTAACGATGTCCCACGGTGCCGCGACCGCCGATCCGGACGCCACGACGGCCTCCCGACGCAAAGGATGAGTAGTTGGAGAAAAGATTGGCAGATGAGAGGGCGGAAAAGTAACCAAACCCGCTCCGACTGTCCAGAGCGCTGGTCGCTCGAATCCGCCCCGGGCGCCGCCCCGCGGCGAAGCGATGCTTCATCGCTGTCACTGCACGCTAAGCCGCGTCCGGCTGGCCACGCTCTTCGGCCGGAAGCATTTGAACTCGCAGTGGCTCCGAGGCGAACAAGTGCATGTCTCGCTGCGGATAGGCGATCACCAAGCCCGCCTCGCGAAATAGGTGCTCGATGTTGAAGCGGATGTCGCTTTCGATCGCTTGCCGCTCTGTCAGCGTGTGAACCGCAACCCAAAAATGAAGCTCCATTTGCAGCGCGTTGTCGCCGAATTCCGCAAATAAGATGACCGGCGGCGGCTGGTCGAACACACCGTTGTGATTCGCGACCGCCTTCAAGGCCAATTGCCGAACTTTGCCCATCGGCGACCCATACATCACGCCGAACTTGACGCATGTCCGCATTTGGTTGTCGTTCCTCGTCCAGTTGATGACATTCGTCTGCAGGAATGTGCTGTTGGGCACAATGATGTCAAGATTATCCCCGGTTTTCACGCGCGTGCTGCGAGCCCCAATGTGCTCGACATTGCCGTAAAGGTCGCCGACTTGAATCAGGTCGCCGACTTTCACCGGCCGCTCGGCCAGCAGAATCAGGCCGCTGATAAAATTGTTGACGATGTTCTGGCTGCCAAAGCCGAAGCCGAGCGCCAGAGCCCCGCCAAGCACCGTAAACGCCGTGAGCGGCACGTCCAGCAAGTTCAACGTCAGCAAGGTGAAGATCAGGAAAAGGACGTAGAATGCCACGGACTGAAAAGCGGCGGCGGCACTGGTGTTCACCCCCATTCGCGACAACAGCCGTCGGCCGATGAAGCGGCTGATGTAGCGCGAGGCGACAATACCGGCAAGGAACAGCACGACGCCATCGACGATTGTGCCGACGGTGATTTGATCCTTCTTACCGTTCTTGTCCGCTTGGACCTCGGCAAGTTTATAGTCCCACACGCGCTCGACATCTTGCAGCCCATCGGACAACCAGCGGGCCGGCATCGCCTCGGTGGATGATGATTCAGTGGTCGGCGGGGCCGCTGCCGCTTGCCCGGCGGAGGCATCCGCGACGCGAACCGAGCCGTCTGGAAACGCTGGCCCGTCGGCCGCTGCCTTTTTAAGTGTCGCACTGAGGAGAATTAGCGCGAGCAATAGCACATACTCGCCCCATTGTCGCCAAGCTCGTAGCGATAGCGCCGTCGTCGTGTTTTGATCGTCAACTTGCAAGCGAAAAGGCATTGATAATTGGGGCCATTGGACGAATGCTGGTATTTCCGAGTCGCCACTTAGTCCAGCCAGCGGATGGCCGTCAAGGGCGCTCCGTGAGGCAAACTCAGCGCGATCATTTGCCACTTGCGGAACGCCTCGGTCGGCGCGATACTGCTGGCGAAGCTAGTACTTCGGACTTTTGAGTCTGCCAATGCGCGGCGGCAGCGACGAAACTGCACAAGTTGGCCGCCGAATGATGGAGGCATTTTCATGCGTCGGGCGAAAATAACGATTATCGGCGCGGGAAACGTCGGAGCGACCACCGCGCATTGGTGTGCTGCCGCCGAACTTGGCGACATTGTGCTCCTCGATATCCCTCAAGCCGGCGACATGCCCAAGGGCAAGGCGCTCGATCTGATGCAGGCGTCGCCGATCGTCGGCTTCGATTCGGCGATCCTTGGCACGACGGACTACAAGGATACTGAGGGCAGCGACGTCGTCGTGATCACAGCTGGAATTCCCCGCAAACCGGGCATGAGCCGCGACGATCTCTTGGCCACGAACGCCAAGATCATGACGGCCGTTTGTCAGGAGGTCCGCTCCTCCAGCCAGCACTCGATCGTGATCGTTGTCAGCAACCCGCTAGATGCCATGGTGCAGCGGGCGCAGCAAGTAACGGGCTTCGAGCCCAGCCGTGTGTTGGGCCAGGCCGGTGTCCTCGATACGGCCCGCTATCGCACGTTTCTGGCGATGGAATTAGGCGTCAGCGTCGAGGACATCTCGGCGCTCTTGATGGGAGGTCACGGCGATACGATGGTGCCGATGCCGAGCTGCACTTCCGTGGGCGGCATCCCCGTCACAAGTTTGATCAAGCCCGCCCGCTTGGAAGAAATCGTCGAGCGGACCCGCAACGGCGGCGCCGAAATCGTGTCGCTGCTCAAAACTGGCAGCGCCTACTATGCCCCCGCCGCCGCCACCACGCAGATGGTCGAAGCCGTGGTGCGTGACAAGAAGCGGCTGATCCCTTGCGCCGCGTATTGCGACAAGGAATATGGCGTCGGCGGCTACTATGTCGGTGTGCCTGTCGTTTTAGGTGCTAGCGGCGTCGAGCGGATCATCGAGCTGGAATTGACGGCCGCCGAGCGCGTGGCATTCCAAAAGAGCGTCGAATCCGTCAAGCAATTGGTCGCAGCGATGGCCAAGATGGTTTAGCGAATATCCGTTTGAGCACTAAGTGGCGACGCGGTTTCCCCTTACGCTTTTGCTCCAGATGGTCGCCAATCCTATCCCGGTTGACATCCGGTCACAGGTCGTTTAGAGTCCGCAGGCGTCGCTCCGATCGCGACTTGATTTCCCCGCCAGCTATTGCTAGCACGGAAGCCCGTTTCCGCATCTCGAACTGTTGGGCACGTAAACCGCTTGCCCGGGCTTCTTCCAATTCACCCAGTAACCGTCGTGGACTATGAACCGACTGGCATTTCCCGCTGAGTTTGTGCCACTTTCCGCCGCACAATTCAACTCGAGTTCCGCGACCGATACCCTATCTGCCCCGCATCGTCGTCTGCGTGACGGAGCCTTTGCTCCTCACGCTACCTTTGCGCCGATTCACTATGAGCGTGGCTACGCCTATCCGCTGGTTGTTTGGCTTCATGGCCCGCTGGGCAATGAACAGCAATTGCGCCGCGTGATGCCACTGGTGAGCATGAGGAATTACGTCGCCGTTGCCCCGCGTGGCACGAGCGGCGATCGCGTCCGCCGCAGTGCGTTTAGCTGGCAGCAGACAGAAACCGACGTCGAGGAAGCCGAAGACCGCGTGTTTGAATGCGTGGCAACTGCCGCCCGACGGTTCAATGTTCACCCGCGACGAGTTTTTCTGGCGGGGCTTGGCTGTGGCGGCACGATGGCCCTCCGCGTCGCCTGGAATCATCCCGAGCAGTTTGCGGGCGTCGCGACGATTGGTGGCCCGCTCCCCGCGGACAACCG
>DASYDU010000284.1:0-1858 GCA_036499445.1 Lacipirellulaceae bacterium
AAGTGGAAGCTGGCGACTACAACAATCCGATCTTGAAACCTTGGGCGCGCGAAATCGTCAAGCACAATGCCGAACAGGAGCAGAAGGAACAATATGTCCCGACGGCACACGGCACATGCTGGCCCTCGGGCGTTCCCGAAGTGCTGAATTTGCGCGAGCCGGTCGAGCTGCTTCAGGAAAAGGACAAGGTCACCATCATCTATCAACGCGACCATCAGGTGCGGGAGATATGGCTCAAGCCCAAGCATGACGCGAATCTCAAACCGTCCTGGTACGGAGATTCCATCGGCCATTACAAGGGCGACACGCTTATCGTCGATACGGTTGGCCAGGCGGTCAAGCCGCTCTCCGTCGTCGATCCCTTCGGAACGCCGCACACGGATAAGCTCCATGTCGTCGAGCGCTATCGTCTCGTCAAGGACGCACGCGGCAAAGGGCTGGAAGTCATGTTCCGCGTCGAGGACCCGGGTGCCTTCACCATGCCGTGGAAGGGCATGGTTGTGTACCGCCCGAGCCGCGCGAAATTCGACGAAGTCGTCTGCGCCGAGAACAATCGCACCTTCGACGGCAGCACGTTCGGTGAAATGCCAGAGCAAAAAACACCGGAGTTTTGATCCAGCGCTGTCACCGGATGCATCCCCCAACGCAAGCCTCGACAGCTTGCCCGCGCCGGAGCCGATGATTTTGGCCACGGAGGAGCCTCACGATGACCATCACCATTACCGCCTTTGAACGGTCACCCGATGGCGGCAAGGGATTGGCGCGTGACACGCGAGTTCGCTGGGCGCTTGAAGAAGTGGGCCAGCCCTACAAAGTTCGTCTGGTTTCGTTTCGCGCGATGAAGGAACCCGCGCATCTGGCGCTGCATCCTTTCGGTCAGATTCCAACCTATGAGGAAGGCGATCTCGCTCTGTTCGAAACGGGAGCTATCGTCTTCCATATCGCTCAGCGCCATGCGGGCCTCCTACCGGACGATGCCAACGCCCGGGCTCGCGCGATCGCTTGGATGTTTGCCGCGCTCAACACGGTGGAGCCGCCGATCCTTGAACTTGTAACCGCCAAGCTGCTCGAGGGCGACAAGCCCTGGCATGCGGAGCGCTTGCCTCTGGTCGAGGATCGCGTTCGCAACCGGCTGAAACAACTTTCCACCCGTTTGGGTCATGCCGATTGGCTCGATGGTGCGTTCCGTGCGGGCGATCTGATGATGGTGTCGGTGCTGCTCAGGCTGAAATCATCGGGCATCCTGGACGAATACCCAAACCTGGCCGCCTATGTCGCGCTCGGCGAAGCACGGCCTGCCTACAAACGGGCTTTCGCCGCTCAGTTGGCCGCTAACACCGGCAAGCCGCCGGACGGCTGATGAACTTCGTCAATAGTGGCGGAATAGATAAAACAGCGCCGCCGCGACAAGGATAAGGAAAATCCGAATTAACGCGCGGCGGAAGCCGCAAGGATTGGACCAATTATCAGCGCACTACCGATCGGCAACGCATAAGGCACCGAACCGCCATTGCCGCTGCGGGCGGCAATGGTCAGTACGACGCCCACGCCAAAGCACGCGATACAGATCAACCCAATAATTCTCTGCCGCACGGATGGCGGAGGCAATTTGGGCGATTCAGTATCCATCTGACGATTGGATGCGGGTCAGCCGTCTGCGCTTACACATGCATCAGCGGGCCGGGATTTTTCAGGTATGTGTTCACGATCGCGTTCGCCGAATGATAGGCGCTCGCACCCAACGGTCCCGTCGGATTGTAGCTCTGGTTCTGCGGGAACGTGGAGGCACCCATGATGAAGAGATTGCTGGCATCCCAAGCCTGCGAATATTTGTTCACCACACTGGTCGAGGGATCGC
>DASYDU010000285.1:0-16513 GCA_036499445.1 Lacipirellulaceae bacterium
AACTCGCTGAATACTCAGCTCGCAGCCAGAATTTACCGTTTGCCTAAAAGCTGAAAGCGGACAGCTTTTTTTAGTTGAAATTGGGCCACTCCTTATGCTACGCTCGTTCGCGAAGGTCACGGGTCCAGCCGCGCGAACGGTCCCAGGCAACTCCGCTACCCCGGCCCATTCGTCATTCGGTTTTCATCATCTCCCTCAAATCATCAATCAGAAATCAACAATCGAAAATCCTTCCTCCGTGTCCTCGGTGGCTCTGTGGTAAAAAAGAAATGCCTTCCGCCCTCCACCTTGCATGTATCCTGTCGAATCGGGGAGAGGGATGAGAACGATGGCTACCCACGAATAACCTGTCCCCTTCGAACAATACTCGTCCCCTTCGCCCGACCACTTAATCAATACGAAAGCAACCTAAATGGCAACCGATTCCCGTTTTGGCGCAGATGGAACTCGCTACGACGAGCCGAAAAAGCGAACGTTCTGGCAGTCATGCCTGATCGGCTGCCTCATCGTCTTTGCCATCCTGTTAGTGCTGGCCGTTTTGGCTGGCGTCTGGGTCAGCCAACATTGGCGCGGCTGGGCTTCGAACTTCGGCTCGATGGCCATGAAGCAGATGGTAGCCGATTCCGGGCTCGCCCCTGACCAGAAGCAAGCGATCGCCAATCAGATCGATCGCGTGGCAGACGGTTTCAAAACGGGCCGACTATCGGTCGAACAAATGCGCGGCATCATGGAAAAGATCACCCAGTCGCCGCTGATGGCCTCGATTACGGCCTCCGCTGCCGACAAAAAATACATTTCGAGCTCCGGTCTCACTGATGCCGAAAAAGCAGATGGCCGGATGACCGTGAAACGCTTTGCCAGCGGCGTGTTCAATCGTAAGATCGACAAACCAGTCATGGAGGCGGCGCTGGCCCCGATATCGGAGGAGCAGTCCGGCGGCGGCCGCGTCGGCCTCAAACCGATCGTGTCGGACGACGAATTGCGAGCGTTTTTGAAAGCGGCGAAGGAACAGGCCGACAAAGCCGGTATTGCCGAACAGGTTGAAAGCGTTGACGCGGCAGGCGAATTCAAAAAAGTCGTCGACGAAGCGTTGAAGGAAGACAAGAGCGAGGCGGCGCCTGACGCCGTTAAGTAGCAGAAGATTCGAGCAGCGCCTGCAGCTCCTGCATCGCCAAGAGATCGCGCTCGCGGCCGGTGGATGCGAATACAGCCTGCAGATTCGCCAGCATCCGCGCAAGCCACTGCCGGCCTGTCGCGGGTACGAGCCACTCGGGCGTCGGCGGAATGGCCCGGCCAGTTGCTTCCGCGATACGTTGGTAGACGTCGTCTTCCGTGAGCAGGCCCCCGCCGTAAAACGGGTCGACGTACATCAGCGAGCTGGAATTCGCGCGCGGCGAGCTCGCGTCCGCGCATTCCACCGCCGCTAGAAAATGCCCCGGCGAATTAATCCCATGCACTGTCACGCCCACGCCTTCGGCGACGCATTTGTAAATCAGCACGAGCGTAATTGGCAGGCCGCGCCGCGTCCGCAGAACTTCAGGCAAATAGCTGTTCGCCGGGTCGTAATAATCTTCGACGTTGCCCCGGAAACCGATCACGTCGAAGAGCACATCGTGCAAATGGGCCAGCTTGGCGTCGGCATTCGGCGTATGAACGCGGCGCCGGACGGTCTCCACCAGTTGCCCGACGGCCACTTCAGCTTGGGCGAGGTTGGCGGTCGGCCGCTCATGCTGGGCGATCGCGAAAGCCGCACGGAACAAACCTCGCGTCGTTTCAATATGCGGCAATTGCTCGGCGAAAGCCGCATAGGCGGCAGCGCGGCAATAAGCGGGGATCGACATCATGTAACTCGCGGCAGTGATTCCTCGTTGCATTGTAACCTGCCCACGGCGGCTATCAGCAATCGGCGGCCTGAAATCGATTGCGGCCATGCAGCCCGAGAGCGACGTGCCGGAGATTCGCGTTCACCTCGCCATTGAGGGCGGCGGAAATGGTCTTTGCCCGCGTCGTCGACTTTCGCCGCTTCCTGCAGAAGACGCTCCCCGAGCAATTGGTAGCGCCGCCAGCCGACGGCCGACCTATGGCAAAACGCGACATGGGTAGCGAGAACACCGCCAAGAAACCGCACGTCGCCGCCTAGGTTGCCAGATTTGGCAAAAATGTCGGCTAATCTTTGCACTTTTGCCGCCCCAATGATAAAGTAACATCTTCACGAAATCTTCATGAATGCGACTCGCGCAGACCATCCGAACCCCGGTGCGGGCCGCAGTTTCGTTGAATTTCGGGGCAGATTTTTGGGGCCGAGGCGGGGCGCTATGGCAAGCAGACGTAGGCGAGGCTGGAATCTGCATACGCGACAATTGAGGATGGAGGTGCTCGAGCCCCGGCTGGTACTCGATGCCTCGATGCTCCGAATCACTGAATTCGGCGCATCAAACCACAATGTCATTAACGACTTTGATGGTGACGCGTCGGACTGGATTGAGGTCTACAACTCGGGCTCAGATGCCGTCGGTCTTTCGGGAATGCACCTGACCGACGATGCCACCAACCTCACGAAATGGACCCTTCCTGCCGGCACGAATTTGGCTGGCGGCGGCTACCTGGTCGTGTTTGCCTCAGGTAAGAATACCGTCGAGCCGAACGGGGAGCTTCACACCAATTTTAAGCTCTCCGCCGACGGCGAATATCTTGGCCTGGTCGATGTGAATGGGACGACGATCCTCGACCAGTACGCGCCGACGTTCCCGCCACAGCTTGACGACATCTCGTACGGCCGCGCAATGCAGGACACGGGGGCATCGACCACCATCGTTGCTCCCGGTGCGTCGCTCAAGGCTATTATCCCAGTCGACAATAGTGCGGGCCTGAATTGGACGCAGGCATCGTACAACGACGGCGCGTGGCCGATTTCTGGAACGACTGGCTTGGGCTACGAAAATAGCCCGGGTGACCCCATTAACTATGCGAGCCAGATTCATACGACGGTCCCCTCCGGAACTACGACGGCCTACATGCGGGTTATGTTCAACCTCAGCTCGCTGGTCGGCATCGACAAGCTGACACTCCGCATGAAGTTCGACGACGGTTTTGTGGCCTACATCAACGGCAACGAGGTAGCCGAAGCCAACAATCCGGAAGTGGTTGCCTGGAACTCGATCGCCGCTACCACCCACGACGATGCGGCGGCGCTGCAGTATGTGGACTACGACGTAAGCAACTTCATTCGTCAGCTGCATACCGGACAAAACGTGTTGGCCATTCAAGTTCTGAATGTTGCCAACAGCTCCGACATGCTGATGGTGCCAGAGTTAGACGCACAAGCAGCAACGCTTGTTTCACCTGCCAAAATCGGGTATTTCGATACGCCAACGCCTGGCTACGCAAACGGGGATAGCGTGGCCGGATTTGCCGAAAGCCCCGTCTTTAGCGTGCCGCACGGCTATTACAACTCAACTCAATTTGTGGCCATCTCGTCGCCAACGCCGGGCGCAATCATCGTCTATACCACGAACGGCTCGACGCCGCAGGTCGACGCCAACCTCAATGTCACCAATGGCACGCTCTATGCCAGCCCGCTTTCGATCGGCGCGACGACAACGTTGCGCGCAACCACCTTCAAGGCCGGCTTCAAACCATCCTATGTTGCGGCGAGCACCTACATCTTTGTCACCGATGTCATCAATCAATCTCCGCTTGGGCAAGTGCCGCCGGGATGGCCGGCCAATGGCGTCAATGGCCAATCCATGGATTACGGAATCGATCCCGACATCATCGCTCTCTATGGCGCACAAGCCGTTGAGAATTCTCTCGCTTCGCTCCCTGCGATTTCGATCACCACCGATTTGAGCAATTTGTTCGATCCCGCCACCGGGATTTATGTCAACGCGCTCAATCGCGGCCGGACGTGGGAGCGCCCGGCGAGCGTCGAGCTGATCAACTTGCCCGGCGCCAGCGACGATGGCTTCGACGTCAACGCCGGACTCCGCATCCGCGGCGGATACAGCCGGAACGACTTCGACCCCAAGCATGCGTTTCGGCTCTATTTTCGCGGCGAATATGGCGACTCTAAGCTCGACTATCCGCTATTCGGCGACGAAGGCACGGACGAATTCGACGTACTTGATCTGCGTACGGACCAGAACTACTCTTGGGCCTCGACCGGAGATATTCAAAACAGCATGGTCCGCGAGGTCTTCGGTCGCGATCTGCAGCGCGACATGGGTCAACCATACACACGCAGCCGCTACTACCAGCTCTATATTGACGGACAGTTTTGGGGGGTTTATCAGACCGAGGAGCGGCCCCAAGAAGACTACGGCGCCTCATATTTCGGCGGAAATCAGGACGACTACGACGTCGTGAAATCGGGCATCGAGGACGTCGGTGCGACCGAAATCGCTGCCGGTAACGATACCGCATGGCACCAGCTTTTTACCGACGCGCAAACGCTCGCCGCAAACCCCATCGCGAGTGCCAATCTCTATTGGACGATGCAAGGGCTGAATCCCGATGGCACTCGCAACCCAAATTTGCCGGTGCTGCTCGACGTCGACAATCTAGTCGATTACATGGCGGATATCTTCTATACCGGCGGCTTTGATACCGGACTTTCGCAGTTCTTCAACAACAACGAGGCCAACAATTGGTTCGGCATTTACAATCACACGACGGCCGACCAAGGATTTCAATTCTTCATCCACGACAACGAGCATTCGTTGGGCGTCGATCCGAGCACGGTGCATGGTTCGCTGAACATCGATCGTACGGGGCCATTCAACAATGGAAATCAGCACAACTACGCACAGTATAACCCACAGTATCTGCACCAGGATTTGATGGCAAGTCCCGAGTACAAACAGCGCTTCATTGACGAAGTGCAGCGATTGTTCTTCAACGATGGCCCGCTCACCGTGAATAACGACATTGCGCGGCTCATGGAACGAGTGGACGAGGTTGATCCGGCGGTAATCGCCGAAGCTGCACGCTGGGGCGACGCCAAAGTCGCCGTGCCAAGGAACAAGACGACTTGGCAAACGGAGATCAATTGGATCATTAACACTTACTTCCCCACGCGCGGCAACACGGTGCTGCTCCAGCTGAGCGGCGACGGATTGTATTCGTTTCCAGCCGCCGCTTTCAGTCGACTCGGAGGAACCGTTCCCAACTTTTACCCGCTCACACTTTCGGGAGCGGGCACCATTTATTACACCACCGACGGCAGCGACCCGCGACTCGTCGGCGGCGGAATCAATCCTACTGCCAAGATTTATACTGGCGCAATCTCAATTTCCGGAACACCGACGATCAAGACACGGTCGCTATCGGCCGGAAAATGGTCGGGCGTGGTCAGCGCGGCGTTCAACACCGTCGACGTGCCTGGCGACTATAACGGGAGCGGATCGGTCGATCAGGCCGACTTCAATGTGTGGATGGCCAATTTCGGTTCCACGTCGTTTCCAGCGGCCGATGGTAATCATGACGGCGTGGTTGACGCGGCCGACTACGCGGTATGGCGCGACCATTTTGGCACTTCGATCCAATTCGGTTTGGCCGCCGCGGATTCCGACGTGGACCTCGAAGCGCTCCTCGCGAAGTGGTATGCCGAAGTGGCGGATACGCCGACGGCGCCGACCACAGGCGCCGTGGCCGAATCCGCGGCAATTACTTCCGCGAATTCGCTTCGCCAAGTGGCGATTGCCCCGTTGTTCGAGTCGCCCATCGCCGCGTTCAAGCCGGCAGTATTGCCGTTTGGAAGACCAGCTACCTTTGCCACTCCAAATAATCAGGATGATCTGTTGCTGGCGCTGGCGATCTCAACGGTAGCCGTGAGGGACGCATCAACAGAATTGACGGTTACCCGCGATGCGGCAATCGAGCAACTTACCGGCTCTGACGACGCAGCCACCTACGACGGGTCACAGGTTAGCGCGGGCGTCGAAGATAATTCATTTGCCAGCAGCCTCGACCGGCTCTAATGCCGCCGATTAGCGCTGCGCAATTTTATCGCCGGCGTATGGCGGCTCGCAAAGTCGAGGCAATGGTCGAAGCCGTTGAGCCGCTGCCTGTCGTCGAGCCGGAGCCGCCTTTGCTGCAGCCCGTTCCCGTGCCTGCGCCGCTGCTCGAACCCGTCGAACCGGTGGTCGCCGCGGCGACAGATTTCAACAGGGATCGCAGCCGCGTTAGCGCCGCGGCGGTCGTACCCGTACCGCTCGTGCCGGAACCGGACGAATTGCCATGGCCACATCCGCCACCCGTTCCTTCCCCAGTGCCCCCGCCAGATTCCGAGCCCTTATCGTAGCCGCCGCAGCCACCACCATGCCCATGGCCATTATCGGTCTGCTGGCCGAACAGCAGCGTCTGCGTGCCGCCGATCACCGCCCCAGTACCGAGAGTAAACCGGGTGGAATCGTCGGCCGTTTTGCTGGCGACCGTGAAGTTTCCAGTCACGTTGCCGTTATGCGTCACGGTATTCTCACCGGCGCCTAGCTTGGCCGAAAAATTTCCGCCAATTGTCGCCGTGTCGGCAATCGACACTGTGTCATTATCATCGCGTCCGCTGTAGATCAAGTTTTCTCCGATGTGTCCGGCAGCCGTGACTGTGTTAGCGCCATTGCCAAGATCAAGCCGGACCGATTCGGCGACCGAACTCGTGGCATCCAGGTTCACGGTGTCGGCACCATCTCGCGCGCGAACCGAAAGATAGCCATTGATGGTTCCGTCCGCCGTGAAAGAGTTATCGCCGGCGCCTAAGTAAGCATCGACGCTGTGGTCGATCACGCTGCCGGCTGCCAGCGAAACCGCATCCGCGCCGTCGCCCCCGCTGACGCCAAGCCGGCCAACTTCCCCGTTCACAATCAGCCCGTTGTCACCGCTGCCAAGCTCGACGTAGGCCGAGCCGTTCACGCGGGAGTCGATCTGCACGCTGTCGTTGCCGCTACCGCCGCGATAATACATCCTGCCGGCCGTGCCGCCCGTGAGATCGAACGAGTTGTTGCCGCTGCCCAAATTGGCATAAACGGCATCGACCGTCTGAGTTCCAAGGTCCACGGTCACCGTGTCGTTCGTGCCGGTCGTCGTTTGCTCCAGGTTGACCTTAATGTCGCCGGTCGCACCGGTCAGCGTCGCCGACTCGGGAATCGTTACGCCATTGTCCGTGATCGTGTAAACTCCTGCGCTAACGGCGGTGATCACCACCGGTCCGTCCGCATCTCCTTTCACGATCAGATTCCCATCCGTAACCGACGCGCTGACCGAAAGGCACAGGCGGCCCTCCAGCAGCTCCAGCCGGTGCAAACGCCGCTGACTTCTTGATCCGTGGAATCTCATTGCTCTGCGCTCCGTTCCGTATAGAAAAGAATGCCTCTCTCTGAACCGACCCACGTCGGGACCACTTCACTTGACGCGACCGGTGTGCACGCCGCCATGCTTCCTGCCCCCCCGCGACAATCTCCGAGCGAATTCGGCCGAAGACCATGCCCCCTTAATTCGGGGGGAAGAAGTCATCATCGGCGGTCGTGCGTGCCCTCTGTTCCCTCCGAAAGACCGATTCTCCGCCGCGAATGTCACTCCGCCGCCGAAAGCGAGTAAAATGCAAGCAGCGGGATTCGAGCGAAACCTCGAATCCGGCAAAAACGCCAAAGAGACCAGTACCCTGGACCGCGATTCCGCGTTCAATCCACAGTGTCACAAACGACTTACGCGAACCCTTTCGCCTTAATTCGCGTAGCAGCTAGGCGCGGCCTTTCCCGGGCGGCCTCCCAAAGAATTCGTGACGTTGGGCCGGTTCGACCGGTCTTTGAGAAAGAGAGTAGGCTCGCCAACTGAAAGTGCTTGGCGGTCGATGGGGCGGCAAGGCAGTAAATTCGCAACCGGAACACCCCCATGAGCAGCGTGCCAAAGACGCTTGAATCGCGGTCCATGGACCGCTCGAGTTCTGGCTCTCACAGCGGGCGCCAAGTCTCGTCGCTCATCAGCGAGGCTCGCGGTGGCAGCGCAACGAGCATCGGACTGCTTCTGCAGCTCTACCGCAACTATCTCACCGTGCTCGCCACGACGCAGATCGAAAAGCGGCTCCAGCCCCGCCTCAGTCCTTCCGACGTGGTTCAAGAGACCATGCTGCGTGCGCATAAACACTTCGGCCAGTTTCGTGGGACGACCGAGCAGGAGCTGGTGGCGTGGTTGCGGCAAATTCTGGTGAACAATCTGGCAAAATTTGTCGAGCAGCATGTGCTGGCCGCGCGGCGAGACGTGCGGCGCGAAGTCTCCATGGAACGACTCGGGGCCGCCCTGGAGCGATCCACAATTCAATTGGCCGCGCTGCTCCCAGCCGCCGACAAGTCGCCAAGCATGGCAGTGCAGCAGAGAGAGGAAGCCGTCGTCTTGGCCGACCGTCTCGCGCAGCTGGCGGACGACTATCGCGAAGTGCTCGTTTTGCGCAACCTGCAAGGCTTGCCGTTTGAGGAAGTTGCCGAGCGGATGGATCGCTCGGTGGGCGCCGTTCGCATGCTGTGGCTAAGAGCGATTGAGAAATTACGCGTAGTTTATCGCAACGAGGAGTCGCATGATTTGTGACGACTTCACAACTGGACCGACCGCCGAACGCTTGCCACCCGAAGAGCAAGAGCGGCTGGCGCGGATTCTCGACGAGTACCTTGTCGCTGTGGAACGTGGCGCGCCCGTGACGCCCGAAGAATTGTTACAGGAGCATCCCGCGGACGCCAAATACTTGCGTTCCTACTTGAGCGGCCTCGAATTATTTCATGCAGCCGCCCGAGACTCAAAACATGGCGCGCATCCGCCCCTCGCCGACCTCGCTGTCCAGCCGGGACGAACCATCGCCGACTACAGCTTGCTCCGCGAAATCGGCCGCGGCGGCATGGGCGTTGTTTACGAAGCGCTCCAGGTTTCGTTGCGCAGGCGCGTCGCGCTCAAGCTGCTGCCATTCTCCTCCGCGCATGATGAAAAGCAAATCAGCCGCTTCAAGAACGAGGCCCAGGCCGCGGCCCAAGTCCGCCATCCGAACATCGTGCCGGTCTACGCGATCGGCGAAGAACTTGGTGTCCACTATTACGCCATGGAGCTCATCGAAGGGCAGTCGCTCGCCGCGCTGCTCGGCCATTTGCGCGGAAATTCCGACTTTTCATCGACCGGTGACACGACCGCGCCCAACAACGCGCCGACCGTCCACGGACAGTTGATTCCGCGGAAGCCGCACGTCGCGCGACAGTCCACGCCGCCGATCCCCGCTGAATCAATGGACGTGCCTGCGACGTCCCAACACGTTCGCACCGTGGCCAAATGGGGGATCGAGGCCGCCGAAGCCCTTCATGCTGCCCACGAATATGGCGTGATCCATCGCGACGTGAAACCATCCAATTTACTTCTGGACGAAACCGGCAAATTGTGGGTGACCGACTTTGGCCTGGCCCGCTGCCGCGAGACCGCCAATCTCACGCAGTCCGGCGACATCCTCGGCACGATGCGCTACATGAGTCCGGAACAGGCGCTCGGCCGCAATGGGCTCGTCGATCATCGCACGGACATCTACTCGCTCGGTGTCACCTTGTACGAGCTCTGCGCCCTCCGCCATCCGGCCGATGACGTCGGCGACCTGCAATTGTTTTTTGATCGCGCGCGGTCGAACTATCGACCGCTCCGGCATTGGAATCGCCATTTCCCCCGCGACTTCGAGACGATCGTCATGAAGGCGATCGCCGAATTTCCGCACGAGCGCTATGCCACGGCTCAAGAATTGGCGGACGATTTGACTCGGTTCAACGAGGGCAAGCCGATTTTGGCGAGTCCTCCCAATTTAGTGACGCGGGCCGGCAAATGGGCCAAGCGGCATCAAGGCGCAGTATACGCCGCCGCTGCAGTTGGGGTCTTGGCCGTGGCCGCCCTCTCCGTGGGGCTGATTGCGCTCGCCAGAGCAGAAGCCAAGACAGAGACCGCCTTACAGGAGGTTTCTGCAAGCCAGAAAACGATGGAGCTAAAACAGCTCTACGCGACGCACAATTATCAGCGGGCACGCGAGGTTCTCGACAACATCGTGTCGCGACTGGCCGAGCAGCTCGAAAGCATTCCCGGGGCCGAAGGCATACGCCTCAAGCTGCTCAACGATTGCGTGGCTTACTACCAACAGCTGATTGACGAGGCATCAGTCGACCCGACGCTTGACGCCGATAATCCGCAACTCAGCGCCAACATGGCCCTGACGAACAGCAAAATTGGCGATCTCAAAGCCAAAATGGGTGACAAGCGAGATGCACTTGCTTGTCAGGAAAACGCCCGAGCACTCTGGCAGCGGCTCATTGCCGACGGAACTTCGGCCGTTGATATCGTCAGCTACCGGCGCGACCTGGCGCTGTGCAACAATAATATCGGCATGTTGCTGGTGGATCTGGGCCGCCCCGTCGACGCCGTAGATGCGCTCAAAGAAGCGGAGCGCATGCAATCAGAATTGCTCGCCGCCAATCCACAGTCCTCGGACCTCGCGGTCGATTTGGCCACGACCGACAACAGTCTGGGCTACGCATTGATTCAGTCCGGCGCCATGGCTGAGGCCGCTGCGAAGTTTCGCGATTCAATCGCCCGGCTGGAAAAACTGCAGGTGCTCTTGCCCAAGCGCGAAGAAGTGTTGCGGTCATTAGCAGCCAGCTACAACAATTTGGCGTCGCTCGAAAAATCGACCGATGACGAGGATGCAATTCGCGTTTATGCCAAGGCCGTGGCTATTCAGGAGCAACTGGCAAAGATCAACCACGCGTATGTCGGCGAATTGGCAAAAACCTACAACAACTTGGGATACCTCGCTTCTGGAAAAAGTGATTGGAAGACGGCCGAGGCGCACTATCGTAACGCCATGAATTTGCAGGATGCCTTGTCACAAGCATCCCCCGCGGACGCGACAATCCGTCGTGAGCTGGCAGTCACCAGCAATAATCTCGGCATGGCGCAAAGTCAAGAAGGGCAATTTCGAGAGGCTGAGTCGTCCTTCGACAAGGCCTTCGAATTGCAGCGGCGGCTGCTCGCCGCTCAGCCCGACGATGTGCAAAACCTCAGCAATTTGGGCGGCGTCTATAACAACCTGGGCATGCTGTACGATCGGCAGGGCCGCTGGGCCGAGGCCGAAGCTGAATATCGCAAAGCCGTCGGCTATCAGCAGCAGGCATTTGAACATGCGCCGGATAGCGACGGCGTGCGCGAGCTTCTGAGCAAGCATTTATTCAACTATGCCCGCAATCTACGCAAGCAATTGAAGCCAGAGTCGGCCGCCGAAGTGACACTCGAGCGCAAGAAACTTTGGCCACGCCAGTCAGATCGGCTTTACTCAGTCGCACAGGAATTAACCGCGGCTTGCGAGGCCATGGCTGCTCCTCAGCACCCCAAGGCAGGGGTACCGCAAAAGTATTGGCAGGCCGCGATCGACACTCTCCGTGAGGCCCTCGCCGCAGGACTGCCCGCCGATCGCCTTAACGATCCCTCCCTCAAAGCCTTGTCCGATCGGGAGGATTTTAGAGAATTAGTAGTAGAGGCAACCAACGATTCGTCGAACTCCGTCAGCACAGACCAAACTCGCGGGCAACAGTTGAACTAGCGGAATGTCGCGGTCGTTGCAGGCAAGGACCATCTGATTCGGAACAGGAACAGCCCAAGATGTTAAGCCATCTCTTCCAATCTGTATTTGCGCATCGCGACAAACCTTCAACTGCCAGATCTCGTCGGCAACGCCTCGTCCGAGGACAATTCGAGCAATTGGAAACTCGCGCCATGCTGTCGATGACGCCCGCGGCACCGCCGAGCGCTTTGGCGAGCGATGGACTGCCGAATGCCGATCTCGAAATCGAAGTTGTCTCGGTCACAACAACATTAATAGTGCCGCCACTCCCTCCCGACGTAGGAGCGAGTGCCGATCCAGAAGCGATGCAGAACAACAGCGCGGCACAGCCGCCTCAGACATACGGCTGGTCCGATCCGCCGCCTGCCAGGCTGAGTCTGGGTCTGCCGGAAGACTCTCTGCGGTCGATGCCGTTGCCCCAGGCCCCAGTACACATGACTGAGGTCATGTTTTTCGCGAATCCGCGATCAGCCGAACTATATCAGGACGAGTTTGAGTCCAGCGGATATTTTGCGCCGATGCGTGAGGTGATGCATTCCGGCGGAATTGGGCTGTATAGTCTCGACGTATATCCCGCCAATTCAGCGCGGCCCGTACTGCTGACGTCGGGTGATGTTGGCTATGCTTCGCCGCGCCTCCGCCCGGAATATTCAGGCCCCGACCGCGACGCTTTTTCAAAATACTCGCACGACGTGCCCCCAGTGGATTTACCGTCCCCGGCATCCGGAGCGTCCGAGCAAAACGGTTCTGCGGCGAACGCCGAACATCCCTACGACGTCGTGATGCAGTCCTATTCCACTCAAGCTGCGCCGTTGATTTTGGATCAGGGGGCCTTGAACGGGGTTAGTTCCTATATGCTAACGGATAAAGGTCTGACTTCCGACGAGAGCCAGGGCGGATTCGCAACGCTCGACAGCGTAAGTCGGTTGGGCGGCGACGCGACCGCGCGGGCGGATGCCGATATGTGGAGCGACGCCATTGATGCCGCCTTGGCCGATCTGCACGTCCTCGATCTCTCCGCGGGCAATGATGCCGCCGGCGATACGACGGACGGAAGCAGCTCTTCGTCTTTGGCGGAATCGCAAGCGGACGTCGGTGAAAGTGTAGAAGGAGGCATGGTCGTATTAAGCCCGGCGACGACCGGCCCAGACTTGGCGCTTGCCGCCTCGCCGTCCGATGCCCCGACCAATTGGAATGTGCCGGATGGCAAGGTGCAAATGGAAGCCAGCGTCGGCGTCTATCAGGCGTTCGACGTAGCCTCAAGCGAGCTGTCGTCGACAATCTCGATCGCTCCGGCAGCAGTTGCCGTGCCGTCCGCAGCACACGAGCAACGAGCAGCCAAGAACAGCGTTTCGGCCGACAAAGCTGCCAAGCCCGTCGCGGACCAAGCTTCCGCCTGGGTAGAATTGGTGACGGCTGGTGCCGTGATCGGCGCTGCCAAAAAGCAGCGTCAGAAGCGGACAAAATCGTAACAGCCTGCACGGCCGGCCAAACCGACTTCCCACCGTGCGGCCAACTGATTTCGCGCGGCTATTTCGCCGTGGTCGCGACAGCCGTTGCCATCTGCCCGCGCCGCTGCGCCAGGTCGCGGATCAGGCTGGCCACCAGCGCCGTCCATCCGGTCTGATGACTCGCACCGACGCCCCGCCCGTTGTCGCCGTGAAAATACTCGTGGAATAGTACGAGGTCCTTCCAATTTGGATCGGTCGCGTACCGCTCATCTCCTCCATGACACGGCCGGCGGCCAGCCTCATCCGGCAAGAACAACCTAGTGAGCCGCGTCGCCAACTCGTGCGCGACCTCTCTCAGATTCATCATCCGCCCCGATCCGACCGGGCATTCCACTTTGAACGAGTTGCCGTAGAAGTGGTGATAACGCTCAAGCGCTTCGATCAATAAGTAATTCACCGGAAACCAAATCGGCCCTCGCCAATTCGAGTTGCCGCCAAATAGCCCTGTGTTCGATTCGCCCGGAACATACTCCACTCGGTGCTCTTGCCCGCCGACGTGAATCACATAAGGGTGATCCTTGTGATACCGCGATAGCGCACGCACGCCATAAGGCGCAAGAAACTCCGCTTCGTCGAGCACATAGCGCAGCACGCTCATGAGCCGCTCGCGCGAAGGAATTGCCAGCAGCCGATGCGAATGCGTTTCATCCTCCCCGTGTCCATCGGCCACGCAATACGCAATGTGTTGCGCCAGGTCCTGGCGGTTCTTGATAAACCAATCGAGCCGCTTCTTGAAACCAGGCAACTTGTCGACGACGTGCTGCTCCAAAACCTCGACCGCAAATAGCGGAATCACGCCGACAATCGAGCGCACTCGCAGCGGCATCGTCGTCCCATCCGCGTTCAGCACGTCGTAATAGAAACCGTCCTGATCGTCCCACAATCCCATGCCGCCCAGGCCGTTCATAGCGTCCGTGATCGCCACAAAGTGCTCGAAAAACTTTGACGCAATGTCCTCGTACGACGGGTCCTCGGCCGCCAGCTCGAGCGCCATCGACAGCATCGTCGAGCAATAAAACGCCATCCAGGCCGTGCCGTCCGACTGCTCCAAGTGGCCGCCGCTGGGCAGCGGCTGCGACCGATCAAACACGCCGATGTTGTCGAGCCCCAAAAAACCGCCGGCAAACAGATTCTTGCCTTCCGGATCCTTGCGATTCACCCACCAAGTGAAATTCAAGAGCAGCTTTTGAAACGTCCGCTTCAGAAACAGCCGATCGCGATGGCCCCGCGCGCCGGTCATTTTGTAAACCCGCCAACAGGCCCAAGCATGTACCGGCGGATTTACGTCGCTAAACGCGAACTCGTAGGCCGGGATCTGACCGTTCGGGTGCATGTACCACTCGCGCAGGAACAAGATCAATTGCTCCTTGGCAAACTCGCCGTCGACCCGCGCCATCGGAATCATATGAAACGCCAGGTCCCAGGCCGCGTACCAAGGATACTCCCACTTGTCCGGCATCGAGATCACGTCGCGATTGTAGATATTCGTCCAATCGTGATTGCGGCCATCCTTGCGCTCCGGCGGCGGCGTCGGCTGGTCCGGATCGCCGTCGAGCCAATTCTCAACGATGTAATGATAAAACTGCTTGCTCGTGAGCAACCCGGCGTAGGCTTGCCGTGCCACGCGCTGCTCTTCCGGCGAAAGCAGATGCTGTTGATCGTGCGCGCAGCCGGCGTGAAATTCGTCGGCTTCGGAAATTCGCTGCGCAAAGATGTGCTCATAGTCGTCGCCCAGCGACTTGCCCACCGACTCCCCTTCGGCGACCAACCGCAGCCGGACCACGACGTCGCCTCCGGCCGGCACATTGAGCGCGTAGTGCCAGGCCACCTTAGTGCCATGCTGCGCAGGATTCACCGCCTCTTCCTTGCCGTGAATCACGAAATTGTGAAACGCATCTTTGACGTACGGCGAAGGGCTGGGGAAATTCCACAACTGCTGGCTATCTGTCTCATTTTCAGTAAAAAGCAGCCGCGGCATGCCGCCATCGGGCGCGACGTCTGCCACCATCCGCATCGTCCCAAGTGAAGCGTGACGCGCAAACACACCTCCCTTGCCGTCCGGCTCGATCCGCGGCTTCACTTCGCAGCCTTCATGCGTGCAGCCCCACGACCACGTGTTGCGAAACCACAGTGTCGGCAACAACTGTAGCGTCGCCGCCTCCGGCCCACGGTTGGCCACCGTGATCCGCACGAGCACGTCATCCGGCGACCCCTTCGCATACTCAGCCGTCACGTCGAAGTAGCGATTCTCGTTGAAGACGCCAGTATCCGAGATTTCAAATTCCGGATCGTTCTTGCCGCGGCGGCGATTCTCTTCCACCAACCACGCATACGGATATTCGGCCTGTGGATACTTATACAGCGATTTGACGTACGAGTGCGTCGGCGTCGCGTCCAGATAGTAATACAGCTCCTTGACGTCCTCGCCGTGATTTCCTTCCGGCCCGGTGAGGCCAAACAGCCGCTCCTTCAGAATCGGGTCGCGGCCGTTCCACAGCGCGAGCGCAAAACACAGCCGGCACTCCCGGTCGCAGAACCCCATCAGCCCGTCTTCGCCCCAGCGATACGCCCGGCTGCGGGCCTGATCGTGCGTGAAGTAATCCCAGCAACTACCCCACTCCGAATAGTCCTCGCGCACCGTACCCCATTGCCGCTCGGCGAGATACGAGCCCCACCGCTGCCAATTCGCGGCACGGCTATGAGCTTCCTGCAGCCGCAATTCTTCGGCGATCATCGGGGTCTCGTGAGTCTGCCGCGCGGTCGCCGATTTCGTCGAGCGGCGTGAGCGGTCCAAAGTGACGGTTGTGCTCATCAAATGGCTCCCTCAAGGATAGCTGACGATTGGCCGAGTTTCGTTTGGATCGGACGGGATGTCGGGATTCCGCAGTGTACCCCATCGCCCCCGATTTCGCAGGCATCGCCCACATTTTCTGGCGATTCATGTGAGACCGCCCGAAAACCTCAATCCGCGTATTGGGTTCCACCGGCAGGGTGGCTGGGGTCGAGTCCGCGAGCCCCCAGCCCAAAGCGTCGACCATCGATCGGGAGGGTCGAAAACAGTCGGCGCGATTAAAAGTTCCGCGCCGATTAGATGCACGCAACCGTAATCGGCGAAGCAGCGACACGTCGCCGCTCTTCGCAATTTAGCGGGCGAGCTTGCTCGCCGTTTTCCAAGAACAAGTCAATCCCCAACTCTTGGCCGCGCGCAGTTTTATTGCTGCATCACATAGCCGTCGTACTTACAACTGAAAACTGACGGCTGGCTACTTTTTCTTGTTGAAATTGGGCCACCGCTTCTGCTAGGGTGATTCCCGCACGAGCGCCGATGTCTCGGCGGAGCGTGATTGAATGAACCCGCCCGTTTCCGATGGGCCCACGATTA
>DASYDU010000286.1:0-2798 GCA_036499445.1 Lacipirellulaceae bacterium
GGCCTCCCCAAGAAAAAGCTCCCGATCATCAAAAAGGCGATCAAGATCTACAACGCCACGCCGCAAACCGACCAAACCGAGGCCGGCTGGACCCTCGGCGACATGGTCATGGACGAGAAACAGATCGCCCCGGACGACGCCCTCGTCGAAAGCGACAGCCTCCGCCACGTGATGACGATGCTCGAGACGATGGACCCCCGCGAAGCGACGGTCCTCCGCATGCGGTTCGGTCTCGACAGCAACGATCCCCGCACACTCAAAGAAATCGGCGAGCAGCTCGGTCTCACCCGCGAACGCGTCCGCCAGATCGAGACCGAAGCTCTCAACCGCATGGCCGACAGCATGGAAAACGGCCCCGCCCTTCCTGACGACGACGCATAACGACGCGACGGCGGGGAGACGTAACATCGAGTTTAGCCGCGACGCGCAGCGGAGCGATCGAGTCTAGCAGCGGACCGAGCCGGGTCGTCCCGACCCCGGACGCGCGATATAATCGCAGGTAAGGAGCACCTCGCGATGTCACTCAAAATCGAGCTCATCCCCGATCCGGAGCAAGGCGGATTCACCGCCCGATTTCCCGACATCCCGGCTTACGGCGAAGGCGAAACAGAAGACGCCGCCATCGCCGATCTCAAAGAGGCCGTCCGTGGATACATTGAGACGTTCGGTCTCGACACGCTCCAACCGCGAAGCGGTTAAGCACCATAGCCTACGCCGGCTCGGCGGCCAGCGTTTCAAAGCAAGTCCTCGAGCTACCCTAGGTCACGATGCCTTTCCGCCTCAGCCGAGCCTTAGCGCTGCCACTTCTCCAGCGTCGCTGAGGCCGAAACCCAACCGAGCTATCGGTCTCGCCCGTTCCTTGTCTTGTTGCTCAACCCGCGTGCTTATGGGGATTTCCCGGAAGGTCTGCGTGGGATATTTTGATAAGACCTCAGGCGGCACGCAACGCCCGCTCGTACTCACTTGGGTGCGTTGACCGTAAATAACTTTGAGAACGCTTCCACAATCGTCATGAAAAATTATCAACGCTTGTCCCTGTCGCTGCTAATGCTCGGCATTTGCTCCACTCTGGCCGCGCGGAGCTCGCTCCACGCAGCACTAATCACTCCCGGGGCCGGTAGTTTTCAATTCGTCGACAACCTGGGTAACGCAGATAAGCCCATCCGCGTCTGGTTTTATTGTCCCGAGCAGCCCACGCCCGCCACGCCGATCGTCTTCGTCATGCACGGCGTCCAACGCAACGGCGAGCGGTATCGCAACGAGTGGCAAGACTACGCACAGAAATATAATTTCCTCCTGCTTTGCCCCGAATTCGACGAGAAGAACTATCCCACCGACGCCTATCAATGGGGCAATATGTTCGACGCCCAGAAACACCCCCTCCCCGAATCGAAGTGGACCTTCACTGCCGTCGAGCATCTCTTCGACTTTGCCAAAAACGTCACCGGCGACAGCAGCCCGACCTATTTCATCTTTGGTCACTCGGCCGGCGGCCAATTCGTGCATCGCTTCGCCCTCTTCATGCCCCGCGCCCGCTACGCCCGAGCGATCGCCGCCAACCCCGGCTGGTACACCATGCCCACCTACACCGGCCACAAGTTCCCCTACAGCCTCCGCGATTCCAACTTGCCGGAAGCCAGGCTTCGCGAAAGTTTCGGCCGGGACTTTCTGCTCATGCTGGGCGAAGAAGATCAAGATCCCAACGATCCTGAACTACGCAAGACCACAGAAGCAGAAGAGCAAGGCAAAACGCGCTTCGAGCGTGGCCACACCTATTTCCAGGCGGCCGAAGCGGAAGCCGCCAGCCTGCACGCCAATTTCAATTGGCAAATGGCCACCGTCCCCGGCGCCCACCACTCCGACAAACAAATGGCCCGCGCCGCCATCTTGCAGTTCTTCAAGAAGCCGGATGCGCCCTAAACCGCTCGGCTTACCGCAACGCTGGTAGCAACTGAGGCTGCCGAGCTGGCGAGGAAAAAAGCCGAGGGCGGTAGTCCTCTCCCCAATCAGCCTACGCCGCTTCGACGGCCATCGACATCGAAGCGAGTTCACCCGCGCCGCCACTTCTCCCCCGCCGCCGAGGCCGAAAGCCACTTCGCGTCCGCCTCGCTCCACGCTCCCTGTCGAAGATTCGCCGTGGCGAACTCCCTGCTATGCCAACGCAACCACCAACCCTGCAAATACGTCATCGACCGCAGCGGGCACATCATCGTTCATCTCAGCGGCCGATGCCTCGTGCGGCAAATCATGCCGCGAAGAATCTTGGAGCGCCGGGCCGCCCATCGGTTGCTCCGCCAACCAAACCAACAGCGCATCATCCCGCACACTGGGTGGCACGCCCAAAGCGCTCTTCGACACGCGGAGCGTGTCGGCAACGTTGCTGTTGCCCGCACGCTCCGCGTGCGGAATCGCGAAAAGAGACTCCGCGCGCGGAGAAGCGAAAACAACCGCGGCACCCTTCGCCTGCGGACCAGCCACTACCCCATCACTCTGGCCGACAGCCGATAGCTGAGAGCCGACCGCTATTTCCTCCGCACTCGCTCCTCGTTCCTCGCTCCTCGCACCTACTTCCGCCCCCGCCCCCGGCAACACCGTCCCAAAATGCCCCGTCCAAACCCCATAGTCCCCCGCGTCAATCATCCCATTCCCATTCCCATCGGCCGCCAGATTAAACGTCGACCCCAATGAGTCGCGCCACACCGTGTAGTCCGCCGCATCGACCGTGCCATCGTGATTGAAGTCGCCGTTCAGCGTCGCGTAGTCGACCGACCCGCCGAAGTTCATCACCGATAGGTTAT
>DASYDU010000287.1:0-3854 GCA_036499445.1 Lacipirellulaceae bacterium
GGTTTGGCTTCTGGCGGGAGTGGTGGCGGGACAAGCCTGCTACAGTGTCTATGTGGGTGGAGATTCCTGGGAATGGTGGGGCGGCGCGAATCGATTTTTGTGCGTCGCGATGCCGCTGTTCTTCGCGCTCGTCGGATTGAGCCTAGCGACGTTTGCCCGAGCACTGTCCGCGGCGACCGATTGGGGCGGGCCGAAGAAAGCCACGGCGGTTATGGTGGCGCTCGGGTTGCTGACGGCGCTGCAAGTTAACAGCTACCAATTCGATTCTTTCAATTCGGTGTCACAGACTTTATTGTTAAGCGAGCCGCACGAGTTGTCGCGACACGCGTCGATGCTGCGGGTCGCCTTGTCGCTTAAGGAGACAACGACGCCCAGCGCCCGCGTGGCGGTGATCTGGGCCGGAATCATCCCCTATTTTTCCGAGCGGCAGCCCGTCGATTTGCTCGGTAAAAATGATCGGACAATCGCTTATGGACCCGACAATCCTTTCGAGCCGCCGCCGCTCGCATTTTTCGTCTCAGCGCCCGTGCCTTACTGCTGGCCGGGACACACCAAACGGGATTATCGTTACTCACTTCGCGAGTTTTCCCCCGACGTGATTCAGCCCTGGAACGGAATGCAGGAGATCGAAGACGTTTTAAAGGACCAATACGTTTTGATGCGACTCGGTGACGAACAACTATTCGTGAAGAAGGGTTCCAAGGAAATTAAATTGGGAGAGTCGTCGGCGCAGCAAAGTAAGGCGGTGAATTAGTCGCCGGAATAAAGGACTCCAAAAATACATCGACGGACGGACCAAATCGTAACGCGTTCATACACGACATTTTGATACCATGGATTGCCGAAGCGGGTGAACAAAATCAGTCAAATTCAGGCGAGGACAAATCATGGCAGCTCAGTCATCGAACGAACCATCGAAAGCGGTCTTTTGGGCCGGTTGTGCGATTAGCGCGTTGCCGGTGCTTCTATTGCTATTCAGCGGATCGATGAAATTGATCCAGCCAGAGGGCATGGCCAAAGGCTTCGCCGACTTAGGCTGGCCCATGACATTGGCCACTGCCCTCGGAATCGTCGAAATCGGCAGTACGATTTTGTATGTGATTCCACAGACATCCGTGTTGGGCGCGATCCTGCTGACCGGCTATTTAGGAGGCGCCGTCGCCACTCACGCCCGGCTTGAGCAGTGGCAATTTCTGGCGCCCTTGGGAGTTGGTATTTTGGTTTGGCTAGGACTTTGCCTACGCGATGGGCGGTTGTGGTCATTCGTTCCCCTGCGACGCTAAGCGGCTCAATTCGACGGCTGGTTCTGAGAATAACGAGCGGAGAAACTGCGATGAGCAAAGTACGAGTTCTAGTCGGCACCAAGAAAGGCGCGTTCATCCTCACCGCCGATGGCAAGCGCGAGCGCTGGCAAGTCAGCGGTCCCCACTTTGGCGGCTGGGAAATCTATCATCTCAAAGGTTCGCCCGCTGATCCCGACCGAATTTACGTTTCGCAATCGAGCGGTTGGTTCGGGCAAATCATTCAGCGCTCGGACGACGGCGGAAAGAGTTGGCATCAACCGGGTACGCCCGCCGGGGAGCCAACGACCACGCCCGAGGGCATGCCGCTGGCAGAGAGCAACAAATTCGTCTACGACACATCGCCACAATCCGGCAAACCGCTCACCACGCACCAGTGGTACGACGGCACGCAACACCCTTGGGAGTTCAAACGCGTCTGGCATCTCGAGCCGTCGCTCACCGATCCTGACACGATCTTTGCTGGCGTGGAAGATGCCGCGATCTTTCGCTCGACCGACGGCGGGAAGAACTGGCACGAATTAGCTGGCCTGCGCGGGCATGGCACCGGACCGCAATGGACGCCCGGCGCCGGCGGCATGGGACTTCACACGATTCTGATCGATCCCACAAACCCCAGCCGCATGTACATCGCCATCTCGGCCGCCGGCGTGTTTCGCACGGACGACGCCGGCCAGACGTGGCGACCCATCAATCGCGGACTCCATTCGCAATACATTCCAAATCCGACCGCCGAAGTCGGCCACTGCGTCCACCGCATCGCGTTCCACCCATCGCGGCCGGACGTGCTCTTTATGCAAAAGCACTGGGATGTGATGCGGAGCGACGATGGTGGCGACCAGTGGCACGAAGTCAGCGGCGACTTGCCGACCGATTTCGGTTTTCCGATCGAGGTCCACGCCCACGAGCCGGAGACGGTCTATGTCGTGCCGATCACCAGCGATTCGCTCCATTATCCGCCCGAAGGGAAGCTCCGTGTCTACCGCAGCCGCACGGGCGGCAACGACTGGGAACCGCTTACCAAAGGCCTGCCTCAAGAAAACTGCTACGTGAACGTGCTCCGCGATGCCACGTGCGTCGACTCGCTCGATCCGTGCGGCATCTACTTCGGCACGAGCGGCGGACAGGTCTATGCCTCGGCGAGCGGCGGCGATAGCTGGGCGCCGATTGTCCGCGACTTGCCGCCGGTGCTTTCCGTTGAGGTCCAGGCGCTAAATTGAATTGAGGGATGCTCAATCATGTCAAAGGATGGCGCTGCGAATGAACCCAAAAGCGACGTCGTGGACAATCGGCTGGCCCGCCATGGCCACGTCTCGTATCTGGAGATTCCCGCCACGGACGTCAAACAGTCGGCCGCCTTTTACGAGGCCGTTTTCGGCTGGCGGATTGAGCCTCGCGATCAGAACCGCAGTAGCTTCGACGATCTGAGCGCCGATCTGATTGGTAGCTTCGTGACGGGGCGCGCAATTTCGCGCACAGCCGGACTGATGATTTACATTTATGTTGATCGAATCGAAGAAATTCTCGAGCGGGCGCTGAGCCGCGGCGGCGAGATCGTCAAGCCGACCTGTCGCGAAGGCAATCTCTGGGTTTCCACGTTCCACGACCCGGCGGGCAATTTGCTCGGTATCTGGCAAGCTGCACATCAATGATCCGCGTTGTCATTCCCTACCATCTGCGTACGTTGGCGAAGATCGACGGCGAAGTCACGCTCGAAGTGGAGGGAGCAGTCACGCAGCGCTCGGTCCTCGACGCGCTCGAGGCCCGCTACCCAATGCTCCGCGGCACGATCCGTGACCAAACCACGCAGAAGCGCCGGCCATTCATTCGTTTCTTCGCCGGACAGCAAGACCTCTCGAACGACTCGCCCGACACGCCACTGCCCGCCGCGGTCGTCTCCGGCATCGAGCCCTTCTTTGTCATCGGGGCGATCGCAGGCGGTTAGGACAGATTCTGCTACGGATTGCGCCAGCCCGACAAATTCTTCTCAGCCGCTGCCGAGCTGCTCATCGACGGACTGCCAGAAGTCAACCAAATTGATTTCTAGCTCCGGGCAGATCGGCGACGCGTAGTGGTCGTCTTGCTGGGGCTGAACTTCGTATTTGCCGCCGCGGTTGATGAGGAAGTCGAATTGCCGCTCGACGGGGTCGACGATCCAGTATTCGGCCACGCCGTACTCGGCGTAAATGCCAAGCTTGTCGACGCGGTCGCGGCGGAAATTGTGGGGCGAAAGGATTTCAACGAGCAAGTCGGGAGGACCCATCATCCGTGTTTGGACAATGCTACGGCGTTCCTTTCTCACGTAGAGCAAGTCGGGCTGCAGAATCGTGTGGTCGTCCAGGACGACATCGACCGGAGCATCCAACGCGCGTCCGCCGCTCCGTGCGGCGACGCCAAATAAATAGACTGTCAAGAGACCGGATATCGTCTGATGCGTTGTATCGGGGGCTGGCGACCTAACAAGTCTCCCGCGCAAGAGTTCGACCGGCTCGCCTTCGGGAAGCTGCCAATAGTCGGCGGCGCGATAGGGACCGAGCGTTGAGGCTGGCGTAA
>DASYDU010000288.1:0-2362 GCA_036499445.1 Lacipirellulaceae bacterium
TGTCCTTCGCACCTTTGCGGCTTGGCGCGCAACTCCGTGGCGGGGTGGCCAATTCTGAGGACTTCAATCCCAGCCGCCAATCTGTAGGATGAACCCCGCGAGACGAAAGGAAGAGTGCGGCAGAACAGCAGAGCGATAGAACCGAAGGCGGGAACAATCTACTGTCCCTCTGCTACCTCAGTTCCCTTCTGTAAGTCAACTCCACCAATCCTGTGATCATGTCGAAACGATGGTCGTCCCAGACAAAACTCACCCGACTTTTGTCGCCAAGCGAAACGTGATCACTCGCGATTTACAGGCGCGAGCGCGTTGCGGGCCGTGCAAAACACCAGGCTTTTGCAGCCAAAAGGTGGGACCCCGGTTTCACCGACAAAACGCATCGCCAGCGCCGGCCACGACTTACGTCCGGCCGCCCGCAAAACTCAAAAACAAAACTCAAAAATCTCCGAGCGCCAGTGACTTCCGTCCGCACGCTGCCGTATCACGAACGACAAAAGTATCTCCAGTTCCTCTCTGGCACCTCCGTGTCTCTGTGATGTTCGATCCATCCCGTCAATCCGTCCCATCCTCTGATCCTGTCAAAAAAACTGGAGAGAAGAGCGGCCAAGCTACCCACAAACAACCGGTCCCCTTCGAAGAAAACCTATCCCCTTCGAGCACTCCAACGCCCTTCGCTCAGTTTCCTTCTGTTCTGCGCCTATGCCACGCGGCGGACTACGCCTGTCACGATGCCGATCACCTGGACGTTCCGGCTGTAGATCGGCTTCATCGACGAGTTGGCCGGCTGCAGGCGGATGCGATTCGCTTCGGGAAACCAATACTTGAGCGTTGCCTCGCCGTCGTCGGTGATCGCCACGACGATGTCGCCCTTGTGCGCGGTCCGCGCCCGGCGGCAGACGACGATGTCGCCGTCGGCGATCTGGGCCTCGATCATCGAGTCGCCCTTCACGCGGAGAGCGAACTGGTTCTTACGCTGCGGGAACCAATCCTCGAAGCTGAATCGCTCGGCCTGCTCGATGGCCTCCGTGAGATTGCCGGCCGCGATCTGACCGACCAGCGGCATCCCGCCATCCTCTTTGTATTCTTCCGTGATCTGAATTGCCCGCGACATGTTCGGCTCGCGGGTAATCAGCCCTTTTTTCTCGAGCGCCTTCAAATGGCACATCACGCCGTTGGGCGAGCTGATGCGAAAGTGGTCGCCGATTTCGCGGACGGTCGGGCCGTAACCGCGGTTGACGATCTTATCCTGAACAAAATCGAATACCTCGCGCTGGCGAGAAGTGAGCAGAGCAGGCGTCATGGTGCCCTCCTGAAAGGAGATCGAATCAAATTGGGTAATGGCCCCTTATTTCCAGGTTATGATATACGCGCGTACATGGTCAATAGCATCCGTACAGGTTTTGCGAGTTTGCCGTGCTTGATGGCACCGTTGGCGATGGGGCGCAGCGGCCGGCGCGCGAACCCTTTCGTGCTCGCCAGCGATCTATTATCGTGGGTCGCTAAGCGGGGCGGCGAATGGAACTTGAGGCGTGGAAGCCGCATTCGGGAATCTGGCAGACGAAGGAAAGGTCGAGTTTTCTATGATCCACGTGATTGCCACGATCGAAATAGCGCCCGGCCGGCGAGACGATTTTTTGTCGGCTTTCCAGGAGCTGGTGCCCGACGTGCGGGCCGAGACGGGTTGCGTCGAATATGGTCCAGCGGTCGACCTGGCGACTACGATCGGCGATCCACCGGCCGAGCCGCGAGAAAACGTGGTCACCGTGATCGAGAAATGGCTCAGCGTCGAGGCGTTAAAGCAGCATTTGGAAGCGCCACATATGCAGCGGTATCGCCGGACTGTGAAAGATATCGTGAAAGCGGTCGCGATTCGAGTGCTGGAGCCGGCGTAGCTCGCCGCACGTTACCGCGGAACCTTGAACCCCGAGCCCCGTACCCAAAACATACTTTCCACCCATGCTCGATCCTGTCCGTCAAGAGATTGCCACGACCAGCACGACGGTCGTCGTCAAGGTCGGCACCCGCGTGCTCACTCACGCCGATGGCACGCTCGACCACGATCGCGTCACCGCGATTGCCGAACAACTGGTCTGGCTGATTGAGGAGCAGCGGCAGGTGGTGCTCGTGAGCAGCGGGGCGGTTGGTGCCGGAATCGGGCGGCTTGGACTGCAACATAGGCCGACTGATCTCGCCGATTTACAGGCGGTAGCCGCCGTGGGGCAGAGCCGGCTAATCGAGGCCTATAACCGAGCGCTCGAGCCGCACGGCCGGTACGCCGCTCAGATCCTGCTAACGGCGGACGATTTGAACGACCGGATGCGATATCTGAACGTCCGCAACACGTTGCTAGCGTTGTTCCAGT
>DASYDU010000289.1:0-4858 GCA_036499445.1 Lacipirellulaceae bacterium
ATTGGCGGTTTTGAGGGAGTCGTCGCCGCCGATGGAGATCAAGGCGTCGACGCCGATCGAGCGCAGCGCTTCGTAGACGGTTTTGAGCGGCTTAACGCGCTCCGTGTCATCGAGGTGAGAAGGTTGCGAGACGTTCTTGCCCGGATTGGTGCGGGCGGTGCCAATGATGATCCCTTGGGAATTTCGCGTGCGACTCAGCATCTTGTGATTGATCATCACGTAGGCGGTGCCTTCGACGAGCGGCTTATCCGGCGAGTACTCGACGAGGTGCGAATAGCCGTGCTTGACACCCACGACTTCGATGTCGTTTCGCAGAAAGGCGGTGGCGGCGGTGGAAATGACCGCATTTGCGCCGGGCGCGGGGCCGCCGGCAAACAGGATCGCAACGCGTTTGAAGTTATGCTGCATCCGCGGCGGGCGGGCCATCGTGGATGCTTTCGTTGTCTCGGCCATGGAAGTCTCCGCTGTCAATCGTGCATTTGAGAGTATCGTGCCCTCAACTGGTCTCGTCGGCGATGAATTTGGCGGGGCGATGACCCGGCCGCGCTAGGCGCTTCTCGCCAGCCATTTTATGAAGTCGCGCCGTTTGTGGGAAGAATGGCCGGGCCATTGTCGGATGTGCGGGCCCCGCTAGCCGAGAGTGAACGTCCGCTCGACAAACGTCGTATCGATTCGCCCCTCGACAAACGCCGAATGGCTGAGTATTTCCTGGTGCAGCGGGATCGTGGTTTTGATCCCGTCGACGGTTAGCTCGGCCAGCGCCCGCTGCATGCAGGCGATCGCCTCGTCGCGCGTGGCCTGATGCACGATGAGCTTGCCGATCATCGAATCGTAGTATGGGGGGACGACGTAGCCGCTGTGGGCGTGCGAATCGAAGCGCACGCCAAATCCGCCGGGCGCGATGAGCCTCTCAATCTTTCCCGGCGACGGCTGAAAATTGCGGCGTGGATCTTCGGCATTGATGCGGCACTCGATCGCCGATCCGGCGTGGTGAATGTCCTCCTGCGACCACGGCAAAGACTCGCCAGAGGCGATGCGAATCTGCCACTTGATGAGGTCAATCCCAGTCACCATTTCGGTGACTGGATGCTCGACCTGAATCCGCGCATTGACTTCGATGAAATAGTACTTTCCGTCTTTGTCGACGATGAATTCAACCGTCGCGGCGTTGGTGTACTCGGCGGCCAAGATCAGTCGCCGAGCCGCGTCGCACATAGCCGCGCGAGTCTCGGGCGCGACGCTTCGACTGGGACTCTCCTCGATCAGTTTCTGATGCCGACGCTGAACGGAACAATCGCGCTCCCACAGATGCACGGCGTGGCCATGATGGTCAGCCAGGACTTGGACCTCGACGTGCCGCGGGTGCTCAATATATTTTTCGAGATAGACGTCGCCATTGCCGAACGCCGCCTCGGCTTCTGCTCGTGCTTGTTGAAGCGCCGATTTGAGCGACAAATCGTTGGAAGCGACACGCATGCCGCGTCCGCCGCCGCCGGCGACAGCCTTGATGAGCACAGGAAAGCCGACGCTGTGGGCGAAGCGGACGGCCTCGTCATCGCTGCGGATGACGCCGTCGCTGCCGGGCACAATAGGAACGCCGGTCTTGCGCGCGAGGTCGCGGGCCGCATTCTTGTCGCCGAGCTGAGCCATTGCTTCGGGGCTGGGACCGATGAAGTCGATTTTGCAGCTGCGGCAGATTTCGTTGAAATGTGCGTTCTCAGCGAGGAAGCCGTAGCCGGGATGGATCGCCTGCACGTTGCCGACTTCAGCGGCGCTGATCACGCTGGCTATTTTGAGATAGCTGTCGGCGGCCTTGGCCGGCCCCACGCAGAACGCTTCATTCGCCAGCTCAAGGTAGCGGGCGCCGCGATCGCCTTCACTGTAGATGGCGACCGTCTCGACGCCCAATTCGCGGCAGGCGCGGATGATCCGCAGCGCGATCTCACCACGATTTGCTACGAGGATTCTCTGATACATGATTGACGACGCTCGCGCGAGGGTCAGTAGCGAAGCCCGGGACAGGGAGCAACTACGAGTGAAAACGATTTCTCCGGCATCGCACCACAAGACACCGGAAGGACGCCGCTGCGTTGTTCGTCCGATCAAACATTGGGTTCGACGCGGAACAGCGCCTGACCAAACTCGATGGCTTGGCCGCTGGTGGCGAGCACAGCGACAATTTTACCGGAACACTCGGCCGGAATCTCGTTGAAGACCTTCATCGCTTCGACAATGCAGACGGTGGTATCGGGCCCGACTTGATCGCCGATCTTGACGAACGGCGCCGAATCCGGGCTGGCGGCGGCATAGTAGGTTCCCACCATCGGGCTGCGAATGGCAAGTTGATTGGCGTTTTCCGCAGAGGCGGCTTGCCCGCCCGGGAGTGGCGTAGCGGTCGATGCAGGATTTCCGCCGGCTGACGAGGCCGGCATCATCGGCGTGGTGCCGGCCATGTTGACGAATTCCGGCCCGCGGCGAAGCCGAATTCGTTGATCGCCCTGACGCAGATCAATTTCCGACAAATCATGTTCGTTCATCAATTCGATGAATTTCCGCACTTTGCGGACATCGAACACGTCGCCGGGCGTTGATCCGGAATTCGAACTCATTACGTTTTCCTTAACCAACCGGCTCTCCTCAACCAATCAAGATTCCAACGCGCAATCGTCCATTTGCTTCGGCACGTTCGACAATACCTCGTGACCGGTCCGGGTAACGAGCACGTCGTCTTCAATCCTCACGCCGCCCCAGCCAGGCAAATAGATTCCCGGCTCGACGGTGACAATCATGCCGGGCCGGAGCTTGGTCTCTTGACCGACAGCTAGCCGCGGCGCTTCGTGAATCTCAAGGCCAGTGCCATGGCCCAAACCATGTCCAAAGGCGCGGCCGAAGCCGGCCTTGGAAATAATTCTCCGGGCCACACGATCGATTTGCTCACACATCTGACCGGGGCGAATCGCGTCGATCGCCGCCAATTGCGCCGCGAGCACAACTCCATACACCTTACGGAGTTTGGGCGAGATTCTACCGGTGACAATTATCCGCGTCAAGTCGCTCATGTAGAGGCCCGAACATGCGCCCCAATCGACCAGGACGAAATCGCTGGCGTCGAGTCGCTGGGCCGAGGGGGTGGCGTGCGGCAGCGCGGCGTGCGGACCCACGGCCACGATCGCCGGAAAGCTGAGCGACTTTGCACCGGCCTTTCGCGCCTGATATTCGAGCTCTGCCGCCAAATCGCGCTCGGTCATCTGCGGCTTGATAAGCCCGCGGACGACGTCAAAAGCGCGCTCGGCCTGCCGACACGCGAGCCGAGTTTGATTGATTTCATCCTTATCTTTCACGATTCGCAATTGCTCGACGAGACCGTCGGCGGCTACCAATTGAACTTTGGGCAGCGATTCGGTCAGAGACCGTTCCAGCCCGACGGTGGCCGAGTGGGCTTCGATCGCCAATCGTTTTATCTTCGATCGCTTGATAAAGTCACCGACCACGGGCACCATGCGTTCGCCCGGGGCGCGAATTCGGAGCGTCAGCCCGGGGCACTCTTCGGCGAGCTGCGTCGTGTAACGCGGATCGGTCACGAGCGTCTCCGCATCTTGCGTCACGAGCAGATAGCTGTCATCGCCCGTGAATCCTGTGAGGTAGGTCACGTTCTTGAAGTTGGTCACGAGCAGCGCGTCTGTCTCGGCCGGGCCGAGCAACTTGCGGAGCCGATTGCGACGTGAGACGAATGCAGACATGCGTTTGACTACCTGAAGCATGAAGCGGAAGGGAGAGCGATCGTCATTGATGGAGGGCGAGGAAGCGGTTTGCACCGCCCGAGCAACGAAGCCGGCCCCATGATACTCGTCTGCCGAGACACAACAAGACGAATCGACGACTTGGCGCAGATCGCTAGTACGTCACGGGCGGGCAGTTGGGGACGGAGATAAGTTTCAGCGGGCCAAAATCGCGCTGCGCCGTCGAGAAAGTGCGGCCAGCAGCGCTGCGCCGATTGCCGCGAGCGCAATTGAATCAGGTTCGGGTACGCCACCCTTGCCGGCTTCCATGAGGAGCGCGTTCAAAGAATTCAAGCTTGCGCCCGATCCGGACGCGTTGAATGCCGAGCGCAGCAGCAGAAAGTCGGAAACATCGACCTTGCCGTCGAAATTCAGATCGCCTTTCTTCCAGGAAGCGATATTACCTACACCGGTATGATTGTTGTACCCCCATCCGGCAACGAAGGCTGCGACGTCGCTCGATCCGCAGGCGGGGGAACCATCGCCACACAAGTTTCCGTCGAGATTGATGTCGCCGCTGATCGAGTAGTTCTTATGCGCGTTGATAATGTTAAAGATCTGATCATGGTAGTAGGCGAGGTCAATATAAGTGGTGAGATCGCCGTACATGGCGGTAAGGCCCGGTTGGTCCTTATAAATGAATTGGGCGTCGGCAATGCCAACCAAGTTCCACTGGGTGCCATTCTTATAGAAAACACCCGAGCCGGAATCGCCGCCAACCACCTGACTTTCATAGCTGGGTGATCCGACGTTTTGATCAAATGAGGCGACGAGCGATGCGACATCGCGGGTGTAGCCATCTCCTGTCACTAACGCGACCACCCCGGTGGTTGGGGAAAGAACCTGGTTAAAGATATTTGAGACCGAATTCGCGTTCACAAGATTATTTGTACCCCAGCGCTTGATGATGTCTTGCGGCTGGCTAGACGCGGTAAATCCTGTGAATGCAACTGGCCCGGCATTGGGAGGCACGGTTTGCCAACTGGAGTTCCAATTTGTCTCGCCACTATTTCTGCTCGGTCCGCTACCGACGACCATCACTTGCGAGACGACCGCAGGCGGTTGCGACGGAATCGTAA
>DASYDU010000290.1:0-10868 GCA_036499445.1 Lacipirellulaceae bacterium
CGTCGAGAAATACGGCCAGCACGTCGCCCAATACCTGGCCCTCGACGATCCGATCGTCATCAAACTCGGCGACCAAACCTACACATGGTAGTAAGAGTCGAAAGTCCAGAGCTGAGAGTCGAGGGCGAATGGCAATGGTGCGCCGTCGCTAAGAACCCCGGCTCTAGTTCTCGACCCCGGACTCTCGACGCTCCTGCTAGCATCGCCTGCTGCTCTTGCGCCACCGGCCGCCCTCCGCTATGATCCCGCCCCCAATTTTCCGAACGCGGACTGCGGAGCGTGGCGATGAAAAAGCAAACCATTTGGCGAAACCTGATCTTCCTCACCCTCTGGCTGGCGATCGGCATTATCGCGATTGTTGCGTTCGTGCCGCAGTTTTTCACCGCGCGCGACACCGCGCCGAACATTGCCGCTCTCCCAGAGTCGGCCTCGCCAGCACCAATTAATGACGCCTCTGCGCCACACTACTTTGTCTCCGAATCAACAACCGCCGGCGGCGCCGCGCCACCAACCGCTGAGTCTTCCGCCGACGCTTCCGGGCCCATGCTCGCCGCACCGACCGAAGTTGCACCCGGGGCCGCGGCTCCCGGCGCTTCGATCCAAGACTATTCGCAATATGGTATAGCGGCATCGCCAGGCGCGGCCGCCCCGCCCGCTGAATCTGACCAAGCCGAGAGCTACCAACCCTGGGCGTCAAATGACTGGCACTCAAATGAATATGGCAACGCCCCCGGCGCCGCGGCGCCCGATCTGCCCGGTACGCCCGCCCCGAATGAACCTGGCCAGTCTGCTGGCGAAGAAGAAGCAACAGTCGAATCGGTTGCACCAAGGACTGGCAGCGTCGGCGACGCTGACGCCATCGGCGAAGGCGAAACACCCAACGATCCGCTGCAACCCGCCAGCGTGCCCGACTCCCACGGCTCGCTCGGCTCCATCGGCTCGGGCGAGGGTGGCGGCGGATCAGGCGAAGGAATCGGCCTGGGCAGCATCGGCACCATCGGCCACGGCAGCGGGACGGGTGAGGGCTATGGCAGCGGACATGGCAGAGCTTCCGTGCACTCGCAGACGCACGAGATCGTCATCGACGAGTCGGCCAAGCCGCCGTTGCCGCCCGATGCCATAATCGCCGCCCCCGACGATGCCATGTCCGAAGTTGACCGCAAGCTCGCCGCCTTGCCGCTCGGAAACATCGCCTTCAACACACCCGAAACTATCCCACTCGGCAACACCGCCACAATTGAGCTCCTCGTCTCGACAAAAGAAGCTGAGGAACAACTCCGGCAATCGATTCGCGGTTCCGGCCCGATCGAATCGGCGCAGGGCGTTCAGATCTCCGATCAGATGGAGGCGAAAGTCACCGGCCTCGGCTTCCGCATCGAAGCCGTCACACCCGAACGCCAAGCAGTCAGTCACACGCAAGAAACCCGCTGGCGCTGGCAGATCGAGCCCACCAAGTCCGATACGCTCGAATTGAACCTCACCCTTTCGGCCTTAATCAAGATCGGCGGCGAACCCTCCGCCCGAACCATCTGCACATTCGAGAAGAAAATCTTAGTCAAAGTCCCCTTCGGCCAGCGGCTGACCACCGCAATTTCGAACAACTTCGAGCTCCTTACCACGGTCATCCTGCTCCCCGTCGCCGGCGGCACCTGGCGCTACGTCAGAAAACGCAAGCGCGGAATGATCGCATCGGAAGACGACCCCGAAGCCCCGCGCCGCGCAGCATAAATGATCCCCCTCCTTTTTGAGGTGGGGCAAGGGGAGGATTCTTAGCACCGTCGCAATTATCCCTCCGCTTGTGTCTTCGCGACTGCGTTGCCAATCGCGCGCCACCGAGTTACGCTCGCGGCATGGATCCGCTCATCCTCAACCGCGACGAGTCCCGCGCCGTCGACCGCATTGCCATCCAGCAGTACGGCATCTCCAGCCTTGTCCTCATGGAAAACGCGGGCCGGGGCTGCGTCGACGTCCTCGAGCGCCTCGGCATCGCGGGTCCCGTCGCCATCCTTTGCGGCAAAGGCAACAACGCCGGCGATGGCTTCGTCATCGCCCGTCACCTCGCCATCCGCCGCCACGAGTGCAGCGTCATCCTCCTCTGCGATCCCCAAGAATTCACTGGCGACGCCGCTGCTAACTTCGCCATTCTCCAGCGCTGCAACGTCCCAACCATCGACTTGTCGAAAAAATGGCTAGCACCGGTTGCCCCAACCAGTGCCGCGCAGCGACAAGAAGCATCGAACACGGCCGCCACTCAGCTGCAAGCGTTATTGACCCACCACGCCGCCGGCGCCGCGTGGCTCGTCGACGCCCTCCTCGGCACCGGTGCCCGCGGCGAGCCGCGCCCGCCCTTCGACGCGGCCATCGACTGGATCAATGCGCGCCCCGCAACCACACGCGCGCTGGCCGTCGATATCCCCAGCGGCCTTGACTGCGACACCGGCCAGCCGGCGATCCACACCGTCCGGGCCGACCACACCTGCACCTTCGCCACGATGAAGCTCGGCTTCGCCCAACCAGCTGCTGCTCCCTTCACCGGCACCATCCACGTCTGCGACATCGGCCTACCGGCAAACATCATCGCTTCAGCCGCCAATTAGCCGTTTCTCCCGTCCTCGCCCCCTATTAGTTTCTAGAGCGTCGCAGGCTCCTCTGCTATGCTCAAGGCAGGCATCTCTATCAACCAATTGTTAACTTCTGATTGGACGCCATGTCATCGAGCACGATCCCCTGGCAGATGGGTCTTCTCGCCCTCGCCATCGCCAACGCCACCGCCATGCCGCTGTTGGCTTGGGGTCGTAACGGCCACGTCCAAATTACCGCCGGCGCCATCTCCCACTTGCCCGAGCCGCTCCGCGATTTCTTTCAAATGAGCGCCAGCCAGATCAGTAACCAAGGCGGTGTCGAACCGCCCGGAAATCACTTCATCGATATCGATATCTATCCAGAATTCGCCGCGGGCACCTTTCCTCACGATCTCAACGCCTTGATTGCTAAATACGGAAACTCGTTCGTCGTCAGCAACGGCGAGGCGCCTTGGACCTACGCCAATTACGTCAGACGAACACCGCCCTGATGGCCGCCGCCAAAACCAATCAAGATTGGCTCAACATGATCAACTCGCTGGCCGCACAAGCCCCCTACATCGAAGACCTGCACCAACCCCTGCATGTCACCGATAACTACAACGGCCAACAGTCCGGCAACGGCGGAGTTCACTCCCGCTACGAAACTAGTATGGTCAATCGGCATCTCGCGGATCTGACCTTCGCTCCCGCGACCGCGACATACATTCCCAACATCCTCGAAAGTGTCTTCGACGGCATCGACGTGACCTACCCTCACGTCGCCGAGATCATGGCAGCCGATACTGCCGCTCACGCCGCCACTGGCAGTACGAGTAGCACCGCTTACTACGACAGCCTTTGGGGTCAAACCGGCGGCTTCACCAAGCAGCAATTTCAAGATGTGTCCGAAGCCGTCGCCGACGGCTGGTACACATCCTGGGTCAACGCAGGATCACCGATCCCTAACCTCGGCCTCGCCGGCGACTACAACGGCGACAATCTCATCGACGCGGCCGACTACACTGTCTGGCGCGACGCAATGGCCAATGGATCCTCGTCGCTAATTAACGATTTCGCCCCGGGCGCCGTCAACACAACCGACTACGACTATTGGCGATCCACTTCGGGACTACAATCGGCGGCGGACCAGGCGCCGCAGCTGCACCTGAGCCCGCATCGTGGATATTGCTGGCAACAGCGTTTGTTCTGTGCCAACTAGCATCGCGTAACAATCGCTACGCATTCAGCTTCACGCTCGGATCATCCGCCACATTCACCCAGACGTGCACGTGCGGCGCGCCGCGATAGTGCCACACGAACGAAGGCCCCTCCAGCCGCCAGATGTCCCACACGTGGTCGTTGCCGATGTCCTGCTGCGCGTAGTACGCCAGGTGACATGTTTCCAGCCCGCCTTGCGCCTTGAGGCACGCCAGCGCCTCGTCGCGATCGCCTTGGCGATACGGCTCGACGAGCATGTTGACGACGTCCTGCAAGTGATCGCGCTGATCACCCGACAAATCGCGCACTGAGATCCCTTGGAACGGCCCGTCTTTGCCGCGGAAGCCGACGTGCGACTCTGGCGGCAAGCCCGTTCGCAACAGCGCCTGTTCCTGCTGCTTGCCGTCGAGCATTTCGAACAGCTTGTTCGCCGCCTGGGCCTGCGGCCAAAACACGTTGCCCGGATGCGTCGGCCCTTCGTTGAAACCGTCCGCCGCGTGGCCATAAAAAATCGGCCCGCCGAAAGCCACGTGCTGTCCCGTGTTGCCGTCGCAGCGGATCGTCATATGCCGGCCAGTCATCACGAACTCAAACTGATCGCTCCCCGGTTGGCCAAAAATCGCGATGCTGTTCTGTTCGCCGTAACCGCCCGCATCGTCATAGAGCTGCTGGTCGATCCGCTTGTGCCACTCCGGATTAATGATCCCCTCGAAAATGCCTCGGACGATTGCCCGCTGATCGTCGGTATAGAAGTCATCGACAATGAAATGGTCGGTAATGTTCCAGTTTGCCGAGACGCGCGTCCGCAGCAGGCCAAGTTTCGGATCTTGATGGTCCCACGGGAAGCAAATTGTTTCGCGCTGCCCAGGCGTGAGCGTCTCGAAGAGCGTCTTCACGAGCGACTCCGGCGCTCCTGACGCCGCAGCCTTCGCCGCAGCAGCATCCGCGCTTGCGGCGCGAGTAGCTGCATCAACATTCTTCGGCTCGGCCCACACGCGCCCAATCGGCAGCCCGGCCGCAACCGCCCCAGCGCCGATCACCACGCCGCCCACCGTCTTCAAAAAATCCCGTCTCGGTATGCGATGCTCAAAACTTAGCGCCTCGACGTCGCGACAGCATTCACACTCGAATTGCGCAGCCGCGTTGCTGCTCGCACTCTTCTTTCGTGTCTCCATGTCTCGCCCTTCCTCCTCACCCGTGTGAGTTGCTTTGTGTCGACGAATTCTGGCAGTCCATTGAGCCAATTAGAACCCAATCGGCCCACCAATGCAAAGTTATTTTGGCCGCCAGCTAGTTGAAGCTTTCGACTGGCATGTCGCGCAAAAGTACGTCGATCGCTGAGCCTGAATGATCCGCATAATCTTTGAGCCGCGGCCGCACCGCAGGCAAGCTTCCCCGTCTCGGTCGTAGACACGGTGATGATTCTGATACCCGCCCGCTTGGTTGAGCGCGTTGCGATAGGTGCCGTCCCCAAGCGTTGAACCCTCGTAGTGAATTGCCGTTTCGAGAATCTCCCGAGTCGCGTCGGCAATCGCTTCCCACTGCACACGCGCAATTCTGTCGCACGTACGAGCGGGGTGCACTCCGGCCAAGTGCAAGATTTCCGACGCGTAGAGATTACCGATGCCCGCCACCGCCCGTTGATCTAAGAGCGCCACTTTGATGGCCCGACGGCTGCCGCCTAGCTGCCGCTGAAATAATTCCGCAGTCATCGCCAGCGCATCGGGCCCCACTTTTCCCGGTCCAAACGCGGCCTCAAATTCGGCCGGCGAAAACAGGCGAACATTTCCCAGTCCCCGACGGTCCCAATACAGGAGCTCGCGTATCCCCTTGCCGGCAAGCCGGCAGCGGAATCGCAGATGCTCGCAGCTCGGCGGATCAGCGACAAGGATGAGCCCTGTCATTCGCGGTTCCAGCACGATCGCATCATCGGAATCCAAACGGAGCACTACCCGCTTGCCCACGCGCCAAACGTCGCGAATCGTCCGCCCCACCGCCCGGCGACGAAACCGATCGATCCTCGGCGTAATCGCAATCGGTTTCCGTCGGCACGCCACACGTTCCACGTCCTTGATCCGCGCACCAACAACCCCCAACACACCCCGCCGCATCGTCTCGACTTCTGGTAACTCAGGCATAGTCGGTTAGCGTGTTGCTGCCACAAAAGTTTTTGACAGAATAACAGGATCGGCAGGATAGACCGGATTTCGAGTTTTACCGATCGATGTATCCGAAGAGATTATTGACATCATCATCAAAGTGAAACAAGCAATTGTAGGCATGCCTTGGCATTCGTAAAAGAAACAAATGATTTGGTTCTTGATCCTGTCAATCCTGCAAATCCTGTTATCCCGTCAAATGTCCGCCTTGATTCGATCAATGCTGCACCCGACAATCAATCGCTGGGGAAACCACGTCTCATGCCGAATGCATTCGCGACAACTCAAGTACCCGACTCCGCCGGCCGCTTCGGCCCGTTCGGCGGCCGCTACGTCCCGGAAACGCTCATCCGCGCACTCGACGAGCTGGCCATTGAATACGACAAAGCGGCGAAAGACGCTAAGTTTCAAGCCGAGCTGGCAGACCTGTTGAAAAACTACGTCGGTCGCCCTTCGCCGCTGTACCACGCCAAGCGCCTCTCAGAACAATGCGGCGGCGCCCAAATCTGGCTCAAGCGCGAGGACCTCAATCACACTGGCGCCCACAAAATCAACAACACACTCGGCCAAGCCCTCCTCACGCTGCGCATGAAGAAGCGGCGCGTGATTGCCGAAACCGGCGCCGGCCAGCACGGCGTCGCCACCGCCACTGCCTGCGCCCATTTCGGCCTCGATTGCGTCGTCTACATGGGCGAAGAAGATATCCGCCGGCAAGCGCCCAACGTTTTCAGCATGAAGCTCCTCGGGGCCGAAGTCCGGCCCGTTTCCAGCGGCTCGCGCACCCTCCGCGACGCGATCAACGAAGCCATGCGCGATTGGATGAGCAGCGTCGAGACGACCCACTACATCCTCGGCTCCGTCGTCGGACCCCATCCCTTCCCGCGCATCGTCCGCGATTTCCAGTCCGTCATCGGCCGCGAAACGATCGAGCAATCACGCGCCCAGTTCGGCCGACTACCCGACACGGTCGTGGCCTGCGTCGGCGGTGGCAGCAACGCGGCGGGCATGTTCTATCCCCTCATCGAGCACAAATCCGTCGCCCTTGTCGGCGTCGAAGCCGGCGGACGCAGCGATAAGCCCGGCGACCACGCGGCCCCGCTCAGCCACGGCCAACCCGGCGTCCTCCACGGGAGCTTTAGCTACGTGATGCAAGACGAAGACGGCCAAACCTGCGACGTCCACTCCATGTCCGCCGGCCTCGACTACCCAGGCGTCGGCCCCGAGCATAGCTATTGGAAAGACTCCGGCCGCGTCACCTACACCAGCTCCGGAGACGGCGACGCGATGGCGGCCTTCGACGCGCTCGCCCGCAGCGAAGGCATCCTCCCCGCCCTCGAAAGCTCACACGCCGTAGCCAAAGCGATGGAGCACGCCCGCGCCAAAGCAAAAGATCACACGATCATTGTCTGCCTCAGCGGCCGCGGCGACAAAGACGCCGCCGAAATCGCCCGGCTGAAGGGAGTATCGTCTACGTACCATTAATCGGAAGCGTGATAACTTCAGCAATATTACGATAGGCTATGAATCGCCAGCGGTCGCCTTCAAAGACAAGGCAATCGGAACTGTTCGGTCTGGCTGCGATATCGTACGGTTGCTCGACCCGAAGTGCGGAGCCATTGTTGAGGTGTATTTCGATCGGCGTGAACGGGCTCCGATTCATCAATTCGACCATTTGGGATGCGTTCATTTCGGCAGCATTAAGGCGGGTTTCGGCCTTCCTCTATAAAGTATACCAGGTCCATCCCAGTAAATCATGCCCGCCATCGACGACCTCTTCACGAACCTCCGCCGCGAAAAACGCAAGGCGCTCATGCCTTTCGTCACCGCCGGCGATCCCGATTTAGAATTCACGGCCGCCGTGGTCAAAGAGCTCGTCGCGCGCGGTTCGCATCTCTGCGAAGTCGGGATCCCCTACAGCGATCCCATTGCCGACGGCCCGGTGATCCAAGCCTCCTACACCCGCGCTTTAAATCACAAAATCAAACTCGCCGACATCCTCACCACGCTCGGCGAAGTCACGCCAAAAGTCGCCGCGCCGCTGGTCACGATGGTCAGCTATGCCATCGTCTACCGACACGGCCTCGACAAGTACGTCGCCGACATTCAATCGCGCGGCCTCGCTGGTCTCATCGTCCCCGATCTCCCCGTTGAAGAGTCAGCCCAACTCGCCAAGATCTGCGCCGCGGCCGGCATCAGTTTGATCCAGCTCGTCACCCCCACCACGCCACGCGATCGTGCGCTCCGCATCGCCGCCACGTCGACCGGCTTCCTCTATTACGTCTCCGTGGCCGGCATCACCGGCGAACGCACCAAGCTGCCGCCCGACCTAGTCGACAACGTCGGCTGGCTCCGCAGCCAGACCGAGCTCCCCATCTGCATCGGCTTCGGCATTGCCACCCCCGAACACGTGAGGCTGCTCGCCCCCGTGGCCGACGGCCTGATCGTCGGCTCGGCCATCGTCCGCCGCGTCGCCACCGCCGCGGACCAACGTCGCGACGCAGTCCTCCGGAATATCGGCGACTACGTGACCGAACTACTCAACGCGTTGCCGTAACCTTCGCCTCGATCCAGTCGATCCTGCCACATCCTGCAATCCCGTCAAAAAAAGTTATGCTCGCCGACCCTCGCTCCGTCCGATACCAGAAAAGGCCTCGCCGCCGGCAGATTCACGGCAAATTGAATTTGACCCATACGACGAAGCTAAGGTAAAATTGAGAGGGTCGAGGCGACCACGGCCATCAAGCGATGCTTGGCCGGCACCAATCGCCTCGGCCGACCCCCGAATTGCTACAGGCGGCGGGTCGCCCTCCTTGCAAGACGACCTGCCGCAAATTTAGTGTGCGGCGACTGTGGACCAGTTCCTTCCCGCACGCGAGCGCTCGCGAGGAGGAAACTGTCGATGCGTCTGGAAGATCGTGGCCACGTCCTGCGGCGTTTCTTCGCCGGTCTCACCGAATACGCCTTCCACACCCGGCTCGGTGTCGCCGATCCGCCGCTGGTTGACTACCTCGCCGAGCTCCTCGTGCGGTTCGTCCGCTGCGACGAACTTTACCCCGTTCGCACTCCCCGCGGCCAGCGGCTCGTCCAAGTCGCCGACATGTTGGCCGAGGCCGAACATCGCGAGGGCCCCGCCCGCCGGCAAGTCCACCGCCACATCGGCGACTTCACGCTCTTCTGGACCGGCGTCTATCCCGAAGTCGTCGACGGCATGCGACGCGGCAGCAAAGACGCCTTCATCGATTATCAGCAGCAGGGCAAGCGTGCCTATTGGATCGCCAGCACCATCCCAGTCGAGAAGAGCCCGGTCGAAAAAGAGGCCGACTCCTCCCACGTCCTCAAGCGGCTCAGCGAGCAATTCGACCTCTGCGTCTACGGCCTCGCGGAAGTCCGCCGTCAGTGGGAAGACCGCGATGATGCGCCCGACGCGCCGCTACTTTTATGAATGAATTGCTGTTAAGCTTGCGAAATTCCCACCGTTCGCCGCATCGGCCCATATCGCTTTCACTTCTATTCGGACGAACGTGGCGAGCCCCCTCACATTCATGTGCGAACGTCCGATGGCGAGTGTAAGTTCTGGCTTGATCCGATCAAATTGGCAAAGAATCGAGGATTGGCAAATCACACGGTCCGCGAAATCGAGCAGATTGTCGCAGACCATCAAGATTTTCTGAAGGCAAAATATGGTGAGATCCATCGCTCCTGATACCGCTGTTGAAGTTGAGCCGATTGCAATTCGTGCCTGGTCAGAGAAGCGCACGGTCTTTGTTGAGCTGGCCGACGGTCGAATTGTTGGCTTTTCAGCAGATCGCTTCCGAATTCTGCGCGATGCCACGGACGCTGAACTTAACAAAGTTAGCTTGGAGGTAAACGGTCACGCTTTGCGCTGGGAACAGCTCGACGAAGATATCACAGTCGCCGGAATCGTAGCCGGTCACTTTCAGCTGCCAAAGCGATAGACGTCGTTTGATCGAAATCTCATTTCAACTAACTTGCCGGTGGAAGAATGGCGGCGGCGCGTATACGATTAGCCTTGAATGCGCCCGGCACCAAATGGCCCAACCGCCGCAATTCGACTGGTCATGAAAAAACTTCTCGACATCACCCGCGACGTCCCCCAGCATTGGGTCGGCGACGGCTTTCCCGTCCGCAGCCTTTTCTCTTACGGCCGTAATGCCGCCGCGGTCGATCCTTTCCTGCTCTTCGACTATGCCGGTCCGCATGAGTTCCCGCCCGGCACCGCCCCGCGCGGCGTCGGCGAGCATCCCCATCGTGGCTTCGAAACCGTCACCATCGTCTACGCCGGCGAGCTCGAGCATCGCGACTCTGGCGGCAATCACGGCAAGATTGGCCCCGGCGACGTGCAGTGGATGACCGCCGCATCCGGCGTTGTCCACGAAGAGTTTCACAGCGCCGATTTCACGCGCCGCGGCGGCACATTTCAGGTGATCCAGCTTTGGGTCAACCTGCCGGCCAAGCTCAAAATGTCGCCGCCTCGCTATCAGGAAATCCTCAACTCACAGATTCCCAAGGTCCCGCTACCCAGCGGCGGCGGCAGCGTTCGAGTGATCGCCGGCGAATTCCGCGGCACCCGGGGCCCGGCAAAAACTTTTACGCCCGTCAGCCTGTGGGACCTGCAATTGACGGCCGGCCACACCGTCGAGCTTGAGAGTCCGGCGGGCGACACGACGCTGCTGGTCGTCCAAACAGGCGGCGTCACAGTAAATGCCGTCGACAAAGTCCACCCCCTTGAGCTCGCGCTCTTCGATCGAACCGGCGAAGATATTACCATCACCGCCGAGGAAGACTCGCGAGCCCTGTTTCTTGCCGGCCGGCCGCTCGGCGAGCCGGTCGTCGGCCAAGGCCCCTTCGTCATGAACACCGCCGCCGAGATTCAGCAAGCCGTTGCCGACTACCAGAGCGGTCGCAT
>DASYDU010000291.1:0-8314 GCA_036499445.1 Lacipirellulaceae bacterium
GATTCACGCAACCCGGCTGCCGCCGCGCGGACAACTGCTTGCTCGGCCGCCAATCGACAGGCGAAATCCAATAACATGATGGTTGTCGCGCACAGCACCGCAATCGCCGAGACCCATTTCAACACCCAACCGACGCCCCGCGAATGCGAACCCGGCCGCTCGAACTTAACGACTCGACCTTCAACGACGCGCGTCGTCTGTCGAAAATCGGAAATCTGGTACACGGCGGGCATACATCCAGGCTAACTACCGATCCGAAAATCGCCAACCATCCCACACGGTTTGCGGCCGTGCTGTAACAACTCGCTCGTTTATGCCGGCAGTCCACTCTATTTTTTCACGGGATGAAGATACCGATTCGGCACATTTTCGAGCGGCGGAACTCGCCGGCCGGATGCCGCCAGCAATCGCCGCACGATGTCGTAAATGTCTTGCTCCCGTCGGTGCACCTGCGGCAAGAGGCCGAACTGGGCATAGGAGACCGGCGTCGCATCGAACAGCGTCGTTTCCCATTCGAACCCGCGGCCCCAGACGATGCCGTTGAGGCGGACGTCGACGTTCGCGCCGGCCTCCAGCAGCAGCCTCAAAATCGGCTCGGAGTAATTTAGGATCGAGTTCACGGTGTGAAACAGTGGCGTCTGACCATTGAGGCCAAACTCGTCGATCGCGGCCGTCGCGTTGACATCCGTGCCCATTGCGATGAGCGCGCGAGCCGCGTTCAGGTTGCCGTACTCGGCCGCGACGTGCAGCATCGACGCACCGACGAGCGGTGTAAAAGCCGAGACGAGCGTCGTCCGATGTTCGACCAGCGAAGGATTTGCGCGAACCGCATCGCCGTCATCCAGCAGCACCGGCGCGATCACCGAGTCGTCGAGCACGGCGCCGCGATCCAAAAGTAGCCGAAGGCAATCGGCAAAGCGATTGCTCCGCAGGTACATCTCGGTGAGCCAGTTGATCGGCGACTTGCCGCGAATCGGCGCGCGGACGTCGAGTCCGGCGTCCAGCGCCGCCGAGAGCCCGTCGACCGAATGGAGTTCGACCGCGCCCAGGAAATCATCTTCAGCGGTTGGCATCGGAAATTTCCAGTTGCCCAAGCGTTGACGAGATATCCGCAGTCGCAATCATCGGCACAGAGAACTTGAATTTCATAAAAACGCCCGGCGTGTGTCTGCATTATCATCTCAGTGAAATAGTTTAATGCGCGTCACCATGCGACGCTCGATTGTCGAGGCGCAGCGCCTGGATCTCTTTCGATTGAGCGTCGATCTTCGATTCCAGATTGGTGACGTTGTTCTGGAGCTGTTGGATTTGGGACTTCAATTGCTGGATTTGCGGCGCCAAATCCCCGCCACCGTGGTTGCCGAAAAGCAACACGATTAGCGCAATCAGGATCAGTGTACCGCAACCCAAGCTGACCTTGTTATTTTGATCCATGGCCGCCTCCGGATAGGTCAATCGTCACGTTTGAAAACTCGACCGTTGCCAGCGCGGCATCGTCGTGGGGGCAAACGCCCAGCCCAATATAGAACGGTTCTTCAAGATGGAGCTTAAAGGGCTTGCCCGCGGGCTGCAGTTCGCCGCCTTCGACCGCAGCCAACATTTGAAATTCCTCGCCCCGCTTCTCGATGCCGATCGTCTTAGGATGCGAAATGCCTTTGGCCCCCGCATCACCGCTCTTGCCATCATCCGCTGTCCGCCATTGAATGTCGACGTGCCCATCGCCGTGGGAAGCGGCATCCACATAGGGCGAACCGGGCTCGAGATTTTGCCGTACAATCACACACGCTTTGCGATTCTTTTCGCCGCCTTCGCTAATCCAGCGGATGTCGGCCGTCATCTTGACGTCGCCGGACGCCTGTTTGTAGAGGTAATGGAATGCGTCGGCAGCGCCCCACATATCGGCGCCGCCGCCGGAAATCGTGTAAGCACCTTTCGCGGCGTCGTATTCGACCGAACCGCTCCGGCCGGCCTTGCCAATGTCGCCATGCCCTTCAAACATGCCGAGCCCATCACAGCGGGCTGTGCTCGCGTTGACGGCAAGCATCAAAACTGCGCCGAACACTCGGTGAATGTCCCTACGAACACAGTACCGATTTAGAGTGATCAAGTTATCGTCCGCCTTTCGTATCATTGGTAATTCGGTCTGCTCTGCGAGATCACCGGTTCGCGCATCATTCACGCGGTCGTGTCTTTGGGATTCTGTGACGAATCGTTCAACACGAGCTCGCCGACGCGGAGCCGACGCACGGTGAGCTCGTCGATCTCCAGCCGCTTGAAGTGCGATTGATTTACGACCAGCCGGCGAATCGCCAGCGCGCCGATCGCCACGGCCCCGAAAGCGATGGCGCCCACCGCAATCGCCCCGACGGCCGACGCCCCCACGGCCATCGCGCCCGTTCGCAGCGCAGATGGCAGTTGTTGTTTCTCATCAACTGGTTGCAGTGCCATAGTTGTTGAACTCCACTGGTCGTCTAGTGGTGACGATCATTGCTGCTTCCTTGCGGAGAAATTTGTTTTGAGCCTCTTCACGAAAACTACTATTGGAATCAATGTAGCGAATTTGGAAGCAGGACGCCAAAGTCCGAGTAATGTTATGCGGAGATTTCGACAATCTCACCGGCTTTGATCGTACCGAGCGAAGCCCTGATGGCAGGTGCCAAAGGCATCAAATCAGCCAGGCGGTTGCTTGCCGCCATCATCACTACGATCGCGGTTCCAAACGCCGCCAAGTTTTGTTGATACCGCAGATTCTGGTCAGTCGTGACGAGCACGTCGAAGCCGGCGTCCGACATCAAAGAGAGGAGTAAGCCGTTTCGTTTGCCCTGCCAATGCATTTCCGGAACCGTCCGAACCTCATGCCCAGAAAGTTCTCGGCGAAACGGCCGCGGTACGCATTCATCAAGAAGAATGCGCATGGGCCACTAATAGCTCTTTGGCTTCGGCAAGCACTGCTACCGTTTGTTCGCGGCTCACACTGGGAAAGTGATCGAGAAACTCGTCGAGCGAGTCTCCAGCGGCCAGGTAGTCGAGCAGCGTTTGCACCGGGACGCGAGTGCCGACAAACACGGGCACACCGCCCAAAATTTCAGGATCGCTGTGGACTACGGACGTGGACATGGTATATCTCCCGCGATTATTATAGCACAATCAATTTGCGCGGAAATCGAAGCCCGTCAGGCGAAAGCCGGCGAAGAAAATGGAGTTGACCTCAAAGAACTAGTCAGAGCCATCCTCGTGCTGCTGTGCCCAGAGCATGGCTAGCTGCCAAACTTCTCCTAATGCTGGGTCGTCTTTCCAGTGTGCGAAGTATGGTCGTACGGCGGAAGACTCTACTGCGTGCTCTAAAGTGCCGTTTAGAATTCGATCTCTAACGCCATCGTCGCCCGAGAGAAATGCGCTTGAGAGCTCTTGTTCAGCCAGTCGCATGAGCGTTTCCGGCTCAGACCGCTTAGCCCAGCGTTTCAAGCATGCCGCCAATTCCCACGCCGCCTCGTAGCCGGAATGTACGTAGTCGGAAGACGCGTTCATCTCGGTGCATCGGATTAGGTAGCAGAGCACAAACGAGTACACAGTGGGCCACTCGATTCGGGGCCGTATACAATCGCTGTGTTCCTGCAGCAGCTGATAAACCGCAGATCAAAGCTCAATGTCGTCGGGGACCAAAACCCAACCTGAGAGTTCGCCTTGTTCGAAGATATCACCAGCTGCAATGCGATCTCGGATTGACTGTGCTAATGACGACAATTGTTTTAGCCGAACAGAACAAGTCTCAGCTTCGCGGTCGAATTGATCGAGTGCAAACTCAGCAGATGTTTACTTTTGCTTCCACATTCGCGAATCAAAGTAAAATGGCTGCCACTGAATATCGGAAATTGTAGCAGCTTCTCGATGCAACGGATTCAGGAGGACGTTCGTCTCGTGTGGGTTCACCGCCGAGGGGACAACTAAGACGAACGATCGCATTTCGCGGAGCCATTTCGAGCCGATATCTTGCAGACTAGCCGGGGCGGGGTAATCGCGCCAATTCTTGGGCAAATCGGCGATTGTCAACTCTTCCGACGACGCCACGTCGGGAATCGTCGCCATCACCGAATACAAATCATCGGGTAACTCGTTCGGTTGCAGATGAACAAAAAGCTCCAACGTGGCGAGCGACAAGCTGGTCGACGTGTAGACCATCCAGTCGCCCTTGTGGTTCCATCGGCCGCCGTGCTGCTCTGCGCCGATGCCACTAAGCGCATCCGCGACGCGCTTCTGTTTGCAGATCCGCCAGACGAGCATCAGCTGAACACCCCGTGCTCGATTCGCTTCAGCACGTCCATGACTTCTTGAAAGCCAATGCCGGTGTCCAGCAGCGTGATCGGCACTTTGCCGCCGAGCGCGCGGTTTTCAGCCAGCAGCCAATCGCGGGCCTTGTCGCTGTTGCCAAGAATCTCTGTGGCCGCCGCCAACACGCGCGCCAGCCTCAGCAGCAATTCCGATTCATCGGCCTTGAGCCGGCCGCCTTGCTCCTTACGGCGAGCGGCCGTGCGTTTGGCAACGCGCAGTGATTCCCAAATCGTTTCCTCGCTCAACTTCGCTCGATCGCGGAGCGAGGTGAACACCGAGAATGGAAAGCCCTTGCGAATGATCGGTACAAAATCCAATTCGGTTTCGGGTGAGCCGATGACTCGCGTGCCACCAAGATACTGGCTGACGATGGCGATATTTTCCATGGAAACACTCCCTTTGACGGCAACACCAAGTTGCCATATGGCATTATTCGACATGCCAAATGGCATGTCAACAGAAATTCGCACTTGCCGGGCGCCACGAGGGATCGGGACCCACGCTTTCCGTCCTATTTTCCGGATTTCTGAGATTTTTGGGAATTCCCGGCGAACCCGCTTGCCGACCAAGATGTCTTAGCAGCGTCGGCGGCCCACGGGCCGGAAGTCCCGCCGCCAGCCCGGTTTCGCTTGACTCGCCCCGGTAAGCATGAGAAAGTTGAGTAGGAAGCGGCCCAGGTCTTACCGCCAAGGCCGCTAGCATCGCAAGAATCAAAGTTACCATTTCTCCCTATTAGCCGCGCGATAGCGCAGCGAGGCAACGATGGCCGCTAACTTCAACGCACGTTCGATCTTCGGCTTCAATTTGAATGCCCAAGGTTCGGCCCGTGCCGTTCGAGGTTGGCAAAAGGCCACGCTGCGCGCGATCGCCATCGAGATTCGCGGCATCTATCTGTGCCTCGGCAATTGGTATGCGCTAGGTTCTAAGCGCATGCCGGCCGCGGCGATCGCCCCAGCGTCGTGTCGGAGTATCGACTCCACGCGTCGCCACCAGCGCCACCAGCGCTGGATGTCGGGCGTCGTCGTCGACCCCGGCACAGTCGGCGTTTGCTGACTGGATTAGCGGCCCGCACCGGCCCTATTCCGTCACCAGCAAACTGAAACGCCGACTGAGCGAGCCCCGCAGGCGCGTCGCCTTGTTCACGCGCTTGGCACCCAAGGGTTCCGCTCGTGCCAGGTCTTCCGCCGCCCGGAATCGCCCCCGTCCGTTTTCTATACACGTCCTCAATCACACCAAAGCACTCCAACCAGGAACAACGCACAGTGCCTTAAAAGACCAGTGCCATAAAAGGATGCAATGCCATGACCGCCACCCTCACCTATCCTGAGTCCGAAACTGAAATCGAGTACGGTGCCGCCGCGCTCGACACGCTTGTCGAATTTGCACAAGCGGGCGATCGCGCGGCATTTGGCGAGCTCGCTCGTCGGTTCGAAGGCATGGTCTACGCCATCGCCTTCCGCCGGCTTTGCAATCACAGCGAAGCCCAAGAGCTGTGCCAAGAGGTCTTGGTCAAGGCGATGCAGAAAATCGAGCAGCTGCAAGTGCCGGCCGCGTTTGGCGGTTGGTTGCGGTCGATCACGGTCCGGATGGCGATCAATCGGCAAGTCCGGCAAGCCCCGGCGATCGCAACCGAGCCGCAAACACTCGAAGCGACTTGCATCGAGTCGACCACGCCGCTCGACAATGTGCTTAAGAACGAGCGGGCGGCTCAGGTGCGCGGCGGACTCGCGCGGCTCGGCAAGCTCGATCGACACACGCTCGAAGCGTTTTACTTCCGCGGTCAATCGCTGGCCGAGATGAGCCGGTCATTCGCGGCGCCCGTCGGCACGATCAAGCGCCGGCTGCACGTCGCCCGGAAGCGGCTCGCCGAACACCTGGAGCCGGTTGCCGTGTAAAAACGGCGGTTAGCCGCGACGCGCAGAGGAGCGAGTTCCTCCGGCGCTCGCATATGGTTTTCTCACCCCCCGTGTCCCGGTGGCCGCTCGGACGGATGTTCCGCCGAGCGGCCCCCTTTCTTGTTCCCACGCTCTGCGTGGGAGCGCGCGTTTTCCTTGCAATCTCCTCCCCGATGCGAGAGGATGCCCGTGCCGGGTGATTTCCCCAGCTTCCAATTCGCGGTATCTTGAATGACCCCAATCGATCACCACGCGGCTCAACTCGACACGCAATCAAGAGAAACAACGATGCACAGAACGACGATTCTCGCTGCGTTAATGTTCATCCGCTTGGCCGCTTTGGCTACCGCCGCCGATTTGGTCCACCAGTCCTTCTCCGTGCAAGTGATTTCCGTCGATCCCGGGATTACGGCAATCGTCCCAACCGACTTTTTCGAGATCTCCTACACCATCGACCAAAGCGTGAAGGATCAAGATAGCTCGGTTGGCGCGGGCACTTTTCCGTCGCTGGCGGTCTCGTTTTCGCTCGCCGCCCGTCCGCTCAACGCGGGCACTTGGCATCCGATGGGGACATTTAACTTCGCTACCTCAAACTTCGTCACCAACGCCTTCGGCGATAATTTCACCTTTCAAGTGCGCGGCAGCGGCTTTCCCAACGGCGGAACGGGATTGACGTTTTTCGACTTGGACTTGAACTGGAAGTGGCCGGCCGACATCTCCGACTCTGGCTTGAACGATCAGTTCGGCCAACAATTCGGCGGCACGTTCAATCCGGCGCGGGCCGTCTTGCGGCCGTCGTCGATTCGCTTCCTTGCCGGACCTGGCGACTTCCGCGAGGCCACGATTTTGCCCGAGACCCCTGCGCTCGCTGGCGACTACAACATCAACGGCGTCGTCGATGCGGCGGACTACACCGTCTGGCGCGATTCCCCAGCCGGTCCCGGCATCCTCGCCAACGATGCCACGCCCGGTACCATCAGCGCCTCGGACTACGACGTGTGGAAAGCCCACTTCGGCCAAACCGGCGGCAGCGGCTCAAACTCGAACGCCGCGGTCCCCGAACCTGCCACGTGGGCGCTTGTCGCCTGGGCGTTCTCCGCCGTACCGTATTGTGTTCGGCGGAACCGTGCCGCCGCTCAACTCTCGCCGTCGCCAGTGTTCAGTCCAGCGTAAATCGGTTCGCCCGCATCAACGGCCGCCTCCGCTGCTGCCGCCAAACTTATCGCTTCCGCACTGACGGTGTCCGCCGCGCTAGTTCCCTCGCCAGCAATCCGCACGCGCCCGGCGAGCCACAAGCTGCTCAGCGTCGCGGCAGCGGCCACCCAACCCACCGTGCCGAAGTGCTCAATCTTACCCTCCGCCGATTCGGCCACGATCAGCCCGCCCAGATACGCGCCCAGGCCACTCGATACATGCTGCACCGACGCGTTCGCGCTCAGAAACGCGCCGCGCCGACGCGGCTCGACGCAGCTAGTGATCATCGCCATCGCGGCAATCATTCGTCCCACGTTAAACACCATGATCCCGCCGAACACGGCCATCGCCACGAGGACGTGTACCGGCGGCAGATGCGTGATCACCAACAGCATCACCACGCTCAGCGGAATGATCAGCCGAAACACAAGCAGTTTGCCGTATTGATCGGCGAGCCGGCCAACGATCGGCGCGGCAATTAGCGTCAGAGCGCCGCCGGCAATGTACACCAGCGGCAATTGCTGCTCCGTCATCCCCACGTTCGCCACCAGGTACGGGCTCAGATACGGAAACACCGTGAAGCTGCCGATCATCAACATCATGATCAGCGCAAACGCATTCAGATGACTCGAGTGCGAAAACGTCTCGACCACCGACCGTAGCGGATGAGCGTGCTGCTTGCCGACGTGGGCGTCGAGCGGCGGCATCGCCCACGGCGTCAACAACAGCGGCAGCGTGCCGCCCACCGCCAGCATCACAAACGGCACGTGCCAACCATAGTTCGTTCCAAAGTACAGGCCCAGCGGCACGCCCGCGACCGACGCCAAAGCAAAACCAGTCATCAGTGATCCGGTCGCGCGCCCTCGGCGCTGCTCCGGAAAGACGTCGCCGATGAT
>DASYDU010000292.1:0-16732 GCA_036499445.1 Lacipirellulaceae bacterium
GGCCGGAACGCTTCGAAGCGGTGGTGAATGACCGCAGTGCCCTGCGTGGCGTTCAGGAGCCGCGTACGTATGCCGATTAAACCGCGGGCCGGGATCGAAAAGACCGCGTACGTGTAAGTGTCGTGAGCCGTCATTTCGACAAGTTGACCGCGGCGGGCGCCGATTAGCTCCATGACCGGGCCGAGCTTGTCATGTGGCACCTCGACGACGAGGCTTTCGAACGGTTCCTCGGTGACGCCATTTTTCTTGTGGAGCACGACGTGAGGCTTCCCGATGGAGAGTTCGTATCCTTCGCGGCGCATGGTTTCTATCAACACAGATAAATGTAGCACGCCGCGGCCAAAGACCTGAAACGAATCGCCCGTCTCGGCCGGCTCGACTCGCAGGGCGACGTTTCGTTCAAGCTCTCGCTTGAGCCGCGCCGCGAGGTGCTGGCTGGTGACGTATTTGCCTTCACGACCGGCGAATGGAGATGAATTGATGCCGAAGACCATCGAGATTGTGGGCTCGTCGACCGATACGCGCGGCAGGGCACGGCGATCGATAGGATCGCTCACGGTGTCGCCGATCGAGACGTCGTCGAGTCCCACGAGCGCCGTGATGTCGCCAGCGGTGGCTTCTTCGACTTGGACCCGGCCGAGCTTGTCGAAAACATGGACTTCGGTGACCTTGGCGAGTGACGATTGATCGGCGGCCTGCATCAGGGCGATTTGCTGCCCGGGTTTGATCGACCCGGAATAGATGCGGCCAATCGCGATGCGGCCGACGTAGTCCGACCAGTCGAGGTTTGTCACGAGCATTTGCAGCGGCGCATCGGGATCGATTTCCGGGCCTGGCACCGAGGCGAGCATCATGTCGAGCAGCGGAATCATCGAGTCGCCGCGAACGGCCGGGTCGTGTGTCGCATAGCCTTCTTTGCTGGTGGCAAATATATGGGGAAAGTCGTCGAGGTGTTCTGCGCCGAGATCCATCAAAAGGTCGAACGCTTCGCCGGAGACTTCGTGGGCACGCGCGTCGGGGCGGTCGATCTTGTTGATCACGACGACCGGCTGCAACTTGCATTCCAGGGCTTTGGACAGTACGTAGCGGGTCTGCGGCATGGGGCCTTCCGCGGCATCGACCAGCACCAGCGCGCCGTCTGCCATGCGGAGCACGCGCTCGACTTCGCCGCCGAAGTCGGCGTGACCGGGCGTGTCGATCAAGTTGATCTTCACGCCTTGGTAATGGATGGCGATGTTTTTGGCGAGGATCGTGATGCCGCGCTCGCGCTCCAGATCGTTGGAATCGAGGATGCAATCGCCGACAAGCTGGCTCGCGCGGAATTCGCCGCTTTGGCGCAGCAAGCAATCGACCAGCGTCGTCTTGCCGTGATCGACGTGGGCGATGATGGCGATGTTGCGGATGTCGTCGCGACGCATGGCGGTGGGAACTTGAGGGGCGGACAACAGGGCAGGCTGATTGGGCAGGGGAGTATCTCCGTCAAAGCGAGACGTGGGTAAAGACTCGTAAGTGTACCATGAACGGCCGCCTGTGGGTACGGCGCTTTTTTGCTGCTGGACGCCGCGCCGCAAGTCCGCATGTTGCCCGCACGCCGAATATGCCTATACTGCGGATTCAATCGCCTTTGTTAAGGATTTGATTTTTATGCGCGTTCTTTTAGTGCATGGACCGAATCTGAATCGACTCGGCAGCCGCAACCCCAGCGTCTATGGCACCGCGACATTGCACGAGTTGGTCCACGCGGTGACGGAGAAGGCACGGGACCGCGGGCTCGAAGTATTTGCGTTTCAGTCAAATCATGAGGGGGCACTGATCGATTGGCTGCAAGAGAAATCTGCCAGCGCCGATGCAATTATTATTAATCCGGGCGGCCTGGCTCATTCCAGCGTCGCGCTGCGCGATGCGCTGGAGGACACGGGGCTGATAGTTGTGGAGGTCCATCTGTCCGATCCATCGTCGCGCGAGGATTTTCGTCAGGCGATGGTGACGGCGACCGCTGCCAGCAAAGTCATCGCGGGACAAGGCGCGGCCGGGTATTTTGAAGCGGTGGACTTCATTGCCGATTCACGACGCTTGGCTGGGGAGAATTCCTAGCGTCCGACGAACTGATCGCAGGGGCGCAGGTTTGATATGCCGCGCTTAGGGCCAGCAGCCCTAACCAATTGCTTGCGTCCGAATCGTCGGCAGCTAGGATGGGTTTAGGGCAAAGTCACTTGGGTGGTCGGAGCGTCGACGATGCGCCGAATTCGTCCGGAAAAGATGCTTGTCTTTGGAATTATTGCGCCGTTGGTGTTTGGCGGATTGGCGTTGGCGCTCTTGGGAGCGGCGACGGAAAGCCGGCGGGTGCTCAACATCGGTACTTACGCGGCCGCTGTCGGAGTTTGTATTTCTTGTCTGCCGCTGATCGGAGCGTGTCTGTATTTTTCTTGGCTCCGGCTATCGCGGATGGTGCGGCCGAAGAAACCGTGACGTCTCCGCCCGGCGGCTTGCTATTCAACCTGTGACCGCCGTTGCGCCACGCAAGAGTTCGTTGGGGTCGGCCAGCCCGAGGCCCGGCGCATTGGGCACGTTTATCACGCCTTCCGTGCAGCGCAGCGGCGGATCGAACCAAGCGCCATACGTGTCGATGCCGCTCTTGTACTCTTGATACGGGCCGACTTTGGGCGTGCAGGCGGCGAAGTGGAGCGAGTACACGAAGCCGAATCCGTCCGAAAGGTGCACGGTGGTCGCCATGTCGCGGAGCTCGGCCATGCGGCTCACGCGGCGCGAGCGAATCAAGCCGCCATAGTAGTAGATGTCGGGCTGGACGATATCGGCCACCCGCTCGCGAATCACGTATTGAAAGCGCCACATGCTCGATTCCTCTTCGCCGAGCGCAATGGGGATCGAGAGGGCGTCGGCTACTTTCTTCGTGGCGTCGAAGTTGTCGAAAGGGCAGGGCTCCTCGTAGTGGATCGCGCCGATGTCTTCGAGCATGCGGCCCACTTCGATTGCCTGCGGCGGGTCGTAGGAGCTATTGGCGTCGGCGTGGATCACCACTTTGTCGCCGAGCGCTTTGCGCGAGAGCGGAATTAGCTTTTGGGTGCGGCCGGGCAGGGCGTCCTGGTTGTGATTCATGCGACCGCCAACGCGATATTTGACGGCGTGAGCGCCGGTCTTTTCAATCAGGCTCTTTAAATAGACGACTTCCTGCTCGGGTGTCGTATCGCGGCGACCGCTGGCGACGTAGATCGGCACAGAGCGGCGAACAATGCCGCCCAACAATTCGCCGAGCGATTTGTTCGTCATGCGGCCCAGCATGTCGAGGATGGCGAGCTCCACCAGCGCGACCGGGCACCAAAGAGCCAAACCCTGCAGCTTGTAGTTGCTGGAGTAGCGGTAGACGGCAAACAGGTGCTCCTCCAACTCGCGGGCGTCCTTGCCGAGAAAATACGGAGTGACTAGTTGCGCGAGAATAGGGTGAAAAATCTCCATCCGCCCATCATCGACCGAGATGCCCTCCGCGCCGTCTTTGGACCGGACGCGGACGAAATGGTCGCGGCCTTTTTGCAGCAGCTCGATGGAATCAATGATAACAGGAGCATTGATACCGGAAAGCTGAAGCACGGGCAGGGCAGCCGCGCGCTGGAGATCGTCATCGCTGACCTGGTCTGTGCCTGCAAAGGTCGGGCGGGTAAGCGACAGGGCGCCGACACCCGCAGCGAGGCTCAAGAATGTGCGACGGGGGACTTTCATAATTAATGACTGCCTTCGACTACGGCCGACCGTCCCAGTGCCGGGTGTCTTTTCCCGCGGCCGACCGGTTGGTCTAATGATAGAATAATGCGAATTGCTTCCTAGGACCAAGTTAAATGTCTGCGGCCGAGCGAGATATGTCGATGACCCGAAGCTATTGCCGACGACCGAAGTGGATTGTCCGAATACTGGCCGGAGTGACGGCGTTGGCCGCTCTGGCAATTGCGACTGCCACCTTCGCAGAGGACGCCATCCCGCGTGATCCCAAGTATCCCGCCGCGTGGTGGACGCCGGTGCCGAAAGAGGGCGCGCCGACTTGGGAAATCTTGCCGCAGGAGGCTGGGCCGGGCGAGGTGATCCTTTCAAAGCGGAATGATTTGGGGCTGCTTTCGAACTTTGCGCCCACGCCCCTCACGTACCACGACAAGAAGTACGCCAGCCTGGAAGGGTTCTGGCAGATGATGAAGTATCCGGAGGGGCCGGATGACCCACGGGCAAAGTTTACGGGGCTTGAATGGAAATACACGCGAGATGAAGTGGCACAGATGACCGCCTTTAAGGCGAAGGCCGCCGGCGACTTGGCCAACGCCAATATGAAAAAAATGGGCATCGACTGGGTGACGTTTGAAGGGAAGCAGATCGATTACCATCCGGCCGAGCCGGGCGAGCACTACCGAATCATCAAAGAGGCAACCTGGGAGAAGGTGAAACAGAATCCGGATGTGGAGAAGGTGCTTCTGGCGACCGGCGACCTGGTGCTGAAGCCAGACCATCATCAGGAGCGCGATGCTGCGGCTGCCTGGCGATACTACGAGATCCTCACCGAAATTCGCGGCCAGCTTCAGCGGCAGCAGTGACCATGCGAAAATCTGCCCGCGCCGGGCTGCTGCTGACGGTCCTGTTTGTGTCGCGCTCGGTCGCGGCGCCGGATGAGTTGCCGAGCAAGTGGATCGATCCGGCGACCGGCCACCGCGTCGTGCGGCTTTCGCGCGAAGGTGGCAGCACCAGCTTTTACTTTCACCAGAATGCGTACTCGGCCGACGGCACGAAGTTGGTGATCACCACGCCGCACGGCTTGTCGACGATCGATCTCTCGACTCGTCAAATCGATGAGGTTGTGTCGGGCCGGGTTCGGCCCCTGGTCACGGGGCGCAAGTCGGGCGACATCTACTATCTTCGCGATGATGCGGTTTGGGCCGCTAAGCTCGATACGCACGAGACACGAAAAGTTGCCTCGCTGCCGGAGCGATTGCAGTCGAGCAATGTCGTGGTGAACGCGGATGAAACATTGATTGTAGGTTTGGCGGTCGATCCTGACTGCGAGGCAGTTCCGAAAACGCCGCCGAGGGGACAGGACGACTCCGATCGCCTGCGGTCGCGCTGGTCGGCCGGCTTGCCAATGGTGATTTACACGATTGATATTGCGTCCGGCCAAACGTCAATCATCCACCACAGCCACGATTGGCTGAACCATTTGCAATGTTCTCCGACTGACCCGCGTCAAGTCATGTTCTGCCACGAAGGCCCCTGGAATCTGGTGGACCGAACTTGGTTGATCGAGACCGATGGCTCCGATCTTAGGCAGGTTCATCCCCGCACGATGGACATGGAAATCGCCGGCCATGAGTTCTTCAGCGCCGATGGAAAAACCGTGTGGTACGATCTGCAGACACCGCGCAGCGCGGCATTTTGGTTGGCGGGCTACGACATCGAAACCGGCACACGAACCTGGTATCAATTGGCCCGCAATGAATGGTCGGTCCATTACAACGCCTCGCCAGACGGAACGCTGTTCGCCGGCGACGGCGGCGGCCCCAAAAGCGTCGCCAATCAAACGGCCGATCGGCAGCCGCTCGATCCGCCGGGAAATGGGCAGTGGATTTACTTATTTCGCCCTGAATTGTCGGAGTCGATCGCGGGGCCGAAGCCGGTTGATCCCGCAGTGAAGACCGGCGTGCTCCATGCGGAGCGCCTGGTCGATCTATCGCGACACAATTACTCGCTCGAGCCCAACGTGACTTTCACGCCGGACGGCAAATGGGTCGTTTTTCGATCGAATATGCACGGTCCGACGCACGTATATGCCGTTGAGATTGCCCGCTCCGAAAACTGACGGCTGATGGATGCGAACGGGACAGAGTTAAAATAGAATGGAATCGCGACAAATTCTGAAACCGTCGCGGTGGATGGAAGAGTATGGCTGCTGATTCAAACAACCAGCCCGAACGGCCGCAGTTTGCGGTGACGCTGGGGCTGTTGCCGCCCTACACGCTCGAAGACGTGAAACGGGCATATATGGATAAGGTCAAGGATGCCCATCCGGACCACGGGGGCGATCGTGCCGCATTCGACAAAATTCAGCACGCCTTCGAACAAGGTCAAGAGTATCTGCGGTTTCGCTCTGACCGGCGCAAGTGGATTGCCGCCCGGATGGAAGAGTATCTGACCGTGCTCGCGCTCAACGAGCGGCTGCACGAGTTGGGCGCGGAGGTCGAAACGGTGATGCTCGACTGGGTGCGTCGCTCGTTTGGCGATTTTGCGGACCTCACCGAATCGATCGTCGGCATCCGCTTGGCCAATTCGACGAAGGTCGCAGAGCTAGTCGAGACGCTGGTCCGCGAACAGGCGAGCCTGGCCGGACTGAAGCGGTTGGAGCTGCCCGGCTGCGCGGTGACCGACGCGGTCGCCTGGCAACTTCGCCCATTGAAGGGGGTCACCGAATTGGATCTAAGCCGCACGGCGATCAGCTGGCGGGCGCTGTCGCTGGTGGACTTTTTGCCGGCGCTGGTGACGTTCAACGTCGAGGGGACGTCGGTCGGTTTGTGGCCTCGGCTGCGGCTGCGGCGGGCGCTTCGCAAGCGGCGACGAGCGACGCCGAACCCGATTCTGCATCCGGCGAATATCTCGTGAAGAGCTCCGGTTTTAACGAGGTACGTTTTCCGCCGCGCTTCCGCGGAGGCCAAATTATTGGGACCGGGCAATTCCCGCACGGTCCGCGTCCCAAGGCATGCTGCATATTTTCCAGCTCCGGTTGCCCAGATCGAAATCAGCGCTGCAGAAGATGAAGATGAAGTCGTTTCTTAACGACCATTTCGTCCAATGATTGGTCTTGGCCCGACCAGCGCGTAAATTTTTAGGAAGTTCCTGGAAAATGCCCGGCGACTGTGGTAGAAACACAGGCGTTCGGTCTCAGATCTTGAGACAGTTCTGCTGCCAGACGTTCTGTGCCGGCGAGGGAACACGCCGACGAAGTAATTTGCCGGATGGCGGCGCAGCGCGACACCGCGCCGCGACGAAGCATTGCACGGGTCGGCAAGCCGCCAAGATGCGGCAGCGTGCAACAGGAATAGCTTGTGTGCGTTCTCGGTCTCTCGAACTTGAGACACTTCGACTTTCTCCTGAATGCTGGAGGACTCTATGAAACTTGCGCGTGCGATTAACCTGGTCGTATTGTTTCTCATGGTGGGTGCTACAGTAGCGCGGGCGGCGGATGATGCGCCGGCGACAAACGAGGCAAACGCGGCCCAACACGCTGACGACGAGGCCGCGATTCGCGCGTCGGGAGCGGCTTTCCTCGACGCTTATAACGCCCGGGACGCAAAAAAGCTGGCGGCGCTCTGGTCGCCTGAAGCGGTGTACGTCGATCCGCTCACCGCCGAGGAGACCGTCGGCCGTGAAGCCATTGAGAAAGTTTTCGCCGACGCCTTCTCCGACAATCAAGACGCCAAATTGACGACCGAGGATGTTTCGATCGAGTTTGTCTCGCCAAATGTGGCAGTCGTTCGCGGGACGGCTCACGTGACGCAGCCCGGCGGGGAGTCTGACGATTCGGAGTTTACGTCGGTCCGGGTGAAGCAAGGCGGTCAGTGGTTGATCGACCGCGTGTCGGAGATCGAGAAAGAGAAGCCGCTGCCGTCGAACTACGAACATTTGAAAGAGCTCGAATGGATGGTCGGCTCGTGGCACGACGATGATCCGCGGCCTTCGATCGAGATCCAGACGGATTGCGAGTGGGCCAAGAACAAAAACTTTTTGACCCGCTCGTTTGCGGTTGCAATCGGCAATCAAGTGAACAAATCCGGCATGCAGATCATCGGTTGGGATGCGGGCGCCAAGCAGATTCGCTCCTGGGTTTTCGATTCTGACGGCGGGTTTGTGGAAGGTACGTGGAAGCAAAAGGGCGACAAGTGGTTCATTCAGAATGCCGGCACTTTGCCCGACGGCAGCAAAACGTCCGGCACGAATATCGTGACACATCTCGATGACAACTCGTTCAAATGGGAATCGGTGAATCGAGAAATCGATGGCGAGCTGCAACCAAACGTCGATCCGGTGATTGTGGTGCGGAAGGCGGACTAATAGCGTCGTGTGACGGTTGCGATCAACGATCCAATTCAAATTCAAGCCAGGGTGCGGCGATGAAAAAATACATATTGGTTGCGGTGGCAGTGGTGGCGGTCGCGTTTGTATTTTCCAGCGAGCTATTGGGCCGTGGCGGCATGGGCGGCGGCGGTCGAGGAGGAGGTGGTGGCGGTGGTGGCGGTGGTGGAAGAGGCGGCGGCGGCGGAGGCGGAATGCGTGCCGGTGGCGGTGGCGGAGGTGGAATGAGGGGTGGCGGAGGGGGTGGCGGTCGTCCGTCGATGGGCAGCGCACCTTCGATGTCGCGGCCTTCCCAACCGATGCACCGACCGAGCGGAGGTAACATCGGCGGCGGCAACATCGCCGGTGGTAGTCGACAGGGCGGCGGAAACCGTCAAGCGATGGGCAAATTGCCGACGCCCGGCAACCGGCCGTCCGGCGGCGGGAATCGACCAAACATCGGTGATCGACCGAATGCCGGAAACCTGGCCGGCAACCGGCCGAATGCTGGTGGCGGCAGACCGTCTCAGGGCCAATTGGATAAGTTTCTTGATCTGCCTGGCGGCGGCGGGGGGCGACCGAGCGGACGACCAGCGAATTGGGCTGGCGCTGCGGCCGGCGGCGCACTGGCTGGTGGCGCGGCCGCGGAGTTTTTGCACGATCATCCCAGCGGCGGCACGCGGCCGAATCGACCGGGCGCCGGCGATCTAGCGGGCGGCGATCGACCGTCGACGTTGCCCGCGCGGCCCGGCGCCGGAGGTAGTGGAGAGCAATTTCGTCCCGGGGGCGGCGATCGCCCCGTCCGGCCTGGCGAAGGCGTCGGCGGTGAGCAATTGCGTCCCGGCGGTGGCGATCGACCGTTACGACCTGGCGACAATGATCGTCCGTTTCGGCCTGGTGATAACACTCGACCGAACCGACCGGGCGAAGGCGGCGGCGGCGAGCAATGGCGACCTGGCGACAACAATCGCCCATTTCGTCCCGGCGACAATGGCTGGGCCAACTACCGTCCCGGGCATGTCAACGATTGGAACCAGTGGAACAACTTCCGCCACGATAACTTCGTGAACATCAACAACAATTGGCGCGGTCGCTGGCACGACAACTGGCACGGGAGCAACAATTGGTTCAATCACGACTGGTGGCACGATCATCCGTGCGATGGTTGGCGCTGGCCAAATAATGCGAATTGGTGGGCGTGGGCGGCATGGCCGACGGTCACGTCGTGGATGCCGTGGGGTTGGAACCAGCCGCTCTACTACAACTACGGCGACAATGTCTACTACGACGGCGACGCCGTTTACTATGGCGATCAGCAAGTGGCAACGGCGGATGAATATGCGCAGCAGGCCGAGGCGATTGCCACGAGCATCCCGCAGGATGTGAAACCAGCGCCTGAGGATTGGATGCCGCTGGGCGTTTTTGCCGTGACGCAAGACGGTGACTCGGCGAGCGACGATCCGACGATGTTTCTCCAACTCGCCGTGAGTAAGCAGGGGATCATTGCCGGCACACTCCAAAATACGACCGCCGGAACCGTGAAATCCGTCGAAGGGATGGTCGATAAGGAAACACAGCGCGCGGCGTGGACGCCCGAGGGTGAAACGCGTCCGCTGATGGAAACGGGGATCAGCAACTTGACGCAAGATACGACGGGCGTGTTGGTCCACTTTGCCAACGGCGACACGCAACAATGGATGCTGGCGCGGCTCGATAAGCCGAAAGACGACAGCACGACGAAGTAGGGCCTCGGCCGCCGCTTCCGCAAAAGCCATGCGTTTGACGCGTTTGATCGCAAGATTGCCGCGCAGCAGCGGCAACCGGTTTCCGGACTAGTTGAATCTGGAAGATACGAAGCGCTGCGTTGCGCGCCCAGTCGCAAATCGATCCGCTATAGCATTGGGCCGCGACTATCGTCCTACCTTGCCGTCGAGTGCGCTGACAAGCGACTGCGCGGGCAAAACTACCCCGCAGCCCGTTGCAATCCGCGGTTTAAATCGTAGGATGAGTGCGCCAGTTTTTCGCGCGACTCGTTGACGTGCCGTCTGGCCGCGCGGGGAGGCTCGTTAAAGAGCAAACCAACGTAATGGATCATCAACGGGTGGTCGGCCGCATCTTTTCTTCATGGCCCCGCGCGTGAACGAAACTCCGCATTTATAGGAGCGATTCCGATGGGAGTAATTGCATGGCTGGTATTGGGCCTCGTCGCAGGTTTCATCGGCAGCAAGCTGGTGAATAAGCAGGGCGAGGGGATGCTCATGGACATTGTCCTGGGCGTCGTGGGCGCAGTGGTCGGCGGTTTCATCGCGCAGTTCGCCGGCTTCGAGGGGATTTCAGGACTCAATTTGTACAGCATTTTGATCGCCATCGTCGGATCGGTGATCGTGCTCGTGCTGTATCACGCGGTGACTCGCCGCAGTGCTTAGTCGGTGTTCGAATTCGGTTGTGTTGCATTCCATTTCAAAAGGAAAGGTAAACCATGGGAATTCTACAGGACATTGCCGCTTCAATCGGTAACCAAGATCTCCAACGGCTTTCGGACGGCGACGCGAATTTCGACAATACGAATTCGCCAGATATCGGGCGCTTGCAGCAGATGATCAAGAATATTGATCCGGAAAAACTACAACAGATTTTCGCGTCGACGGCCGCGGAAACCGATCCGCAGGAATACTCGGATCACGTTACGCCGGGCGCCGGCGGCACCAATCCGCTAGGCGGATTGTCGGCGGCTGCGCTGGGCAGCCTGGCGACGATCTTGGTGAGCCACCTGCGAAATGCCGGGGCGAGCCGAGGAGCCAGCGGTTCACCGATCGATCAAGTGCCCGATCTGCAGACGAAAGACCCGAAGCAAATGGACGCAGACGATGTCGCGGCGGTGGCCACCTACACGCAGCAGAATCACCCTGAAGTCTTTGGCCAGGCGGCGACGCAAGTCGCGCAGCAGCAGCCGGCATTACTGCACAGTTTCTTGGGCAAGGCGGCGTTGGCCATCGGTGCGGCTGCCTTGGCGTCGCATTACATCAAGATGGACAAGCGCGCTGCGAAGTAAGCAATCGGCGCCAATAAGTTGGCGCCGCGCGTTGGAGACTGCAATCGCTTGGTTGAACGACGAGCGAATTGGTCGCAGAAGTCGACGTAATTCTGTACGCAAGAAGCGCCGACGCTAGCCGGTGGGGGCAGAACTGGGGCAGGTTTGCCCCGCCGGCATTTTCAAAGCTTTCAACAATTCACGCTCTGTCGTTGGCTGATAGGTAAAAGATCAATATCTAGCTCGATGCCAGGATGCGGAAGCCGTCCCGTTCGTTTCGGCTCGCGGGTCTTCTATACCCCGAGAGTTGCTGGCAATTGGTCGCTCGATGTGCTAGAAAACCGGGACGGCAACCCTCTCTTGCAGGCGCCACAGCTAAAAGCGGTTCTCCGGCGGCGAAGGAACGGGCCAGTGCCGGGTTTAGTGCGCAGAAAGCGCCAAGTATCCATTCATATATAGGAGACCCGATCATGCGACGACTCATAAGTGTCGTGTGTCCCGCTAGATTTGCAGTTGCCGTAATCCTGCTTACGGCCGCAGTGTCTTTGGCAGCCGTGGACGACAAAAAGCCGAACATCCTGGTGATCTTCGGCGACGACATCGGCATCGCCAACGTCAGCGCCTATAGCGACGGGCTAATGGGATACGAAACGCCCAACATCGACCGCATCGCGAAAGAGGGCATCCGCTTCCTCGACTACTATGGCGAGCAATCTTGCACGGCCGGCAGGGCGGCCTTCCTCACCGGCCAGCACGGTTTGCGCACCGGCCTTACTAAAGTCGGCTTTCCCGGCGCTCCGATGGGCATGAGTCAGCTCGATCCGTCGATCGGCGGCCTGCTCAAGAATCTCGGCTACGCGACCGGGCAATTTGGCAAGAACCATGTTGGCGATCGCAATGAATCGCTGCCCACGGTCAACGGTTTCGATGAGTTCTTCGGCAACCTTTATCACCTCAATGCCGAGGAAGAGCCCGAGCTTCCCGACTATCCAAAGGACCCGGCCTATCGTGCCAAGTTTGGTCCGCGCGGCGTGCTTAAGTGCGTGGCTACCGACAAGGACGATCCAACGGTCGATCCGCGCTTCGGTAAAATCGGCAAGCAGACGATCGTCGACAGCGGGCCACTCACGAAAAAGCGGATGGAGACCATCGATGATGAGACTTCCGCCGCGGCGATCGACTACATGAAGCGGCAGCATGCGGCGGGCAAACCCTTTTTCTGCTGGTACAACGCGACGCGCATGCATTTGCGGACGCACGTGCGCCCCGAGCATCGGGGACGGTACAAACATGGCGACAGCGAGTACATCGACGGCATGATCGAGCACGACGAAACGGTGGGCTCGCTGCTCAAGGCGCTCGACGACATGGGAATCGCCAACAACACGATCGTGGTCTATTCCAGCGACAACGGCCCGCACATGAATACCTGGCCGGACGGAGCGATGACGCCGTTCCGGTCGGAGAAGAACACCAATTGGGAAGGGGCGTTTCGCGTGCCGTGCGTGGTTCGCTGGCCGGGCGTGATCAAGCCGGGCACGGTGACCAATGAGCTGATGAGCCACAACGACTGGGTGCCGACGCTTTGCGCGATCGCGGGTGAGCCGGATATTGTGAACAAGCTGCAAAAGGGCTACACGGCAAACGGAAAAAACTACAAGGTACACCTGGATGGATTTGACCAATCAAAGTTCCTCCGCGAGGTGAACGGCGCGGCCGGCAACAACAACGGGGTGAAGAGCGCTCGAAACATATTCTTCTACACGGACGATGACGGCCTGCTCGTCGGAATGCGTCAGGGTGATTACAAATTGGTCTTTGCGGAGCAGCGCCTGCCGGGGACATTGGGCGTCTGGGCAGAGCCATTCACGAAGCTTCGGCTGCAGAAAATCTTTAACTTGATGCAGGACCCATTCGAGCGGGCCGATATCACGTCCAACACATTTTGGGATTGGCAGCTCAACCACGTTCCCACGGTTTATGGGGCGATGGATGAAGTGGCAAAGTTCGCCGCGACCTTCAAGGACTATCCGCCGCGCTCGATTCCGCCGAGCTTCAACCCAACCACCATCATGGAGCAGACGATCGACGACATACGCGATGCGGAAAAGCGGGCGAAGGAGTCGGCGAAGTGAGCGTCGCGTCGTGTTGTCGCGCGGGAATAATACATCGATTGGAGTTTTACATGCGACGGTGTCTCCGTTTGTTCGTTGTGTTCGCCCTCCTAGGTGAAGCCGGGGCGGTTCTTGCCGATGATCCGCTGCCATCGTGGAACGACTGCCCGGCAAAGCAGGCGATGGTCGAGTTCGTGGCAAAGGTGACGAAGGAGGGCGGCCCCGACTTTGTGTCCGCCCCGGAGCGCATCGCCACCTTCGACAACGACGGCACGCTGTGGTGCGAAAAGCCGATGTACTTCCAGATGATGTTCGCGCTCGCTCGCATCAAGGCGACCGCCGCCGAGCATCCCGACTGGAAGAACAAGGAGCCGTTTAAGTCCGTCTTGGACGGCGACATGCAGCAGCTCGCGGCCCAGGGCGAGAAGGGCCTCTTGGACATCATCGAGACGACCCACTCGGGGATGACCGATACCGATTTTCAGAAGCTCGTGATGGATTGGATGCACACGGCCGAGCACCCGCGGTTCCACCGGCCGTACGACCAGTGCATCTACCAGCCAATGCTCGAGGTGCTCGCCTATCTCCGCGCCAACGGCTTCAAAACGTTTATCGTTTCCGGCGGCGGCATCGACTTCATGCGCCCCTGGGTCACCAAAGCCTACGGCATCCCGCCGGAGCAAGTCGTCGGCAGCAGCGGCGTGACAAAGTTCGAGCTGCAGGGCGACAAGCCGCCGGTCTTGATCAAGAAGCCCAAAGTAGAGTTCGTCGACGACGGCCCCGGCAAACCGGTCGGCATCAACCGCTTCATCGGCCGGCGTCCGATCATCGCCTTCGGCAACTCCGACGGCGACCTCGAAATGCTCCAGTACACGACAATCGGCCAGCCGACTCATCTTGGATTAATCGTCCATCACACCGACGCCGAGCGCGAATACGCCTACGACCGCGACTCAAAAGTCGGCCACCTCGACAAAGCGCTCGACGCCGCCAAGCCCAACGGCTGGCTGCTCATCGACATGAAGCACGACTGGAAGACAATCTTCCCGGCCGAGAAGTAGCCCGCCTGGGTGCCACTGCCGGCCGGGCGCTTACGCAGCAATACCCTGCAGCTTCGCAAGAGCGCGCCCGCAACTGCGCGCGAGCGCGGCCAAACCTTACAATGTCTTGGCACTCGCCCTCAGCCCCAGCGCCATCATCATCCACGCCCAGCCGTTGAAGATCATCTCGATCCCCAAGAACAGTCCGATTACCCACAGCGCCGCCTCAGGCAATTGCCTATGGATGATGATTCCAAGCAGCAGCGTCACGCCGCCGTTGAGCGCGACCCAGCCCCAGTCTTGAAACCGGACGACCAGCGCTGAGATGATCCGAAACAGACCGCCCACGATGAGAAAGATCGCGATGAACTGCGTGAGCAGCAGCATCGAAACGCCCGGCGAGTCGACGATCATATAGCCCACGATCGCATACAGCACGCCGACCAAGAGGTGCAGCAGCATGCCGCTCCACTTCCCCGACCAGAACGACGTCACGATCTGGACAATTCCGGCCGCGATCAAGAGATAGCCAAGAAACACCACGGACGCCAGCGACGGAATCAGCGGATCACTAATGCACATCGACCCAATCAACACGAGCGCAATGCCGAGCAGTAGAAAGCACCACCAGTGGCGGCGGAGCGAATGCAACTCGTGCGTCGCGGCGACAATCGATAGCGTATCTGTCGACATGTCAAATTCCCCAAGTGTGTCGGGCGGCAAGTTTTTCAGGAGGCCACGTCTTCCGGAGGCTCCTCGAGTTCGGTCTATCTATCTTGAGTCTAGTTCAACTCTCGCGCTCCGCAATTGTTTTCCTCGCCCCCTTGGGAAACTACCACCCATAAACCGCGTTTGCAGCCTCCTTTACGTCCCGCGACCGAAACGACGTCTCTGCCGACTAGGACTTCCGCACGGCTGCCATCGCTGGCCTTGTCCGCCTTCCAGCTCCAACGGAGCGCGCTGCGACAGCCCACGGGCGCAGCCCTGGGTTTCCGTGCCCAAAGAATCCGTTAGCTCTGAAAGAGCGCGCTACGCGTTCAGGATTTCATCCGACCGTCCACGCGGGCACCACGGTAAAGGGCACGATCGACAAATCGAGGCCATAGCAGTGAGCGAAATAGCCACACAACTATGACTGCTACGATACTTGAGGCAACACCGAGAACAAAATTAGTCACGGGAATGTCCACTCTGATGTGTTGGCACTTCGGGCAATACGACTACAGATCGATTGTCTGAGACTGCCGATCCATCAACGCATCTTCAAGTGCCGTAATCAGTGTTTCTAGATGATACTTATTCGGTGTTCCTGGAAATCAAAAGGGGACATTCTGGCTCTGTAGAAAACCTCAATGTGTAACAGGATCATGACGTTGTGGGTGAGGACTTTCAACCGCAAGTCGCGTCGCTGACTCCAACTTGTGCGGCCGCGGACGAAGGCTTCGAGGCGACGCTTGACCATTGAAATTACGGTCTCGACCTGGACGCGATCTCGGTAGGCGACTTCGTCGAACCGCGTTTGCATCAGTCGCCGATAATGTCCGCTGGCCGGCTTGTGGGTCGGTCGCCCATGCTTGGCAGGAATGATTGAGCGGACTTGGCACACCTGACGGGCGAACGCATGGTTCGCCTCGGAGTCAAAGCCGGCGTCGGCCGCAATGCGGCCCAGCCCCACGCGCGCTAGCGCCTTGGTCAGGAGCGGTCGAAAGTCAGACACGTCGGGCTTCGGCCCGCGGCCCGTGTCGGCGGCCAGAATGAAATGGGTTTCAACGTCGCACACCAAGCCCAGCTTGGGAAAACGATGATAGACGACGGTTTTCCAAGGGCCGCCGACATAACGCCGGCGATGCACGAAGTAACCGCTGGCGGCGCTGGCTTCCAACCCAGTCGAGTCGATCGCCGCCCGCGGCACACGCCGCTTGCGTCCCAGCTGCTGGCGAACGGTCGCGTCGAGCAGGCGTTTGGCGGCGGCGCTGGAGAGCAATCGCCGAGCTGCCTTTTGCAGCGTCGTGTAGTGAGGCACCTGGGCCAACTCGAGCACTTCACACAGCGACGGACAATCCGTCAAGTGCGCGACCACGCCTCGATAGTCGGTCTTCAAAAAGCACTTCAGCACCAGGCAGGCGAACAGCTGATGTTGCGTGAACTTTCGCGGACTGTTGCGATGGGAATAGAGCGGCAACGACTGCTGCGCCGTGGCGAGCGCCGCCATCAACACCGCTCGTGGACTCTTGCTGGTTCGCGCCACGCATCTTTTACGAATGCTGGCGGCCGTTCGGTTTAGCTATCAAACACCAGTTTTCTACAGAGCCGGGGTCGACTGGTATTCGCCCGTGGTTGGCGACGAATTGTGGGCTGGGTTCCGACGGAACAGCGCGCGGCCGTCGACGCACTACTGAAAGAAAAGCTGGCAAATCCCATCGATGCAGAACGGCAGACCGGTTGATAGTGCC
>DASYDU010000293.1:0-2221 GCA_036499445.1 Lacipirellulaceae bacterium
AAAAGTCGGTTTCGCATCGCCTGGTCTCCCTGAATAGATGATTGCCTACGCCGCCATCATACCCGATTCCCCGCCGCGATGCCGCCCGGGGCGATTTCGATCTTATGGGTCGCAGGCCCGGTAGACGACACTGATTCGGCGAGTGACAATAGCCGGGCGGCCCAAATCAAATGGCAATTGAAGGATCCAGCACGTTGGGCTTCCGTCATGGGGCAACTTTTCAACACAATTCGTGCACTCGTCGCCGCCGAAGAATACGTCGTGGGCCAACACGCATCGGAGCGGCTGGACGAACGTGGTATGATGGAATGGCAGGCTGTTGCAGGCCTGGAAGACGGCGAACTGATTATTGAGCGTCCGGCAGCGACTCCAAATCCAACCGTGGAAGTTCGCCAACAGCTGCCCGACGGGACTGATTTCAAGGCTGTCTGGTCGTACCTACATCAGAGTGGCGTCGCGAAACTCGTAACTGCCCATTTCTTCGACCGGGATTAATGATGCGAATTGCTGGCGAAAGAATCAAGCGGACGCGGCTCATCCGGACCGACAAATACGTCGTCGCGGTCGACGTCGAGATGGTCATTCCGCCCGACGATCCCAGCGAGCCGTGCCTTGAATCGGAAACGGTCGCCTATTTGCGGGAAGTCAAGGAACACGCCGAACGCGACGATCTGGCATGGCTAGCCCAGCGAGGCAAGGTCTATGCCGCCGTCCCGGTTAACTGAACTCTTTGCACGGGAGTGGAGATTCTTGAACGCTCACTTCGGCGTGAAATCGGCGTCTTTCTCGATACCGAGGGCGAACTCAGCCAAGAGGTCCGCGCAGCCGTCGAGGTCGTCGAGCGAGATCATCTCGACCGCGCTGTGCATGTAGCGATTGGGGACGCTGATCAGTCCCGCCGCGACGCCGCCACGGGCCAATTGAATCGCGTTGGCGTCGGTGCCTGTGCCTCGGCCTTCCGCCGCCCACTGGCACGCGATCTTCGCCGTCTCGGCCGCCGCGCGAAACCGCTCGACCACGACCGGATTGATGTTCGGCCCGCGATAGATCACCGGGCCGCCGCCCAATTTCAAGTCGCCTTCCTGTGTCTTGTCGATCGTCGGGCAATCGGTGGCGTGGGTCACGTCGACGGCAATGCCAACCTGCGGATTCACTCCGTAGGCGCTCGTGGTCGCGCCGCGGAGGCCGATCTCTTCCTGCACGGTCGAGACGGCATACAGCGCCACCTTCAGCCCACCCCGTTTCTGCGCTCGCCGAAGCGCCTCGACGCACACCCACAGCCCGGTCTTGTCGTCCATTCCGGGCGAGTTGGCGAAATTATTCCGCATCTCTTGATACCCAAGTCGCAGCGTCACGGCATCGCCGATCGCCACGGCGGCCTCGGCCTCCGCCTTGTCTTTCACGCCGATGTCGAGCCAGAGGTCCTTCTGCTTGACCACCTGCTTCCGCTCTTCCTGGTCGAGGAGATGAATCGGCTTGCGGGCGATCACGGCCGGCAGCGGCCCGCCGGCCGTGTGGATCGTCATCCTTTGGCCGATCAGCTGCTGTGGGTCCCAGCCGCCGATCGGGTTGGTGTAGATGTAGCCGTTTTCGTTGATGTGCGTGACTATCAGCCCGATCTGGTCGGCGTGCCCCGCGAACATCACGCGGAGCGGCGCCTTGGGATTGGCGCAGGCGATCACGTTGCCGTGCAAGTCGGTCCGCACTTCGTCGGCAAACTCGCCGACATATTTGCGCACGAGTTCCTGTACCGGCTGCTCGTAGCCGGATGGGCTCGGCGTCTCGAGAATCTGCTGGAAAAACTTCTTAGCGGATTTGTCCATGAGCTGTCGGTCGTCGATGGGCGTTGGAAGTTGATCATTGGATATTGGGTGTTTGAAATCGGGGGTGAGAGACCCAACGCCTAACGACCATTTTCCAACGACTTGTTTCTGCTGTCATCGCTGGCGAGTGCCATCGCGATGCGTCGATTGTACCGAATTTCTATGCTGGCGCAAGGGTCGCCAACAATCCGCTGAAGCGTCGACAAATTCCACGCACTTTTCTCGAACAGACTTGCATACGGGTCTGGCAAACTCCGCCGGCTGCCGCACCGCGCCGTTTGGTTTGAGACGTGCTGCTCACATGTCGTCACCCGGGCCGTCCAACGATTGAAGCCGAATTACTTCGCCAGCGGTGCTGTCAGCGGAGTATGCACGCATCGCGCGCCGCCGTCAAGCGC
>DASYDU010000294.1:0-3561 GCA_036499445.1 Lacipirellulaceae bacterium
TGCTCGCCAAAGACATCAAGAAGCCCGCTCGCATCCTCTTGATGGACCCCGCCGGCCAATTGTTCGTCCAAAACGAATTGGACGACGCGGACGTCGTGCAGCTCCATCGGGACACCTTTGCCGAGCCGGATAAACGAGGCGGTCGACCGGGTATGCGCGGCGAAGCGGGCGCGCCGGCTGGTCGAGATCAACGGGCGCCGGGCGGATTCCAGCCTGGTTTCGGTCGAGGCAGCGAGCGTTGATTCACTTCTAGCTCGTCGTTTGTCCGGCACCGCGGCCGCAATGCTATCCCACAGGTCGCGACGCTTGCACCACGCTGCGCCGTCTCATGCTTGCGTCCTCGCAAGCGTCAAAGCCTGTGGCTGCGGCAACAATTGCCCTTGACCGTGTATTCGGCCACCGGTAATTTCCCGCTCCTCATCTACCAGGAACTGTTTAGACAGACTGTGAACGCGCTGCCCGTCGGCTGATTCGATCGCTCGATCAATCATCCGTCGCAGCAAGTTCTGCCTTATCACGATCACCGACTCGACGCGTTTCAGCACGAGCCATCCCAGGTTAGCCAACAACAGACAGCGCGAATCGTTCCCCTTGGCCGAGCCAGCGGGACATCGCAGGCAACGTTCGCCGCCAGCGGGCCACCGATCCTTGTCGGCAGCCCTACCAGCGACAAATTGCCAAAAGGAGTAGCGAGTTGAACGCGACATGGATGCGATCTCTGAGTTTAGCCGCCAGCGCCGTCTGGCTGTGCGCGGGCCTGACTTCCAAGACCTACTCGGCGCAGCCTACCAACGCGGACTCAGCGCCAGCGGCCAACCCGCCGGCGGTCTCTGAGAAACCGTTGTCACCGAGCGACGTCGACAAACTACTGAATCAAGCCCGTGCCGCCATCGCCAGCGGAAACCTGGATCAGGCCGAGGCCCTCGTCGCGCGCGCCGAGAAAACCCACACCCGATATCCGCTGTTCCATTTCGGACCCACGCCATCCAGTGTTCGCCATGAACTGGACCAGGCCCAGTCGCAACGTGGCCTGCGCGGTAGCTCAAAGCCGATGGGCGATACCGCCAGCTCGCCCAACTCGCTCGCCACGTCATCCGCCAAGCGCGACAACAGCCGCACGGCGGGCCCGACCGATCCCTTTGCTCATCGCCCGCAAGCGCTGCCCTCGCCCTCGGTATCACAACCAATGCCGTCAGGCATGATTAGCGAAAACGAGCACACCGCCGAACCCGCAATCTACAACCAGTTGCCCGATGCCCGCGACAACAGTGTGACGCCCGCTTCGACTGCCGGACTCTCTCACGACCATGCCTGGGATGCGCCCGAAGCACCGCTACCTCCGGGTCTGCGGTCCGATTCGCGGGAGGCCAATTCCGACCTTGGGCGCGGTCAAGCAGTCAAGAACCAGTTCGCTGTCGACGATCCGTCCACACCCAGCCGCACAACGCTTGCTGACAAAAAGGCGCAGACGCTTGATCTCTTGCGTGAGGCTCGGCAAGCGCTCGCCGCAGGCAATCTCGACCACGCGCAATCTGCCGCCTCGCAGGCAAGCGAGCTCGGCGTTCCCGAGTCGCTGTTCCTACCGAATGAAGATAAACCCTCGGTCCTGGCCTGGGACATCCAGCAGGCGAGTACAGCGAAGCCGCAGCCCTCTCAGTATGAAGACGCCTCGGCCGCGCCCGCCGTCGCCACGCTTAGCGATCCGAACGATCGCTATGTCAAGCAGACACGGGTTGCGCCCGAACATGATACCACGCGAAACATCCGCGCGACTGGCACGCCATCTGGTCCGTCCAGCATGAGGTTCGCCGAATTGCCCGAGCCGCTCGAATTGCCCTCCGAAGATTCGCAGCCGCTCGAAGAGTCTTTGCCGACTCCAACGGCCAAATCCTTGCTGCCTGCGCCTGGCGCTCCGTCCACCACGAACGCCTCACGCTCGTCAACCTCGACACCCGCTGCGTCACCCAAGACTGTGGCTTCGGCTCCAGCGAAATCCTCCGACGGCGCTGGTAGTGCTTCGCAGTTACTCGAAGCCGGAGAGGCCGCGCTCAACGGGCGCGACAGAAAGTTGGCCGCCACGCTCTTTGGGCAGGCGTACGTCCTTCGCGATCAGCTCAACGCCGCGCAGCAACAACGCTTGCAAGAGCATCTTCAGGCGCTCTCCACGGGTGATGCCGCCAAAACTTCCGTCCAACCCAGAGCGAACACACCATCATCCCTGCTAGACGCAACTGCCGAAAGCCAGCAGGTCCTGGCCCGTCAGATGTCCGCCGAAATTGGCAAGAAGCAATCTGAGGCCCGGCACATTCGCGAACAAGATCCGCGGCAAGCGCTCAAAATCCTCAAGGACGCGCGGCAGCAGGTCGCCGAATCAAAGCTTTCCGAAGAATATCGGAATCACTTTTTGCACCGGATCGATCTCACGCTCGATGAGACGGAAAAATACGTCAACGATCATCGCTCGGAAATCGAGCTCGACGAGAAAAACAAAGCTGTCCTCGAAGAAGTCCAGCGCGACAAAGAGGTCAAGCTCCAGGTTCAGCAGAAGATCGCCGACCTCGTCGAGCAATTCAACAAGCTACGCGATGAGCAGCGCTTTGCGGAAATGGAAGTCGTCGCTCGGCGCCTAAACGAGCTCGCTCCGGAAGATCCGGTCGCCCAGCAGGTCTGGCAGACCGCCAAATTCATCCGCCGCGAGTACATGAATAAAGATCTCCAGGATCGCAAAGAGGAAAGCTTCTGGACCACGATGAACGACGTGGAAAACTCCGCCGTGCAAAACGTCGGCGATCAACGCGAAATGGTCTACGACCAGAAGCACTGGAAAGATCTGCAAGACCGCAAGGGCTCCGGCGATCGCAACGAGCGCCGCACCGAACGCGAGCTCGAAATCGAGCGCCGCCTCAAGACGCCCGTACTCCTCAAATATGAAAATACGCCGCTCAGCGAAGTCATGCACGGCATGAGCGAATTGGCGGGCGTAAACATTCACCTCGATCCGCGTGGCCTGAGCCAAGAGGGCGTCAACAGCGACACGCCGGTCACGATCAACCTCAGCAAGGAAATCTCGCTTAAGAGCGCGCTGAACCTGATCCTCGAACCGCTCCACTTGAGCTATGTCGTTAAGGACGAAGTGCTCAAAATTACCAGTGAGCAGCTCCGCGACGGCGAACTTATCCAACACGTTTACAATGTCGCCGATCTGGTGATCCCGATTCCGAACTTTGTGCCGAACAACAACATCGGCTTGCAGGGCCTGATCAACGAATCCATGGCTGCCTCGAACCGCGGCAAGCCTGGCTTCGCTTCGACCGGGCCGACGGTGCTCGTAAATGATCGCAACCAGAAGGCCGTGGGCCCGAATGGCGACGTCCTCGCCCAACAGTTCAACGCCGCGCCCAGCAACGGCATGTCGCCTTCCACGGTGCCGATCGGCGCCGGCCCGGGCGGCATGGGCGCCGGTGCGAACGCCGACTTTGATTCTCTCATCGACTTGATTACCTCCACCGTTTCGACGGACACTTGGGCCGAAAACGGCGGCGGCCAAGCCGAAATCCGTCC
>DASYDU010000295.1:0-4393 GCA_036499445.1 Lacipirellulaceae bacterium
CAAAGGTCGGCGATTTGAGCGACAACCCGTAACGATTCGGGGCACGCTCGCCAATCTCGATTATAGCTGGGCCAAAACACTCCTCGCAAGCAATTCGCAATTTTATGGATTTAACAGCCAAAACAGGCCCAGTTCGCATCCCGGGTCGGCCTGCCGCCCGGAGAACCGGTCGAGTATATTCCGGGTCTTAGTTGCTGCTGAACCCGAACTCTGAACACCCAGTCCCAAATCCCCAGCTCCAACCTCCCATGAAGACCGACGAGCTCCGCGAAAAGTACCTGGCCTTCTTCGAATCCAAGGGCCACCGCCGCTGCCCGAGCGACGTGCTCGTCCCCACCTGGGATCCCTCGGTCCTCTTCACGCCTGCCGGCATGAACCAGTTCAAGGATCACTTCCTCGGCAAAGTGAAGCTCGAATTCACCCGCGCCACCACTTGCCAAAAGTGCCTCCGCACCGGCGACATCGACAACGTCGGCCGCACCGCCTACCACCACACTTTTTTTGAGATGCTCGGCAACTTCAGCTTCGGCGACTATTTCAAGCGCGAAGCCATCAACTGGGGCTGGGAATTTCTGACGGGGAAAGCGTGGCTCGCGATTCCGCCCGAGCGCCTCACCGTCACCGTCTACACCGACGATGATGAGGCCGCCGGCATTTGGGCCCGCGATATCGGTCTCACTCCCGAGCGAATCGAGCGCTGCGGTGAAGACGAAAACTTCTGGCCGGCAAGCGCCCCGAGCCAAGGGCCGGACGGTGTCTGCGGCCCGTGCAGCGAAATCTATTTCCATCCCGACCAGGGCAAGAGTGTCGAGATTTGGAACCTCGTCTTCACACAGTTCAACCGCGTCGGCTCGCCGCCGAACAACCTCAAGCCGCTGCCCTCGAAAAATATCGATACCGGCATGGGCCTCGAGCGGACCGCCGCCACGCTGCAAGGCGTCCCCACCAATTACCACATCGACATTCTTTACCCGATCGTGCTGGCGGCCGCCGAAGTCTGCGGCGCTAAGTACGAATACGAATCGGACAACGGCCGCCGCCTCCGCCGCATCACCGATCACGTCCGCGCCTGCACCTTCGCGGTCCACGAGAATGTCTATCCCGGCGCGAACAAAGAAAAATACGTCGTCAAACGCCTCCTTCGTCGGGCCGTCCTCGACGGCCACCAGATGGGCCTCCGCCAGCCGTTCCTCTACAAGCTCGTCCCCAAAGTCGCCGAGATGATGAAGCCCGCCTATCCGGAACTTAGCGAAACCATCAAACGCGTTAGCAGCGTCATCGAAAAGGAAGAGGAAAACTTCTTCGGCACGATCGACGCCGGCCTCAACCACATCGACCGCGTCTTCGATCAGATGCGCCGCGAGAATCGTGTCACTGTCGATGGGCACGTCGCGGCCGAGCTCTACCAAACCTACGGCGTTCCGCCCGAGCTCTTCGAATCCCTCGCCGCCGAGCATAATCTCGCCTTCGACTGGCAAGGTTACGACGCCGCCATGGACCAGCACGGCGAAGTTTCTGGCAAAGTGCAGCACGCCGTGATGGGTGCCCGCGGCCCAATCGATTCACTCAAGCAGGCTCTTCATTCCACCGAATTCCTCGGCTACACCACGCTCGAGGCCGATGCCGTCGTCAAGGGCATCATCGCCGGCCAGCCGCCGCACGATCACCTTTGCGACAAGCTCGAAGAAGTTGGCCACGCGAATCTCGTTCGCGTCGTCCTCGATCGCACACCTTTCTACGGCGAAAGCGGTGGCCAAGTCGGCGACACCGGCCGCCTCGTCGGCGAAGGCTTCGAGTTCAACGTCACCGACACACAAAAGGACGGCCAGCTCGTGATCCACGAAGGCCACCTCGCGCGCGGCATGATGCGCGAGGGCGCGAAGGTCCGCGCGATCGTCGATGACCGCCGCCGCTCCGCCATCCGCCGCGCCCACTCGGCCACCCACATCCTCCATTACGCGCTCCAAAAGAATCTCGGCTCCCACGCCCAGCAGCAAGGCTCGAAGGTCGACGAGGACTGGCTCCGATTCGACTTCACTAACCTCGCGCCCGTCTCAGCCGACGAGCTCGCGGCGATCGGCACCGACGTCGCCGCCCGCGTCAAAGCCGCCGAACCCGTCAAATGGGAAACACTGCCCCTCGCCGAAGCCCGTCAACAAGGCGCGATGATGCTTTTCGGCGAAAAATATCCCGATCCTGTCCGCATGGTCTCGATGGGCACTTTCAGCCGTGAGCTTTGCGGCGGCACCCATCTCACCAACACGGGCGAAGTCGAGTCTTTCGAAATCCTGGCCGAGGAAGGCGTCTCTGCCGGCACCCGCCGCATCACCGCGCTCACCGGCGCGAAGGCCAACGAGCATGCCCAGCAAACATCCGCCGCAATTAACGAAGCGGCCAAGCTTCTCGGAGTGTCACCACTAGCTGTGCCCGACGCGGTCGTCGCACTTCAAGGCCACGCGCGCGAATTGAAGAAGCAGTTGGCCGGTGGCGTAGGCGCCGAACCCGCGAAGCCGGCGGGAAAAAAATTTGCCGTAACGGAAGCCTCCTACGCACAATTGAAGCACTCCCTCTCCGACGCGGCGCGGCTGCTGTCCGTCGCCCCACTAGCGGTGCCCCAACGAATCGCCGCAGTCCAGGCCGACATCGCCGCGACCGAGCGCCAATTGGCCGCCCGCGCTGCCGCCGGCCCACTCTCGGCCGACGCCCTCCTCAAGTCCGCCGAAACCATCGGCGGCGTAACGGTCGTGGTCGCCGAGGTCCCCGGCGTCGAGTCCAACCTCATGCGACAGCTCATCGACCAGGTCCGCGGCAAAACGCCCTCCTCCGCCGTGCTGCTGGCCAGCCGTGCTGGCGAGGACAAAGTGACGCTCGTCGCCGGCATCAGCAAGGACCTACAAGTTCGTAAATTAAGCGCCGGCGAGTGGATTCGCCCCGTCGCCGAGGCGGTCGGCGGTGGCGGTGGTGGCCGGCCCGACCTGGCCCAAGCCGGCGGAAAAAATCCTGCCAAGCTGCCCGATGCTCTCCAGATTGCCAAAGACACTATTCGCCAGATGCTCGGTGGCTGATCGTTGCACGCTAAGTGCGCCCCGGCCAACGGGTCCCGCCAACTCCGCCTTCCCAAACTACTCACCTATTCAATCACCAAACGAATCACATTCTTCACCGCCTCGCTAGCAGCGACGCAGCGAAGTGCTTCACACTCCGGCCACAGGTCCGCCCGCCGATCGCCGATCTAATAGTAACTTGGTTTCCACGCACAAAAGAATTTGAAAACAAGCGTTGCGGCGCGGAAGCGAGGCGGCCTAAGATACTAGGTAGTTGAGCATTCGAGCTTCAGGCGGGGCTCTAGTTCGACTCACTCTTCTCGGAACCGGCTGGCCCCGCCGCCCCACGTACAAGGAGCACTCACGTGGTTACTCATCTCGTTGACGGATTGAATCTCACCGTGGATCGCGGACCCAACTGGCTCTTCGTCAAGTTGCGGCCGCGACGCAACAAGACCAATGAATTGCCGCAGCTCGGCGACGAGCTTTGGTCGATCGCCTCGCGACACTTCATCTATCGCCTCGTGCTCGAACTCGAAGAGCTCAAGTCGCTACCCGCCGGTTTGATGGAGCAGCTCGTCCTACTGCATGATCGGCTGGTCGAATCGGGCGGTGCCCTCCGCGTCTGCGGTCTCTCGACCAAATGCGCTCAGGCACTCCGCGATGCCGGCCTCGACGCCGCCCTGCCGAACCATCCGACGCGCGACGCCGCGATTCACGGCGACACGGCCGTCCTGCTGCATGAAAAGCTCAAGCAGGCGCTCTCCGCCACGGCCAGCGAAAACTAGCGATCGGCGTATCGCCCGCGATGCGGACCCAATAGCCGGCGAGCTACGCCTCGCCGGATGCGCCGGTCGCCGGATTCACCGGACCGCCCCGCACCTACATTAAATACTGTTGCCGAATCTTCCGCAGCGCCTCGAGCGCCGGTTTCGGCTGGTCGCTGCCGTCAAACAGCCCGCCGTGCGGAAAATAGTGCGGTGCTGCATCCGAAAGCTGATTCCACAAAATCACCTGCACCGGAGTCTTGGCGAGCAAGAGCGGTAGCGTCCGCTCGATCCAAGTCCGCTGCGTCGCGCCGCTGACTTCGCTCCCTTCGCTCGCCAGAACTTGCGTCTTGGCATTCGCCAACGGGTCTTTCTCCGCCGAGCTCGGCAACACGAGCGAAATCACCAGCGGTAGCTCCAGCAAACTCCAAGTATCGATCAGCCGGCTAAAGGCCAGCGGCGTCCGGTGGGCCGTCGCGCCGGGATGATAACCCACATTGATCTCCAGCCCCAATCCCGACAAACCCAAGTCGCCCCGCACGAGCGCGTCGGCAAAATGAAGCGGCGCCAAATCGAGCTTCT
>DASYDU010000296.1:0-16803 GCA_036499445.1 Lacipirellulaceae bacterium
CTTTGAGTCCTTGCTTATCGACGAGCTGATGTTGCTCCTCGAGCTTCTTGCGGAGCGAGTCGTTAGCGTTCTTGATCTGCGCTTGTGCATTAGCGGCCGAATCGGGGTCGAGATTGCTCGCCGCCTCGCGCGGATCAACAAAGATCACCAGCGCAAAGGCGATAATCGCCGGCACCAGCGGCAACCACGCGCGGCGACCGACGTGGACGCGAAATTTCTCGCCGACATTGATGCGGCCCACGACGCGGAGCGCGTCATTCACCAGCGCCTTGCCGGCGTCGGTCTCTCGATCGTCGAGCGAAAGCGACAGGCTGCTCGCGACGCGCTCGCGGAGATCGAAGCGGCGGTCGATTTCGATTGCGGCCTCGAGCGGCGACCGGCGCCTGGCATACGTCCAAATCGCGGCGGCAACGATGCCAACAACTAGGGCCCCGACCAAGCAAGCCAAATCCCAATGCGATGGCAGCCCGTGAATCGAGACAAAACGAGGCGCAGCGATTGCGACAGCCGCGACCGCGAGCGCGGCAAATACGCACCACACGGCATCGGCGAAGAACTGCTCCAGTACCAATCGCCGGCGGGCCCGCGCGATCTGTTCGTGAAGCTGGTCCATCTTGCAGCCCGTGGCGGAAAAGAAATCGGCCCCAAAACCATGACCCAGGTGAATTGTACCCTGCTGATCGTTCTCCGAAAACAAGACTGGCCGCTGCCGAGTCAATCGGCAGTGATAACCGGCAGTTTCGCCGCAATTCCTGAGACCAAAAAGAAACCGCCCGTTCCAACAAGTGGAACGGGCGGCGTTGCTTTAGAGTTAGCTAGGACAGCTATTTAGCGTAGTGGGTAAAAGAAAAGGTGAGCAAAAGGTGGGTCATAGGCAGGAATCCGAATTTCACATGATTTGGTTTTTTTGAGCGGCCGTTTGGCCCCTCTTCACCATCTCATACGGGGACTTGGGCGGCTGTTACAGCCGCGGGCGAGAAATCTTTGAAAAGCTGGAATTGCGGCCCTTAATCGCCGTCCAGCTCGGCCGAGAGTGCTAGCCATTGCTCTTCAAAAGCGGCTAGCTCCGTCGCCAGATCTTTGAGTTGTGTGTGGAGGCGGCGGGCCTCGGCGGCGTCAGTGACGGTGAGCAAGGCTTCGGACGTCGCCTTTTTGTCCTCGTCCAGCTTGGCGATTTTTCGCTCAACCGATTTGAGCTTCTTTTGGGCCTCGCGGTCGGATTTTGCTGACGACTTGCGACCCACACCGTCGGCGTCAGCATGGGCGGGATTCGGCTTGCCGGGCGAGGCTGCCGTGTGCGGCTCCCGATGGCCCTTGTCGATTTCGTTTTGCACGCGGTAAACGTAGTCGTCGTAGCTGGCCGGATAGCTGGCGACGCGGCCAGTGCGGACCTCGATCACGTGCGTGGCCACGCGGTGCATGAAGTGCCGGTCGTGGCTGGTGAAGATCACCGTGCCCCGATACCGGGTAAGCGCGTCGGCGAGCGCCTCGACCGATTCCACGTCCAAATGGTTGCCCGGCTCGTCGAGCACGAGCACATTGTGCTGCTTCAGAAGCAATCCGGCCAGCACCAGCCGGGCCCGTTCGCCGCCGGAGAGGACGCGAATCTTCTTCTCGATCAGTTCGCCGCTAAAGAGCAAGCTGCCAGCCACGTCCTTGATCTGCTGCGTGTAAGTCTTGGGCGCGGCTTGGTGCTCGAGGTATTCCAGCACAGTGTCATTTTCGGGAAGCGTCGTGTAGACATGCTGCGCGTACACTCCCACTTCGCAGCCGAAGCCCCAATTCACCTGGCCGGCCAGCGGCGGAAGCGAGCCACAAACCGTGCGGAGAAACGTCGTCTTCCCTTGGCCGTTGTCGCCCACCACGCCGACCCGCGAGCCGTGATCAATATCAAGGTGGACCTCATCGGCGACGGTGCGATCGGGGTAACCAATGGAGAGATTTTCCACGCGAACGGCCGGGCCCTGCCGAACCTCGAAATCGGGAAAGCGAAACTTGACCGTCGTTTCGGCGCCGTCGATATGAATCATCTGGAGCCGTTCGAGCTGCTTGGCTTTGCTCTTGGCCTGACTGGCCGTGGCGGCGTTGGCGCGATTCTTGGCGATGAAGGTTTCGAGTTGTCGCCGCTTGGCCAGCGTCGTAGCGTTCACGCGCTCGTCGTGCGTCCGCCGCTCCTCGACGTTTTCCAAATACGCTTCAACGGTGCCCGGATACATGGTTAGCTGGCCGCGAGCAATCTCAAGCGTGTGGTTGCACGTCTTCTTGAGAAACTCTCGATCATGAGACACGACCAAGAGGCCACCGTCGAAATGGCGCAGAAACCACTCCAGCAGCATCTGCGTTCGCAGATCGAGGAAGTTCGTCGGCTCATCGAGGATCAGCAAATTGGGGTCGTGGAGCAAGAGTGCCGCGAGCTTGGCCCGCGTCTGCCAGCCGCCGGAAAGCTCGCGGACCGGGCGATCGAGGACGGCATCGGGGAATTGAAATTCCCAGGCCACTTCGCCACAGCGCCAATCGGGTTGGCCGCTGTCGCGCATGAGAAACTCGCGGACGGTTTCACCGGCCTCGAAGGGATCGTGCTGCCGCAAGTAGCCAACGCGGAGCTTGCGGCCGCGGACCACTTCGCCAGCGTCCAGCTCCTCGTCGCCCAGCAGAATTCGGCAGAGCGTCGATTTGCCGGCCCCATTGCGACCGATCAGGCCCACCTTCTGGTCATCGGCCAGCGCGCAGCTCGCGCCATCGAGCAAATCTTGATCGCCGTAACGCTTATGGGCATCGACAATTTGCAATACTACTGGCACCGCGATCAGTCCTCTCTGTTGCTCATTCGAGCTGAATACCAGTTTATCAAAACGACGGATACCGCGCAGGCCAGGCACAGGCCCGCGAACCAGTCGCCGTATCGCATATAGAGACTGTCGACGTGGCGAATCTCCACGTCGGCAATGATCACGTCGGGCTTCTGGCGTGGGCTCTGGGCGCGGATGCGGCCATAGGCGTCGATCCACGCCGAGATACCGCCGTTGGCCGCGATAACCATCGGCCGCCGCGCCTCGATCGCCCGAAACACGTCGCACGCCAGATGCATGTCCAGCTCGCTCGATCCCCAGTACCACGAGTCATTCGTGATGTTCACCAAAATATCCGGCGGCGTTCCGGCGCGCGCTAGCGTTGTCATCTGGTTCCGAATCACATGGGGAATCGCTGTCTCGTAGCAGATGTTGGGTGAGTAGCAAACGCCACCGGTGCAGAGTGCCTTCGGGCCGTCGCCCTCCTCGGTGCCGGCCGTGATGGGCGAAAGGCGATATAGATTCGGAAACCATTTGGCGAGCGGAATGTACTCGCCAAACATGACCAAGTGCGACTTGTCATACGTGCCGATGATCTTGCCGTCGCGGCCAACGAGAACCGAGGAATTCCAGGCTTGATACGGCGGATCATCGATGGGCGCCTTGGGGTCATCTATAAAATGGACTCGATCGGTGCCAACAAGCAGAGGAGTGCCAAGCTGTTCAGTGAGCGCCGCCATATAGCGTGGGCCGTCTGTCTCGATCTGTTTGCGGGTTCGCGGCCATGTGGGCGGCACACGGAAATTCGAATCGACTTCGCGAAGTCCGCTCCGAAACGTTGTCTCCGGCCAGACCACCAGATCGATCGCCCGGCCATCGCCGGTTTGCTTTGCCTTGGCAAGTGCCGCGACGGACTGCCCGATGTATTCCTCCATGATCTCGCGTTGCTTTTCGAGGTCGATTCGCCAATCGGCCAAACTGTTGCCCTGAATGAGGGCGATGCGCGCGGACCGCGGATCGGCGCCGACGGTCGGGAGCACCGCTTGTTGTTGCAGTCGCCAATTGCCGTACGCCAAAGCCGCGGCCATCAGCGCGGCCGCTGGTATGGGCGCCGCGTATCGGCGCGGCGGCTGCAGCACCGAAGCAATCGCCGCGGCCACCGCCACGATCAAAAAATCGACACCATATTCGCCGACCAAATCGCTGATCTGAATCAGCGTCGTCCAGTGGACTTGCGTGTGGGCCAGCGAGCCCATCAGAAAGCCGGTGAACAGATGGGCACGGGCCAGTTCAAGACCGGTCCAGACCACAGGCGCCGCGAGCCAGAGCGGCACACGCAGCCGATGAACGGCCACTCGTGTGATACCGACAAATACCGGTATGTAAACCGCCAGATATGCCGCCAGAACGAACCAGCCGATGTAAACGGCTGGGTGCGCCAGCCGTAGCCACTGAATCGCCGCGAGCCAATAGATCATCCCGGCGAAATAAAGCGCGCGGTATGGCCGGCGGCCCGGTAATTCATCCGCTCGCACCAGCATCAGCCACGGCACCGGCGCGATCCACGCTAAAAAGCTGAACGCAAGCGGCGGCTGAGCGGCCCACATCAACAGGCTGCCGGCGAGCGCAATCGAGAGTGTCGATGCCTGCATTCCGCCGACTCGCGGCGCGGTGCGGGCCGCTAGTAATTTCATCCAGCTAGCGTATTGGCCTCGGCGGCCCTTGGCCAGGGCAGTTGAGGGCCGCCGAGATACTGCCGAAATCCAAGCATCCACTGCTAATGCGGCGAAGCCAGATATTTGTCCGCGTCCGACTGCAATCGATAGACCGCCTGCCGCACATCGTCGACCGCGGCGCTGTTTGCCATGGCGTCCATCAGCGGCTGCCAAAGTTTGACGGGCAGACCAGAGCGCCCGCCCGCTTGCTCGATTGCCGCCGAGAGCGCGCCGACCACCGACGCATGCGGTCGATACAGAGCCAGCAGCAGGTTCGACTTCACCGCCAGCTCAAACAACGCGGCGTGATCATCACCGTAGCGGGTGGCCAGCGCGCGGCCAATCGGTTGCCCTTGGGCGAACAGGTATTGTATGGCACGATCGAAATTGGCGTTCGTCGCCGTGGCAGTTCGCACGGGCGGCAAATCGCTGACCTTTACATCTAGCATTTCGGCCAGTGTCTGCGCCTGGCTGAATAACTTGGCGGTTTCCTCGTCCGCCCCTCCGCGATCGTTGGCCAGCGCGGAGAGGCTCAATTTATTGCCGAGCAGCCAGGCGATGCGACGCGAGCTGTGCGCCGGATCGGCGTCGATTGGAGGCCCAGTTTGGGCGACGGTCGTCGCTGGTGCGCTGGCCGACGGCGCCTCGGCAGATTGCGGAGCGATTGCGAGGGACTCGTCCGTGAAGACTAGTTTGCCTTCACCGGTGCCGGAAACCGGTGCCGGCGGCACCTGCGGTGCCGTCAATTCCGCTGGCGTCCGGGCCGCCAACTTCGCTGCCACGTCGTCGGCAAAGCCGTTGGCGGCCTCGTCCGGGTTTTCGGCCAACACAGACGGAGGCGACGATGCCGATGGCGTGGTGTCTGATGTCGCTGGTGGCGAGTGCCGGTCAACTGCCGGCTCTTGCTTAGCCCGATCGCTGGCGGCGGAATCGGCCGCGGTCGGCGTGTAATGAATTTCTTCCCAACAGCCAGTCATCACCACGAGCGTGAGCCCAAATAGAATGTCGCGCCCTAGAACAAGCTGTTGGCGGATTCGAGCAGACATTACGCGATAACCAGTTCAGCGGCCTCTGAAAACATTGACATCGCGTTGAACGACGCCAGTGTATAATCTATGCTAGAGTCGACCACTTCCACCAGGAACACAACACCATGCGCCGCCAACAAGGAGCCGTCCGCAAGCCAGCGACCAAGTTCACCCATCTCAAAAAGAAGATGGATCAGTCGAAAGTCCGCGCCAACACGCGGAAAATCCTCAAGAAGCAGGGCAAGTAACGGCGCTAGCGGGCCGGCTTCAGCTTGTTAACAAACGTTTCCCGTGGTGCCGGAGACAATCCAAGAGGCCGCGGAGATCATCGCCGGTCGTCTGCGGATTCATCATGGTCGTTCGCAGCATGCTTCGGCCGTCGATTCGGTTGGGCACCAAATAGTATTCGCCCGACTCGACCACTGCGCGCCGCAGCCGCAATTGGAAAGCGTCGACCCCCTCGTCGGGCGCGCCGCGCATTTCCCTCGGTAGGTAGCGGAAGGCCACGATGTTGCACTCCGGCACATGCAGCGGCTCAAAGTCGTCGGCCGCGACGAGCATCGCGTGAAACTGCTGGGCCAGATCGAAAGTGACGTCGACCAGATCGGCGAACAGTTGCGGCCCGAACAGCGACCAAATGCCCCACAGGCCAAACGCGGCCGCTCGTTTCGTGCATTCCAAATTTACCAAACCGGCATCGAATTGGGCCAGATCCGGGGCGGCCGGGTCGAACAGGTAAGGCGCTTCCTGTTGGAAAGCGACAAAACGGTGTTCGCGATTCTTATAAAACACCATTGCGCAGAGTGCCGGGACGAACATCATCTTGTGGGCATCGCAGACGACGCTGTCGGCCAGTTCCAGTCCGGCGACCAGATGATGATGCTGCGGGCTGAAGGCCGCCGCGCCGCCGTGGGCCGCGTCGACATGGAGCCAAACGCTGTGGCGGTGGCAAACGTCCGCAATCTCGACCAGCGAATCGAAGGCACCGATCGGCGTCGCGCACGCTGCCGCGGAAACTGCAATCACTGGCACGCCACGCGAGCGCAAACCACGCAGAGTTTCATCGAGCTGCTGCGGATCCATCCGACGATTCTTGTCGAGTGCGGCCCGAACGATGTTGTCGGTGCCCAGGCCGAGAATGCCGGCCGAACGTGCCACCGAATAATGGGCATCGGCGTGAACGACGATCACGGGCGCCGGCTTGCGGCCGCACAATCCCGCGACCCAAGCATCGCCGAGCGCAACATTACGGGCTGTGAGCAGTCCAGTCAGATTCGCGAGCGAGCCGCCAGAGGTCACCAGTCCAGCAAAATTGCCGGCTGGAAATCCAAGCTGTTCGCCGGCGGCCGCGACCACCGCGTGTTCCACCGCCGTGGCCCAGGGCCCCATTTCGTAGATCGCCGTCACTTGATTCGTGACGCTGCCGACAAAATCGAAAAGCGCCGCCAGCGGCATTGGGGCGGGGACCTGATGGCCGACGTAGTGCGGATGGTGCAAGTTCTGCCCGCGGGCGAGTGACTCCCGCACGAGCTCGGCGACGCGGGTGGCGATGTCACTGGGACCTTCCCGCGGCGGTAAACTGCCGTTCGCCCGATCGAGAAATTGTCGTGCTTCGCTGACCAGCTTGGCCGGTGGATTCCAATTCAGGGCCTTGGCATCACCGGCGCAAACCGTGCGGAAATGCTCGCCCAATATGGCCACCAACCGCTCGCCCGCGGCTTCGAGCGCGTCCACGCTGTATGCGGCGGCAATCCGCGCTCGGGCCGTTGCCAGGCTAGAGTCAATAACCGACATCAACCGATTTCCGCCTGAAAATTAAGACCCCGACTCGCCACTTTGCCAGCGACAGACTGTAGACAACTCGCAGGGCGAGCATGTTCGCGGCGGGTGCCTAAGCCGAGTCGCTGGCATCGGCCGTCGGCGTCAACCGCTTATACTCGCCCGACAGCCAGCGCGGGATATCCACGTTGTACCATTTCGACAAGCGGCTTTCACTGGGGCCGCCGGGCAGGTTGGTCCAGGCTTCGTCGCTGCCCAGGTCAGTGACGAAATGGTAACTTGGGGCGAAGGTTGACTCCCGCTTGGCAGTCGAAATCAAGTGCCCTTGGAACACTGTGGCATGGCAGCCAGGCATGGCGACCGGCGGCGAACGCAATCCGAGCAGCCGTCCCGCCGGGGTGCCTCCCAAGAAGCGATTCACAAAATTGAACGTATTGAATTGTTCCCACGTCTGCACCGGCTCCTGCATGGCGCGCTCGGCGGCTTGGCGCACGAGCGCCCGTTTATCCCGGCCGCGCCACCAGGCCGAAGTTACCTTCCGCAGCGTGCGATCGACCGCGGCGAGCACCATCGTCGAGTAACCCATCCGAGTCGACAGGTACAACATTCGCCGCCAGCCGATGCCTTGCTCATGGCCGAAGATTTCTAGGACCACGTACTTGTAGAAGTGCTGATACAAAACAGCTTCCGTGCTGTCGGGCAAGTATTGATAATCCCAATCCGCGAGCTGACGCTTGAGCGGCCCCTCCTCGACCAGCGCGAGCAGCACGGGTAATAGATCGCGAGCATGGAGGCTGAGCACGTCATACTGCAGACGCTGCATGTCCTCGATGGTAGCCCGCGGCAACTCCATCAGCCGCTCAACGATCCGCCGCTTGCGATAGTCGGGCTGGGCGTGGGCATGGAGCGGCGGCCCGTCGCTACGATAAAGCTCTTCATTCGCCGAAGCCACAAAGCCGGCGGGCGGATCATATTGCCGCGGCAAAAGCTCGGCACGCACCTTGCCCTGCCAATGATTGCGAGCATCCCACGCCGCTAGCGGCACAAAACCCGAGTTCCCACCGCGGTCCGGCAACCAGCCGCTGGCCTGCAGGCCGACGTGCCCCGCGCTGTCGGCGAAGACCCATACCAGCGTTGGCTTTGGGCACTGGCGGACCGTGTCCATCGCATCGACGGCGCTCGGAGAAGCGATCAACTCCAGCCAGTTGCCGATCGCGCGGCCGGCGCCAAATTGCGCGCCAACCCAGGCCACCGACAAATACTGGCCGGCACCGCGATCCGGCGTGCCGCTCAAGATTCCTTGTTCGTTCTCGTAAACATCGAGCAACGTCGGCTCGGCGCCGCGGCGTTTGACCACTTCCTGCCGATGCTGCCAGTCAAACCACTCGCTTCCGCGGCGATATTGCCAGCCCGTCGCCCCTGCCGGCCGACAATCCTCGATGAAGAAGTCGCTTGTGTCAGCGTGCATGTACGTGACGCCCCAGGCGAGCCGTGGCGTACGGCCGACTGCCATTAGCGGGCAACCTGGCAGCGTCGCGCCCATCGCGTACTGGCCATCACCCCACGCGAGCCCAACCTCATACCAAATCGCCGGCAGCCGGTTCACTTCCAGATGTGGATCACTTGCCAACAGCGCTTGGTTGGTTGCACTGCGGCTCGGCCGCACAGCCCATGCATTGCTGCTCGCCAGCCGCGGCAGGTCGGCGAGTACCTCGAGTGCTTCGTCCGAGAGCCGTTTCGTCACGTGAATTTCGCGGAGTGGCCCGAAATCAATGCCGTCGAGATAGGGATGGAACAGTTCGCGGAGCCGCTCATCGTCCACCCCTAGTTGAATCAGCTCTAAGAGCAGCCGCTCGTTTTCCTGTTCGCCGATCGACAGCCCGGCAAAACTCAGCAGATTGCCGATCAACAGCACCGACGACGGGCTCCAAGGCTGCGGATAAAACCCCGTCACCCACATCGGCAGTGAGCGGCCGCTATCGATCATGCCGTCATTCACGCCCTGGCAGTACCAATCGAGCTGTTGCAGCGTGTATTGATTGAGGCTCGCGACCTCGCGTTCCAGATGCCGCTCCAGGCCGGCACGGCGGAGAAAAAGGTCCGTCTCAAACAGTTCGGGCTTGTCGGCGATGCATTCGGCCGCCCGTCCGCTCGCCACGGCGCGGGCAAAGGAGAGCTGCGTCGGCCGGTCCAGTGCGTGCAAATAGCCCCAGGCATAGAGCGCGTCGCGCCAGGTGGGCGCGGTGACGTGCGGCACGCCGGCGTCATCGCGGATGGCCGTAAATGGGTACCGCGCGGATTTCGTGCGGATCGGTTCCATGCCGTGAGTGTAGCCGACCAGTACGCGGCGAGAAATGAGAGAGGGTCGTTGGCGTCGGCGGCCACGCCGAACTTATTGCCAACACCCGCCGCCACCGCGCAGCACCACGTCGCATCATCCGACCATGAATTACTGCGATGAGACACCAAGCCGCGCAAGAGACGCGGCCCGTCAGAAATTACTTCTTGCGGTGGCGGATTTTCGCGCGCATGCGGCGCTTTTTCTGCCCTTGCTTCCGCCGACCTTTACCCGACCTTTTCGTACCCAAGACTGACTCCAAACTTGACAATGGATTACCGCAACCAGGAACCAACGCGATTCCCGGCAACCCTCGATTCTATCGCCTAATCACATCCCGAAGCAAGAGAAGGCATTCGATGTGATAACTCGATCCTGAAAATCATGCCAATTCGGTTATCCTGCTTCTTCGCCCTAAACATTGAACAGGAAATGACAGACGTCGCTGTCTTGCATCACGTAGTTTTTGCCCTCGACGCGCATCTTACCGGCTTCTCGAATCGCCTTTTCTGTCTTGTACTCGACCAAATCGTCGACCGAGTAGACCTCGACGCGGATAAAGCCGCGCTCGAAGTCGCTATGGATCACGCCGGCGGCCTGCGGCGCGGTGGCCCCGACCGGGATCGTCCAAGCCCGGATCTCCTTTGGTCCGGCCGTGAAGTAGCTCTGCATTCCCAAAGCGGCGTAGGCTCCGCGCGCCAGGACAGCAAGCGCTGGCTCAGGCAAGCCCACGCTCGCAAGCATCTCGGCCCGGTCAACCTCGTCGAGCTCGGCGATCTCCGCTTCGAGCCGGGCGCAGACCGCGACCACCTCGCCCTTCTCGGCCACCGCTCGCTCGCGAACTTTTTGCACCAGCGGTCCTTGGCCTTCCAAATCGGACTCGTCAACATTCGCCACATAGAGCACACGCTTGGCGGTCAGCATTTGCAGTTCGCGAAACATCTTGATCGCGAGCGGATCGTCGAACACGAGTCCGCGGACCGGTTCGCCGGCGTTGAGCCGCGTTTGGCAGGCACTCAATACGTCGAGCCGCATCTTCGCATCTTTATCGCCGGTGCGAGCCATCCGTTGCGCCTTCTGCACCATCGCTTCGACCGACTGCAAATCTGCCAGCATAAGCTCGGTGTCGATCGTTTCAATGTCGCGGATCGGATCGACGGCTCCCTCGACGTGAACCACGTCCGCGTCGCTGAAGCAACGGACCAAGTGCAAGATTGCGTCGACGTTGCGAATGTTGGCGAGGAACTGGTTGCCAAGCCCTTCGCCTTGCGACGCCCCGCGCACTAATCCGGCGATGTCGACCAGTTGCAGGATGGCCGGAATAATCTTTTGGGTTTCGATGTAGCGATTGATCGTAGCGAGCCGGGCATCGGGGATCGCGACCGCGCCGACATTCGGCTCGATCGTGCAGAATGGATAGTTCTCGCTGGCGATGGCGGCCGACGTGAGCGCATTGAAGAGCGTCGATTTGCCGACGTTCGGTAATCCAACGATGCCAGCTTCCATAGCGGAGAATTCAGGGTTCAGGGTTCAGTTATGGCGGCGAAGGCAAACCGGCAAGAAGTCGGGATATCGTTCCACATGACGCTTCAAAATGGCGGAACGGCAGATTGTAGCCGCGGGTGTCCGGGAGCGACAGGCGGGCCGCGACTGGCCGCTTCATCGCCGTGACGTGGCCTGGGCGGGTGAGATTCGACCGGAGCGGCCGCGGATCGCTGCCATCGCTCGCGAAATCTTGCATGGCCCGATTGGGCGGAAATGGTAATAATTGGCCGGCGATCATCTCGCCGCCCTGCCCCTTGCATGTGGCTCCCTTCGCCCGCCTTTCGCTGTCAATCGCCTGCCCCCGTCCTTCCGCTGCATAACTGCCATTTGGAGTGTTCCGTGTTCCAATCAAGATTGCGTCGCGTGTTCGTGCCGTTCATTGCCGGTGGCTTATTGTTTTGGGCGGCGAACGTCGCGCATGCGGAAGACGGAGCGCCGCCGAAGGATACGCCGGCCAAGGAGAACCAAGCCGCTGCCGAGCCGGCGAAAGATTCGTCGGCCGAAAAGAGCACCGCAACGAAGGAAGACAATACGGATGATACGGCGGGAACGCCGGGCAACCCGGGCCAGGCCGATTTGGACATGGCCACCCAGCTCAAAGTAACCGCCGAGGGGCTCACCGACCTCAACGAAGTCGTGGACAAACTCGATTCCGCGATCGAGAAAGGCCTCGACAAAGACAATAAGGCCTTTGCCGAAGAGCTGTTGAAATCGACGCTGCTGCAGCGCGCCACGGCGCTCTCGTCGGCTGTCCTCGATCGGCAAGTGCCGGACCCTCGCCGCGATCCGCGCTGGCTGCAAATCAGGCAGTACGCGCTCACTGACCTGCAGCGGGCGATCGGGCTCGACGAAAAACTCTGGGACGCACAGCTGCTCGTCGGCCGGCTGCAGGCGTTGCCGCTGGGCGATCCCAATGCGGCCAAGCGGGCGCTTTCCAAGGTTTGCAATGCGGAAGACGCTGAGCCCGACCAGCGGGCCGAAGCATTTGCCCTCCGCGGCGCGCTCGAGACCGACGACAAGAAACGGGAGGCCGACTTTAATCGCGCCGTTGAGCTCGTCCCAGACAAGCCAGATTATCTGCGCCTCCGCGCGCAGTACTACTTCGGCAAGGACAAATTCGATGCCGCGCTCGTGGACATCGATCAGGCGCTCAAGCTCGCTCCCGACCACGCACCCAGCCAGGAAGTGCGTGGATTGATCTTGCTCGGGCTCAAGCGAATGGATGAAGCGCTGGCCGCATTCAACAAAGCCAGCGAACTAGCTCCCGACGAGGTGCTGCCGTATCAACATCGGGGCGAAGTCTATCGTGAGCAGGGCGATTTGAAGAAAGCCCTTGAGCAGTTGACCAAAGCCCTTGAATTGGTCCCCGGCGACGCGGCGACACTGATGTTGCGAGCCAGCGTCTACTATCAGCTCAATGAGACCGATCATGCGCTGGAAGACATCGAGGACGTCATTCGCCGGCAGCCGCAATTGTTTCAGGCTCATTTGATGCGGGCGGAGCTGCTCGCGGCCAACAAGCACGTGGATCAGGCGATCGAGGGGTTGGAGCGTTTGCTTCCGTTGGCCCCCGATCAGCCCAAACTTCTCGAGCCTCTTGCCACCTATTACCTGATCGGCGGCCAACCGCGAAAGGCGATCGATGCCTTCACCCAGGTGCTCTCGCAGGATCCGGAAAACTTCCATGCCCTGCGCTATCGCGGCGACGCCTACCTCAACATTGGCAAACATAAGGAGGCGATCGCGGATTTCGATCGCGCGATGAAATCCGACGAGGCCGAAAAAGACGACGGCCTGCTCAACAATTTCGCCTGGGTGCTTGCTACGTCCCCGACCGATAGCCTGCGTGACGGCAAGCGAGCGGTCGAATTGGCGACCAAGGCGGCCGACCTCACCTCGAATCAAGTGCCCCATATCTTGAGCACTTTGGCCGCGGCCTACGCCGAAACCGGCGATTTCGAAAATGCCAAGAAGTGGTCCGCAAAGTCGATCGAATTGGCCGAGGATGACAAGACTCGCGTCGACCTCAAGAAAGAGCTGGCCACGTACGAAGCGGGCAAGCCCACGCGCGAATTGCAACAGCAAGCCGACGAAACTCCTGCCGCGCCGCCGGAGTCGAGCCACACCTTCGCGCCTCCCTCGGCGGCCCCGGCACCAGCGCGAACGCTGGATTTTTAAACTCGGAAGCCCGGACCCTACTTAACCGCGGACATCCACGTGAGGAAGTTCGCCTCTAGCTGCTTCCAGTCGCCGAACGATTGCTGAAAGTCGGCCATCCGCTCCTGGTCCGAATATGTCGCGAAAATCGGCCTCGCCGCCGTCTTTTCTAAGTACTCCGCATATTCCCGTGGCCGCGTTTCGCACAGGTAGAACGACAATGCCCAAGCTTCGGCGTACGCCCCGATCGCGTCGCTCTGAAATGCCTGGTCCGACGTGACAAGCCGCGCGATCGACCCCGGCTGTCGCCGCGTGGTGACAAATTCCTTGAAGTCATGCAGCCGGCCCGAGTTGATCCGGTCTTTAAGCGATGGGTATGCCGCCGCATTCCACACACCGCGAGCCTCGAACATCGTGGCCAGTCCTTCGACCAGCCACCTCGGCATCTCGGTGAACCGCGTGTGGATGCCGACGTTGTACGCGGTTTGGTGCGTTGCTTCGTGGATGATCGTGTCGGCGTTTTGCGTCCAGTCGCCGCTCGCTTTGCCGCCGGTTGTGTCGAACAGGAATACACGATTCGATGAGGGGTCGTAGTGGCCGAGCGTGCCCGGTCGCATCGGTGTGCCACTCGCCGAAGCGGCGGCGAAATAGTCCCCTTGGTTGCGATAGACGATCGCCACCATCGGGAACTCAGGCTCCTGCGGCGTGAATCCGCGAACTTTGAAATACTGCAAGCAGGAGCGGTAGAGGTCCTCGAACCGGTCGGCCCAGGTGTCTTTCGAGCCGCGCGGATGAACGACGACATAATGCTGCGTAGTGGTGATATCGAGCGTCTGGCCGAACTCGCGATACAACTCGCGCTTCATCTCGGGCATCGAATATGGTTGGAACTGCGGACTGGTCTTGGCGCCATTCTTGGCCTCGCGCGGGTCGAAGTCGTAGAGCCGGCCATCCCGGCTTAGCATGAGCATTTCATTGGCGGACCAGGAAAGCGGTTTGCCTTCGAGAGTTTGACCATTCACATCGGCGCGGAACATGAAGTCGGCGGCCCAAGTATTGCCAGGGGCCAACAGCATGATGGCGACCCCGTGCAACGCTGGCCATGAGAGCGTTCGGAACAATGGTCTAGAGCAATCGAATGAGTGCGACATGGCTCGACCTTTAAATAAAGTTAATAATCCGCCGTTTATTCCACCAAAAGTCTAGCTCACGCCGCGGCTGGCGCGGTGAAAACGGGCCAGTACAATGAAAGCAGTCCGCCACGTGGGCCGGCCCAGATACAATGCCCGTGCGACGCGCTTGGCAGGGAGTCGATCGAATGCATCGCCGCGATTCTTGGAGTTACCCAATTGCCGTGGCGGTAGCCGTCATGGCGCTGCCGGCGGCTGGGGCCGACAACACCGCGGCCCCAAATGACAGCGACTCCGACCGGCAAGTCAGCCAGCTCGTTCACCAACTGAATGACGACGCTGCAACTCAGCGCGATGCGGCCGAAGCCCGGCTCCTCGAGCTCGCGGGAACGAACGCAGCGACCTCGGACCACTTTCTTTCACTCTTGCCGCCCGATAGCGACCAATTGCCGCTGGCGGTTCGCGATCGGCTGACGCGGATACGCAAACAGGTCGAAGACCGCGCCGCTAAGTCTGCCGTCGCTCCGACCTCCGTAACGCTCTCCGCCAAACAAATGCCGGTCTTCGACGTATTCTCCGCCATCGAAAAGCAAACCGGCAATCAAATCGTCGACCATCGCCAACAGGCCGGCGAGGAGGATCGGGCCAAACAACAGAAACTCGACGTGGCGTTCCAGAATGAGCCGTTTTGGTCGGCCGTGGACAAGGTGCTCGATCAAGCACAGTTGGGCGTTTACGCCTATGCCGGCGCCGATGCCTTGGCGATCGTCGAGCGTGAGCCCGGCGACGGGTTACGTCACGAAGGCGCCGTTTACAGCGGGCCATTTCGTTTGGAGATTCTCGAGGTCACGGCGCAGCACAATCTTCGCAAGCCCGACAGCAAGTCACTCAAATTGTCTTTAGAAGTGGCCTGGGAACCGCGGCTGCGACCCCTGGCCGTGTCCCAGGCCGCCGCAGAAGTCGTGGCTACGGACGACGCCGGCCACAAGCTGGAACTGAGTCAGCCAGATGCAGTGCTCGACGCCGAGATTCCCGTGGGCACGCAGGCCACGGAATTAGTGTTGCCGCTCGCGCTCCCTGCTCGCGATGTTGCCAAAATCGCCTCACTCAAAGGCAAACTGCGGGCGCTGGTGCCGGGCCGGCAAGTGAAGTTTCAGTTTGATGATCTGGCACACGCGGCCGGCAAGACGCAAACAAGCGGCGGCGTTCAAGTGACGATCGACGCGATCCGCAAGAACAACGAAGTTTGGGAAATCCATATGCGGCTGAGGCTCGACGAAGACAACCACGCGCTCGAGTCGCATCGCGGCTGGGCATTTCAGAATCTTTCATACCTGGTCGACAAAGACGGCAAGCGCATCGAGAGCGCCGGCCTCGAGACGACGCTGCAAACCAAGAACGAGGTCGGCGTTGCCTATTTCTTTGACGCACCGAAAGGCCTAGACGGACTTACCTGGGTCTACGAAACTCCGGCCGCCATCGTCGAACTGCCGATCGAATACGAGTTCAAAGACATCCCGCTGCCGTAGCCGCCCGCATCAAGAGGGCGCTGTCGGCCCGGGCGGCTCGTGATGATCGTATTCGTGATGTCGCCGGTTGAGCACTTGATCGAGCGGGTGCAACGCGACCAGCACCACAAGCGATACGCAGGTCGCCGCGACCGCCAAGGTATATTCGGCCAGTCCTGCCGCGATGCCGAGCGCGGCGGAGAGCCAGATCGAGCTGGCGGTCGTCAGTCCCTTGATTTCCATTTGCGTGCCAAGTTTGAGGATCGTCCCCGCGCCCAAAAAGCCGATCCCCGAGGCAATGCCTTGCACAATGCGGCTTACATCGGCCGGCTGGTTACCTGCTAGCCGCATGCCGGCCACGACAAACACGGCCGACCCAATTGCCACCATCATGTGCGTCCGCAGGCCCGCCCAATGGCCGTGTAGCTGCCGTTCGCAACCGAGGACGCCGCCGATCAGCGCCGCCATGCCCAGTCGGCCGATGTCGTCGGAGAATAGCTCCCAATTGAACATTGCCAGCATTCGAACAGCCCCACATATCGTGATGACGCTCGGCCACATAATGGCGTTTTGACGGCCGCAATCGCCGCCGCTAAGCTAATCCTAAGGGATGCGGCTCACTTTCCACATCAGGATGATTGCTTCAGCTTCCCGCAGTTGCGATCTTTGTCAAGGATTCACGATCCATGATCCGTACCGCCACTAATGGCGTTATCCGTCTGCCCAAGGCTAAGAACGTCCTCGGCGGCAAGCTGGAGATTTGCTGCACGGCGCCAATGACGGGCTTTTTTCGCGACGGCTGTTGCAACACCGG
>DASYDU010000297.1:0-19271 GCA_036499445.1 Lacipirellulaceae bacterium
CACTCGAACAAAATTGAGTGGGGACAGATACGCCGGTCGATGGCTGACTATCGTCGTTGCGGCCATCGCGACATTTTCTGTCTATGTCCGAACGAATGACGCGGCCGAACCCGCTTCAAGTACGTCGCAGCCAATTGCGGGAGCAAAGAGCGTGAAAATCCAACTCTCCTCCACCGCATTTGACAACAACGCGCCGATTCCGCGAATCTATACTGGCGAGAGCGACGATCATTCGCCGCCCTTAGCCTGGGAAGGCGCGCCCGATGACGCCAAAGAATTCGCCTTGATCTGCGACGACCCCGACGCGCCCTCAGCCGAGCCGTGGGTGCACTGGGTAATTTATGGCATCCCGGCCGAAGTTCACGCGCTGCCCGAGGGTCTCTCGGCGAATGCGCAGTTGACAAGTCCAGTCGCCGCCAAGCAGGGCAAGAATTCCTGGCCGTCGGGTGCAACGGTCGGCTACCGTGGCCCCATGCCGCCGCCCGGCAAGACGCATCACTATCACTTCAAGCTCTACGCCCTCGACACCAAAGTCGACTCAGCTCCGTCCGCCACCAAGAGCGAATTGCTCAAGGCGATTCAAGGCCATGTCCTGGCCGAGGGTGAGCTCATCGGCACCTATTCTCGCTGACGAGGTGCGGCCGCCCCCTCTTGGTCTCACAACGGGGCCGCACGCCCTTGACTTTGTCTTGTGCAAGGGGCAACCTACAGGTTGCCCTTGGGGTACGCATCTTCTGCAAATTGGGGGATCGGGCCATGAAAGTCCGTACGCTCTATCGCGGCTTGTTTTCTCAATCCGTCTGCACGGTCCTGGCCGTCGCCATGGCCACTAGTGTGCCCGCCCAGCTCTGGGCTCAACAAGGAAACAATGCCGGACAGAGTCCAGGCACAATCCAACGGCCCGCCGACGCTCGGCAAATCGATCAGCTCCCTCGAACCGGCGGCGATACGACGCTCTTGGCTGCGCCCGACGTCGGCAAACTCGATCTCACGTATGTCTCGCCCCAAGCCGTGATCGTTGCTGCAATTCGGCCCCGGCAACTTCTCACGTCCTCGGCTACGTCGCTCGCGCCCGTCGAAGTCGCTTCGGCTGCTGGCATCGAGTATTTGGGCAGCGATCCGGCGGACATTGATCAAGTGACGATCTTCAGCGAGCTTTTCGTCGGGGGGCCGCCAAACTATGGCATCGTCGTCAAGTTTGCTCATCCGTTCAAGATGACGAGCATTCCTGGCCGCCTCTCTGCTCATACCCAACCCGGCACGCTCGGCGACGAGCCCTATCTTGAGAGCACGCAGCCGATGCTGCCAAGCATCTATTCGCCCGACAGTCGGACGGTCGTTATCGCGCCGGACTTGTTGCTGCGCCGCTTGGTGAACCCGACGCCCGGCGCCGCCACCGGAAAGTTGATTCAGCGACTTGCAAACGTGCCGGCCGGCGACGACCTGTATTTGGCCTGCGACGTGGCCGCGTTTCGTCCGCTGATCGCTCTGGGGCTATCCCAGGCCAAGGACATCCCGCCCGAAGCCAAGCCTTATCTCGACGTGCCCAATTTGATCGAAAGCGCCGATCTGTCATTTAATCTCACGCATGATGCCCTTTCGCAGCTCATTGTTCATGCCAACGACGATGCCAGCGCCGAGAAACTGCTGGCCCAGACGAAAGCCGCGAGTGAAATGTGGCAGGATAAGTTTGCCGAGCAAATGCGTAACGACTTCGCCAAGAATCCCCAAATGCAGGGGCCGATAGGCGATGCCTACTTGAAGTACATCGATCGGATGCGCCACACGCCTCAGTCCACGTGGTGGCACGTGGAACGCGCCGGCCCCGATATCTCGCTGTTCAGCTTCCGGCCCGGGAATTCGCCGCAAATGCAGTTGGTTTACGTATCCGTGATTGGTATTTTGGTCGCGCTGCTGCTGCCGGCAATTCAAGCCGCCCGCGAAGCCGCCCGACGCACCCAATCGATGCACAACATGAGGCAGTTGATGCTTGGTTTGATTAATTATCACGATGCTAAGAAATCGTTTCCAGCGAATGCTTCGTACGACGCCAATGGCAAGCCGCTCTTGAGCTGGCGCGTGCTCATCTTGCCTTATATTGAGCAGCAAGAGCTTTACAACCAATTCCACCTCGACGAGCCGTGGGACAGCGATCACAACAAGCCGCTGGTGGCGCAAATGCCGACGCTATTCGCCGACCCCAGCTATATTTCGGAGTCCGGCAAAACACCCTATCTCGCGGTCGTGGGCGAGCACTGCGCGTTTGACGGCACCGCCAAAGGCCGCAAGGTTAAAGACTTCACCGACGGTACAAGCAATACGGTGATGCTGGTCGACGTCAATCCGGATCGCGCGGTGGAATGGACCAAACCAGACGATTTCCCATTCGATGTCAAGAATCCAACCGCCGGCCTCGACGCCGGGCCCCATTCCGGCATCTGGCTGGCCGCGTTTGCCGACGGTCACGTCAGCGCAATCTCCAACACAATCGATCCTCAAGCCGCGACGGCAATTTTCACGCGAAACGGCGGTGAAATTTTACCCGGCAGCATTCCTGATTGAAGCCCGCTGAGCCGGAGGCGCCCGCCTATTCAATGATGATCGTCTCAAAGATCGCGTTCGGCGTCGCACCGTCAATGGCACGCTCCCGCCGTTCGTCCAGAATCTGAACGATGGCCACGCGCAGCACAGCGAGCGCTCCGATCTTGGTGCGACTCTCGACAACGGCCTCCGGTATTTCCGGGCAGAAGGCGGTGTATTGGCCCTCGACTTGTTCCACCACGGCCATAAATGTGTTGTGCATGATTACTGACAATTCTTCGATCTGTTCCGCGTGATTGGCCCATACCGTCTCCCTCTTGGCCGATGTCGCCGGCCACGTTCGACTGAGTGAAGAGGCTTTTGATTGATTGTTGACCCAGCATCGGTTATTCTGCGCGGTGGCAGTATCGCAAATGGCACAACTATAGGGCGGGCTTGTCATGTCCGATGCGACATTAGACAGCGTCTTCGTCATGCTCTGCGACTGGCGGGGACACATCAACTGGAGCTCCAGGAAGAGCCCATTTTGGAAAGTCGGCGATTTCGCCTGGAACAACCTGGCACGCGACTCGCTGCGCGACGCGAAAGTCCAATTCTCCCAGGTAGTCGCGCTGCGGGAATCGCGATCGATCGACGTCACGAATCAGCAGGGCGCTCATTTTCGTTGCTGGATCTGGCCGCTCGAATCGCCCGAAATGGCCGCCTGCGTCCTGGGAAAACAAATTCCGGCTGAGTTGAATCGCCTTACCGGCCGTGAATGCGAGTGCCTCGAGCTACTGGCACAGGGCATCGATACGCGCGACATCGCCACTCAACTCGACGTCAGCCTGAGCACCGTTCATACGCACCTTAAGCGCGCCCGTGAAAAGCTGGGGCTGCCAAACGTCGAGTCACTGATCAGCTTCGGCGCCCGCTATTGCTATCCGCCCCACCATCCGCTCATCCGCCAACAAGCTTGACTTTTCGCCGGTTACTTTGCGCGGCGGCGCAACCGTTTGCTCACACTGCGCCGCGACGGACCGAATCAGAAATCTGCATGACCGCCCCGCTCAACTCGGCCCGGTTCACCGCGTTGAGAAACGCCAGCGTTGCCGCTTCGACCGTGTCGGTCGACACGCCGCGCCCGCGAAAAACTCGGCCGTTGCGTTCGACTTCGATCGTCGATTCACCCTGCGCGTCCTGGCCGCGGGTCACGCTGTGGACGCGGAAATCGCGCACGACAACGGACACACCGGTGATCTCCTCGATCGTGCGGAATAGGGCGTCGAGCGGCCCATCGCCGCACGTCGACGTCCGCGACTTCTGCTCACCGCTGCGATCGAGCGTCACCGAGACCGTCGGCTGCGATCCGCCAGCGGCGTGCACCTCGTACTTGACGAGCTTCCACTGATCGTCGGCAACGTTCATTCGCTTCTCGATCAGGGCCGCGATGTCGGCATCGTAGACTTCTTTCTTTTTGTCGGCCAGTTTCTTGAATTCGTCGAACACCACTTGGAGCTGCTCGCCCGTGAGGTGGTAGCCCATCGCGGCCGCCCGATCAGCGAGCGCCGCCCGGCCGCTGTGCTTGCCCAGCACCAGATCGGTCGCGGTGAAGCCGACATCCTCCGGCCGCATGATTTCGTACGTGGTTCGCTCCTTGAGCATGCCGTCCTGGTGGATGCCCGCTTCGTGGGCGAACGCATTGCGGCCAACAATCGCCTTGTTGCGCTGCACCGTCATGCCCGTGATGTTTGTGAGCAAACGGCTCGTGGGGACCAGCCGGGGCGTGTTGATCCGCGTGGCGGTGTGGTAATAATCGCCGCGGGTCCGCATCGCCATCACCACTTCTTCGAGCGAGCAGTTGCCGGCCCGCTCGCCGATGCCGTTGATGGTACACTCGATCTGCCCAGCCCCGTTCTCGACTGCCGACAGGCTGTTGGCCACGGCAAGGCCCAAGTCATTGTGACAGTGGACGCTGATCACGGCCTTGTCGATATTCGGCACGCGGCTTACCAGGTTCTTGATCACGCCGCCAAAATGCGCCGGTGTCGCATAGCCGACGGTGTCCGGAATGTTGACGGTCGTCGCCCCGGCCGCGATCGCCGCCTCGACCACCCGGCAGAGAAAGTCCGGCTCCGTGCGGGCGGCGTCTTCGGGCGAAAACTCGATATTCGCACAGTAGCCTTTCGCCCGCTTCACGCCGTCGACAGCCCGTTGGATAATCTCGTCCTTGTCCATTCGCAGCTTGAACTCGCGATGGATAGCGCTGGTGGCCAGGAAGACATGGATCCGGGCGTCGGGCGCGTCTTTTAAGGCTTCCCAAGCGCGGTCAATGTCCTTCTCGTTGCAGCGAGCGAGGCCACAAATCGTCGAGCCGCGGACGGTCCGCGCAATCTCGCGGACCGACTCGAAATCGCCCGGCGAAGCGATCGGAAAGCCGGCCTCGATCACGTCAACGCCGAGGTCCACAAGCGCCTGGGCCACCTCCAGTTTTTCTTCGAGGTTCATGCTGCAGCCGGGCGATTGTTCGCCGTCACGGAGCGTTGTGTCGAAAATGACGATGCGGCGTGCTGTGTTTGTGGTCATCGCAATCATCCTGTTTGATTCAGAGTTAGTTGCGTCGCCTGCGACGCGAGTTACGAACAATTGGCGCCGTAAAAAAACAAAAAAACCCTGGGGCCGGGCGGGCCTCAGGGTTCTACGATTTCAATTTAATAATGTCTGTACGAACCCTAAGACGCGCCCTTCGGTAGGGCCAAAAGTAGCAGGCTTAGCAGGTTCGAAGACAACATCGCAAACTTTCTCAAAATGGCGGCGGGCAATTCACTTGCCCGCACACTAGCCACTCCTCAAATCTAGCTGACGCGCGGCCCGCAGTCAAGGTTCATGGAAAAACCGCCGGACCATTTCATTTCGGCTCGGCCGCCACCGCTCATTAAGCCAAATTACTGCGATTCCGTTCCGGCCTTGATCACCGTTACGATGGCAACATGGTTGGCGAACGACTCGACCTAACGGACGATCCCGGCGGCGCGCGTCAGCGTGGCGGGGCAGACCGCCCGTTTGTGGGCGTCCACTTTGTTTGCTGCGACGCGTACGCGCGGGTCTATGCGAATCGGGGTCGTACCGCTTACGAAGGGCATTGCCCAAAGTGCGCCCGCAAAGTCCGGCTGCGGATCGGGCCGGGCGGCACGGATGCCCGCTTTTTCACGGCCGGCTGAGCCGCTGTTGCCAACTTCGCTGGCAACGCTGGCGCGGCGCTGCTGGCTTCTCTTGTTTTGCCGCTGCCAATCTTCTAATATTCCCGACCTTTATCGACGAACCAGTGCGCGCGGCGCGATTGATTCGTTGCTCCTCGTCATTCGCTCCTCGCACTTCCTCATGCTTTTCGACTTTGAAATTCAGCGTTGCACGAGGCGCTGCGCCACGACCGAGCGCACGATGGAACCGGGCGAAGCTTGCTATTCGGTGCTGGAAGTGCAAGGAGCGGACATTGTTCGCAGAGACTACTCGCAAGCGGCTTGGACCGGCCCGCCCGCCGCAGCGTTTGGCTGGTGGAAATCGCAGATTCCCGAGCCGAGTGCCAAGCGCATCAAACTGGCGCCCAATGACGTGCTCGTCCAACTATTCGAGCAACTGACCGATCGACCAGACAGCGACGACATGCGCTACGTGCTGGCGCTGCTCTTGGTGCGACGGCGCGTGTTTCGATTGGAAGCGCCCGTCGTGCAATTCGGAAAACCATCGACGACCACCGACGTAGAAATCGTAACTATGTTTTGCCCAAAGCGCGAGACGACGTACGAAGTCTCGGTCGTAACGCCAACGGACCAGCGGGTCGACGAGATTCAACAGCAGCTAGGCGAACTATTGATCGCGGGCGCAGAGCCTGCCGAAGAAGTCGAGGAGACCGGGAGTCAAGGGCACAAGGCCGCGGCATAGAACTGCAAGTCTCCTTGTTTCCCAGGCTCCTTGACTTAATAACAGGGACTTATCGTTGAAGCCGAAAGCAACCATTACCGCGGCATGGCTCACGACGGCGCTGGCGCTCTTCGCCGGCTCGGGCGCCAATTGCCAGCGGCCGCTAACGATGAATCCTTTTGGGCCGCCCGATCCGGCCGCGCCGCAAGTCTTGATCGCCGGGGCGACACGCGACCAGATCATCGCCGCCGTGAATCAGAATTCGGCCCGCATCCATTCTCTGTCGGCAACGGGCGCCTCAATCACGATTCCAGACACGATGAATCTGCCGCTGCTGACGGCGAACATCGCCGCCGAGCGGCCAAACCATTTCCGTCTCACGGCCGGCACGGGAATCACCGGCCAGGAGATCGACCTTGGCAGCAACGATCAATTGTTCTGGATGTGGGTCCGCCGCAATCAACCGCCGGCCGTCTATTTCTGCCGACACGACCAATTCGCCAACAGCGCGATTCGCCAGATGATGCCGATCGAACCCTCTTGGCTGCTGGCCGCGCTCGGCATGGTCGACATCGACCCGGCCAGCGTCTACGACGGGCCGCTGGCGCGCGGCGACGGCAAGGTCGAGATTCGCTCCTGGCTCCCCTCGGCTTCGGGTCGGCTGGCGCGGGTCACGGTGATCGATGCTAGTCGAGCCTGGGTCGTCGAACAACACGTTTACGATCCCAGCGGCCAGACGCTGATCGCTAGCGCGGTCGCCGAGTCGCATCGCTACTATCCGGCCGAGCAGGTTTCGCTGCCCCAAAAAATCTCGCTGCGTTTGCCGACGGCCGGATTGGCGATGAAAATCGACCTGGGAAATGTGCAAATCAACCAGTTAGCGGGCGATCCGGCCCAACTTTGGACGATGCCAACCTTTGCCGGCTATCCGCAGTACGACTTGGGCGGAGCGGTGCCCAACACGCCGCTTCCAGGCCGGCCATTTAACCAGCCGCCTTCGCCCATGCCACCGCCGATGCCGACAACGTACCCGGCGCCCTATCCGACTTCTGCCGCCCCAGCCGCTCTCCCTGCCGGTGCACCAATAAACAGTCTCGGCAGTGCACCAAGCTCGTATCCGTCGACACCTGCCGTCTACGCGCCCACGACCTCCGCCGAAAGCAGTCCGTCGAGTCGGGCGACACCGGCCAACTATATGAGACCGCCGCGGTACTAGCGCGACGCATCACGGGCGCTCGGAAGCGGCTCGTGGTCAATGTCAAGTCTTGCCAGCCATCATGCCCTTGATGATCGAAACGATGACGAGCAGCACCGCGCCGCCCACGCCACCGCTGGCTACGTTGGCAAGGACGGCATATGGCGTGAGTCCGCCCGCCGCTGCCAAATGGAGCGCCTGCAATACCGCGCCGCCGATGCCTCCGCCGAGGATGCCGGAAAGCGAATTGCCTAGCACTCCAAGGCTCTTGTCCTTCATGGCCGCTCCGGCCACGTTGCCGCCCACCGCGCCGCTCACAAGACTGATAATCAGACTGACAATATCCATGTGAAGCTCCCGCCATACCTTGCCAACAGAAGAGAAAAACTGAACGGACCGGACGGCCCGTGCAGATAACGGCTCAGGAGAAGCTCGGCAACGAGGTGTCGCTCCGGCTCAATTGTATCTAGCGGCCGGCCAGGCACCAAAGCCAACTAGAGGCTTTCTGGGGAGATCTTTCCACCCAAGGTGCCCACCAGAGATTGTTCGCTGCCTTAGCTCTTGATCGCTTTAATCGCCTTTGAGAGACGCGATTTGGTCCGGGCCACCGCGTTGGCATGAATCACGTTTTTCCCCGCCGCGCGATCGAGCTTCTTCACCAGCGTGCTATAGGCCGCCTCGCTCTTGGCGACATCTTTCGCTGTGACCGATTCACGGATTTTGCGAATGAGTGTGCGAATGCTTGTTTTGGCCGAACGATTTCGGGCGCGGCGGTCAATGCTCTGCCGCAGACGCTTTTTGGCACTGGCTGTATTTGGCATGGGACGTCGAAACTAAATCGGTGACTGTTCTGGCTAAAAGCTAAAAGCTCGAGGCTAATAGCTTTTCCGAATCACCCACTATCGCGTAATGCGGCCAGTTTGTCCAGCCGGTCGGCCACGTCTCGAAAGCCAAAATCGATCGCCGCCAGCTGCGTCAGGTATTTTTCCGCCCGGTCCATGTCACCGAGCTCGGCCGCCAAGACCCCCGCCCGATAGAGAGCCAACTTTTGCACGTCCGGCTGGGTCGTGTCTGCGGCAGCGACCGCTGCCTCGTAGCTTGATTGGGCCAACCTGAATTGCCGAATGTGCTGGAACGACTCTCCCAAATGGAGCTGCACCATCGCCCGCTGCCGAGTGTCGTCCCGGGCCGCCTGAAACGCCTGAATTGCCTCTTTGAACTTGCCCGCCCGTTTCGCGCGCAATCCAAGTTCATATTGCAGCATCAAATTGCCCGGCTCGCGCGCGGCCCGTGCGGCGTAGGTTTCCATCTCGATCTGATTGGCTTGCATTGCCATTCGCTTGGCGAGCTCCGCGGTCTCTGGCGTCTTCTCCTGCTCAGCCCGCCGATTGGCGATGTCCACTTGCTGATGCACTCGCTGTAACTGGGCGTCCTCTAATCGCTCCCGAACACGCAGGTCGCCGCCGCCAGTGACCGCCAGTGCCTGCGTAAGAATCTGCTCGGCCTCGCGCAGGCGATGCTGCGATGCGAAGAGCGCTGCCAGCTCCAAGTAATTCTCCACCCGCGCCGGCTGGGATTGCATCTGCGCGAGCAGCGTCTCTTCGCTCTCAGTGTTCGTGGATGTCGTCGCAGTGTCGTAGGTGACTTCTTTGCGGCCGCGGGCCATGCTCGATCGCACCGCCATCTCCAATTCGGTGACGTTTGTCTCGCCGCTCCGCAGCAACTCTTCGTTGTAGCCGCCCTTTTGAATCGTTTGTTCGACGCTAAGTTGCGAGATTGCTTTCGACGCCTCTTGGTCGTCCGGCTTGGCTTGCTCAACGCGCCGCCAACAGCCGATGGCTTGGTCAAATTGCCCCAGCCGCGCAAGCGCCGCGGCCGCCCGCCGATTGACCACGGGGTCCTTCACGTCCATGTCGAGCGCCCAGCGAAGTAGAAACACTTCCGCATCACTCGCACCGATTTGAAGGCAAGCGTCGGCAAGCGCAATCAAAGTGTCGCGATCCCACGGATTGAATTTTAAGGCCTCACATGCGGCCTCAAACGCCTCGTGCCACTGGCCCTGGGTGGTCGCCTTGATGAGGGCATTGCGGCTACTCTTGAGCTTCAGCCCGGCCAGCCGGGCACCCTTTTTGTTGTCGCCATACTTCTTCGCCAGATTCGTGAGAAAGTGCTGCAAGTAGACCAGATTGCCTGGGTCATCGGAGACGCATTGCGTGAACAAATCGTTCGCGTAATCAAACTCGCCTTTGTCGAAACAGCGTTGGCCGTGATCGAACGCGGCCTGCAGGCGCTGCCGCACGGCCGGAGGCGGTGGTGCCAACACGTAGGCGCTTGGTTTGGAGGGCAGATTGGCCGACATATACTTCCATTCTACCCATCGGCTTCCGCAACACAACGAATTGAATTACGCTAAGTTCTGGCCAATTCGGTGGTTGCGCACGTAACGAGCCTCATGACCGACATGCTTGGAACAGTGTATCTGGTTGGCGCCGGACCCGGCGATCCCGGCTTGCTTACACTGCGCGGTGCCGAATGTCTGCGCAGTGCCGACGTTGTCCTGTACGACTATCTCGCCAGCCCCGAGTTGCTCGTCGGTCTGCGGCCGGATGTGGAGCTGGTCTGCCTTGGTAAGCACGGACGGGGTCGACTTCTTTCGCAAACTGAGATCAACGACCGCATGATCCGCGAAGCGCTGCGGGGACGCGCCGTCGTGCGGCTTAAGGGAGGCGATCCCTCGATCTTCGCCCGCTTGAACGAGGAGCTCGCCGCCTTGCAGGCAGCCGCGGTGCCGTATGAAATCGTGCCAGGAGTCACCGCAGCGCAAGCCTCGGCCAGTCACGCCGGCATTCCACTCACCAACCGCGATGAAGCTTCGTGTGTGGCATTTGTCACTGGCCAAGAATCGGCGGATAAGCTGTCCGGCACAGAGCTCGACTACGCTGCGCTGGCCCAGTTCCCTGGCACGATCGTGTTCTACATGGGCGTGACCACGGCGCCCGAATGGAGTCGCGCCCTCGTGGCACATGGCAAGTCGCCGCAAACACCCGTCGCGATTGTGCGACATTGCACGCTCTCCGACCAGCAAACCATCTTCACGACGCTCGCCGAGGTCGCCGATCATTTGGGACATGGCAAGCTTCGGCCACCGGCCATCGTGATTGTTGGCGAAGTGGCCGCGGCGCCCAGCGCGGTCAATTGGTTCACTTTGCGCCCTCTTTTCGGTCGCACAGTCCTTGTCACCCGGCCCGAGCGTCAAATCGAATCGATGGCGGCAAAGCTGCGTCAGCTTGGCGCAGGCACGCTCATGCAACCGGCCATCGAAATCTCGGAGCCGCGTGACTGGAAGCCGGTGGATGACGCGATCGCACGGCTCGCCGACTTCAATTGGCTCGTCTTTTCCAGCAGCAACGGCGTGCATTATTTCCTGCGGCGACTGCTCGCGCTGGGCGGCGATTTGCGGGCATTAGGTGGCCTGTATCTAGCAGCGATCGGCCCAGCCACCGTCGAGGCGCTAGCCGAATATCATCTAACGGCTGACGTCGATCCGGAATCGTATCGCGCCGAAGCCTTAGCCGATGCGCTCGCGCCTCACGCGGTCCGCAACCGGTTCCTGCTTGCTCGCGCCAGTCGTGGCCGCGAGGTACTCGCAGAAATGATCACCGCCGCCGGAGGCGAAATCACGCAAGTGGTTGTCTACGAAAGCAACGAGGTCGCGCAGCCAAGTGACGACGTGCTCGCCGCACTCCAGGCCGGACGCATCTCTTGGACAACCGTCACAAGTTCCGCAATCGCCCGAGCACTGGTGGGAATGTTTGGCGAAGCTTTGCGGAAAACGAAACTGGCTGCCATTAGCCCGCTCACCGCCGAAGTGCTCACAAATCTCGGTCATCCGCCGGCTGTCGTCGCGGAATCTTACACCACCGACGGCATCATCATCGCGATTCTCGCCGCCGAAAAGAAATATAGGCCCGGTAAACTCTGACGCCTGGCGAAGCTGCTCCTCGCGTATCGCTTTCTTCGCGCGTGTCGGTCGTATGCCGAAACGTCTGACGTTTGATGAATTGTGGGCCAACGTCCGATGTTAGTCAGCAGGCAATCGGTCGAATGCTGAACTGCGAGCAACTTCACCGAACGCCGCCCCGCCACGAGGCATATGTCGCAACTGGCCGCCCCGGCACGTACACGCGACGCGCTTCGTCGAACCCCCCCCATTTCCCGCCGTAACGACAGAAGGAGCGCCGCATGTCGCGCCATGTTCCCCGCAAGTCGCCCAAAGTTCGTGCGACGTTGTACCTGCCTCACGATTTGTTAGAAGAAGCCCGCGACGCCACCGTGCATCTGGCCGGCTATCCCGTGCGGCTTACCCTGACCAAATTTGCCGAAGACGCCTTTCGCGCGGAGCTCGACCGTTTGAAGCTTCGCCACAACGCCGGTTGCGATTTCCCGCCCCGCGCCGACGACCTCAAAGGTGGGCGTCCCATCGCAGCCTAGTGACATAGGGAGTACCATCATGAAACAAGTCGAATCTCCACCGGTGACCATTCCCATGTTACGAGTAAATTACGCTGCCGACATCGAGTCACGTGCCGAAAAACAATCTCGCCCGCCGCGCATCCGGCGCCCGCGCCGCAAGAGCAGTGCACCGGCCGACGACGCCTCCGCCGACATAAGCCAGGTTCGCGCCCGCTTGCTGAAGATGATCGTCCAGAATGAACGAGACCGTTCGCATGACCACCGCGCGAGTTAACCACACGCGGCGAGCCATGCGGTCGCGATGGTTGCTGTTGCTGACGCTCGTGACGTCTGCCGCCAGCCTATTCGCCGTGGGCGCAGCATACGCAAACGCCGATGCAGATTCGCCGGTTGTCGCCGATTCGGACGCGCGCGTCGCGCTTTGGCCCTGGCAATGGCATCGCCAACACGCCGTGTTCGACTCCGCACCGGGGCCGGTCACGCCGCACCCCGCCGTGGCCAGGGTCATCGTCCCTGAAGACGATGCGATCGCCTATGGCAGCGGCACACTGGTCGATGCTCGCGATCAATATGGCCTGGTGGTCACCAACTGGCACGTCGTCCGCGATTCCAAGGGCACGGTTGAAGTCGTCTTCCCCAGCGGCTTTCGCTCGCACGCCCGACCGCTCAAGGTCGACAAAGATTGGGACCTGGCAGCGCTAGTGATATGGCGGCCGCCGATCGAGCCGGTGCGGATTTCCACGCTCCCGCCGAGGCCGGGCGACCTCCTCACGATCCACGGCTACGGCCAAGGCCAATACCGCATCGCCACGGGGCATTGCACGCAATTCTTCGCACCGAAGGAAAACTTTCCCTGCGAGATGGTGGAGCTCGACGTCGAAGCCCGACAAGGGGACTCCGGCGGACCAATCTTCAACGACCGCGGCGAGATCGCGGGCGTGTTGTTTGGGGCAGGGGAGGGCACCACGATCGGCAGCTTCGCCCCGCGCGTACAATCGTTCCTAGCCTCGCTCGCCCCGGACATTGGCCAGGCCAAGGACCAAGCACTAGTCGCCGTCGCCGATCGGCCGGCTCCCGACGTCCATCTCCGCGCCGTTGACATAGGAGCGTCGCAGCCTGCCGACAACGGGATCATAGCCGCGAACAGCGAAAACTCCGCATCCGCAGCGAAGTGGCCGAGCACGCCCTGGGCCCCTGCGACGCTGGCAAGTTCCGGTTCGAAACTGCCCTGCAACAAATCCTCGGCTCAGCGGCCATCGGCAAGCGACCGATTTTCCTGGCACGACGTGGCCGAAAGCCGCTGGTTCGACGGCGCGAAGTCCGCGCTGGCCGTCGTAGGAATGATCGCCGTCGCGCTGCAGCTCATGCGCGTCGTGAAATAGCAAATCCGCAATCGAAGCTCAGATCGTTGAGTTCTCTATCCCCGTCAGTCGACGATTTTTTCCCGCAAATCCGGAATGATCGCCCGCGGCACAAAGCGGGCCAGTTCCTCATCGCTTGCCAGTGGCGTGATTTGCTTGAGCAGCGAGCTCGAGACGTGCGAGAACTCGTCGTCCGCCATGAGGAACACCGTTTCGATGTCCTCGTCGAGCTTCCGATTGGCCAGCGTCATCGTAAACTCGGCCTCCATGTCGGTCAGCGACCGCACGCCGCGGATGATCACTCGCGCGCCGCAGTCCCGCACAAACCGCACGGCCAGCCCGTCAAACTTCCGTACATCGACGTTGCCGAGCCCCTTGGTCACCTGCCGGATCAGGTCGACCCGTTCGTCGCCCGTAAACAACGATTGCTTGTCAATGTTGAGTCCCACGCCGACGATCAGCTCATCGACAAGCCGGCTACTCCGTTCGATCACGTTCAAATGACCCAGCGTAATCGGGTCAAACGAGCCGGTATAGACGGCACGGCGAGACATGGTTGTCGGGCCTCAAGACGAAAAGGATGTGAGCGCGTCGATCAGCCGATCGATGTCGTCTTCATTGTTGTATGCGTGGGGGCTAATCCGCAACCGGCCGGATCGGCAACTGAGCACAACTTGCCGCGTGAGACAGTGCTTTTTCACCGCCAGCGGATCGCGGCCGGCGAGCTCAAACGCGACAATTCCGGATCGCTGCTGCCCGCCTCGATGATCCATTCGGCGGTCGGAAACAATCGTCGCGCCGATTTCGCGTAGTCGGTCACAGGCCCGATCCGTAATGTCAAGAATCGCCGCTCCGACCAGTTCCAAATCCAGCTCCAGCAGGAAATCGAGGCTGGCGCCAAGGGCCAGCATGCCGGCCATGTTCTGAGAACCGCCCTCGTAACGAGCCGCCGTCGGCTTCAGCGTCAGTTCAATCCGTGTGTAGTCCTGCGAATGCACGACACTATGCCACCCGACGCCAATCGGCCGCAATCGCTCTAAGTTTTCCAGGCGAATGTATGCGATGCCGGCCCCCTCCGGCCCGAGCATCCACTTATGCCCGTCGGCCGCGAGAAAGTCGACCGGTGTCTTCCGTACATCGAAGGCAAACGCACCGATGCCCTGAATGGCGTCGAGCATCACGAGTGCGCCACGGTCATGGGCCAATTCGGCGATGCGGTCAACGTCGTGTCGATACCCGGTCGCGTAGCCAACCCAGCTCACCGAGACAATCCGCGTCCGCGCATCGATGGCGGCCGCCAATTTGTCGAGATCAAGCCGCCCATTTTCCGTCGGCACGCGCCGCGTCTCGACGCCGCGGCTCGCCAGGTTCAGCCAAGGATAGGCGTTCGACGGAAACTCGTCGGCCAGCGTCACCACATTGTCACCGGCCCGCCAATCGATCCCCTCGGCCACCAGGCTGATGCCAGCCGTCGTGTTGGGCACCAGCGCGATCTCATCCGGAGTCGCGCCGATCATCCGGGCGGCGGACGCACGGTTCGCCTCGACGCGGCGCGACCAGTCGGGCCAAACCGTGTCGCCTTCGGCCACGGCTTCCGTCGCCCACCACCGCAATGTCTCTGCCGCCGGCGCCGTCAGCGGCGCCACCGCCGCATGATCGAAATAAGCCCAGCGCTCGGCGACAGGCATCGCCGCACGCAGACGCTCGCTCACGCTCGCCACTTGCTTTTGGCCGCTACTCATGTGCTGTCCGCGGTTTGGGTGAAATATGCCATAATAGAATTGTATCCCAAATCGACTTCTTTCCGCAGACCGGATTATGTACGACACATCATTGCGGGCCCCAGTTCGCTCCGTATTACTATTGACGATCTTGTTTGCGGTCGCGACGAGCCCGGGGGCCGCGCCTGCCGCCGAACCGCTCCGCGATTGGCGGCAATTGGCCAACAAAATGGTCGACAGCGAAATCGTCGCTGCCGGCGTCACCAACGAAAGCGTCGTTCGCGCCATGCGCGACACGCCGCGGCACGAATTCGTCCCGATCAATGAACGGGACAACGCCTACCTCGACATGGCGCTGCCCATCGGTGAGCAGCAAACCATTTCGCCGCCCTTTGTCGTTGCCTACATGACGCAAGAGATCGATCCGCAGCCGGGCGACCGCGTGCTTGAGATCGGCACCGGCAGCGGCTACCAGGCGGCCATCCTCAGCCCGCTCGTCAAAGAGGTCTACACGATCGAAATTGTCGACTCATTGGGAAAGCGGGCCGCACGCACGCTCAAGCAGCTCGGCTATAAGAACGTCTTCACCAAGGTCGGCGACGGTTATCTTGGTTGGCCCGACGCGGCCCCCTTCGACAAAATCATCGTCACCTGTTCGCCGGAGAAAGTGCCGCAGCCGCTAATCGACCAGCTCCGCGACGGCGGTCGAATGATTGTCCCCGTCGGCGAGCGCTACCAGCAGAATCTGTATCTCTACCGCAAAGAAAAAGGCGAGCTCAAAGCCGAGGCGCTCAAGCCCACGCTCTTCGTGCCGATGACGGGCGAGGCCGAGGCAAATCGCCAGGTGAAGCCCGATCCCTTGCATCCCTCAATCGCAAATGGCAGCTTCGAAAACGTCCTCAAAGACGAAGCATCGGGCGTGGAAACGCCGGCCGGCTGGCATTATCAGCGGCAGCTCACGCTTGTCACCGACCCGGCCCACGCCCCCGACGGCAAGCGCTTCATCACCTTTCACAACGAGCAGACCGGTCGCGGCTGCCACGCGTTGCAGGGCTTCGCCGTCGACGGACGCAAAGTGGCCCAGCTGCGGATTTCGTTCTCCATCCGTGGGCACGACGTCCAGCCCAGCCCTGAACCACAGCAGCAGCCTGGCGCCCTGATCACGTTCTACGACGACCGCCGGGCGACCATCGGCGAAGTGAACGTCGGCGTGGATCTGCTTACCGCAAATTGGCAGCGGGAGCAGCGGACAATCGCCGTGCCAATAAAGGCCCGTGAAGCGATTCTCCGCATCGGCCTCTTGGGCGGCACCGGCGAACTATCGCTAGACGACATCCGGCTTAGCGCCGCGCAATGAGCGGGACGCAAACGGCCGCGGAACGCCGCTCAATTCACGGCCGACGCATCGTCTGTCGCGCCGTCGTTCCGCGCGGCCAGATGATTGAAGACCACCGGGTCAACTTCGTAACCGATCGAATGGACCGAACCGTCGGCATACGCCGCGTTGATCCCGTTGGTGTGGGCAGAACCGAAGTGATAGACGTTCCATGAATTCGGTAGGACGGCGCCCGCTACCCCGTTGTCGCCAAAGTAATTGGTGAGGCCGACCGACCAACCGATAGGATCGCCGTCATTCACCGGCGAGAAGCAGGCCATTCGCATCGCGTCGGCATCCCAGCCGTCGTACCAGCCGCGGTCGTCGGAATATTTATTGGCGTCGCCGGCTTCATAGTTGTCGCTGCGCACGTATTTCTCAGCGATCATGAATGTCTTGCTCGTTCCATCGGTGATTTCCGCGACCTTGACGTTGCCCTGGGAATTCGCGACCGGAGTGCCGATTTGTTGGCCTGTCGTAGTGTTTGTCGATGTCCATCTCCAAGGGCAGCGCACGATGACGCCGTCGTAGACCATATTGTTGCCGGGCCAGCCGCCGCCGGTGGCTGTCGTGCCGCCATTCCAGGCGGGAAACAAAGCGCCAAAACTGGTCGGAGTAAAGGTAGCCGCTTGACTCACATTGAACAGCGTGGTCTTCGTGGCGTTAACATAAGTAGCGGGTACGGCGCCGGCGTAATCGATGACCGAGAGCGGAATCTGGTAGCCAGGGCCAAACGTAGTCTTGGGCGGACGACGCGAGGGGCAAGCGTAGATCGCTATCACGATGTTGCCCAAGTCTTGCGCCGTTTTCATTTGGTATGCACCGGACTCCTCGATGTAGGGCGTAATCTGGAAGCCCCAACCCATGCCTTGACGATCGGGGCCGAGCGGTTTGCCATTCTCGATGTTCTGCGGAACCTCAAACGCCGGACCTGTCTGCTGCAAATAGTGCGAGCCGCCCGTTGGGAAAACCTTGCGGCTATCTACGAAATTGAGAATCGCCAGCCCGATGTTTTTCAGATTATTCTTACACTGCGTGCGCCGCGCGGCCTCACGGGCCGCCTGGATCGCCGGCAACAACATCGCGACCAAAATGCCAATGATCGCAATCACCACCAATAATTCGACAAGCGTAAACGCGACGCGTTTACGTTTGCTCGCTATCCTGAGCCTGTCGTATGGGAGCTTGTCGAATGGGAGCCTGTCGAAAGGCAGCTCGATGAGCGTAAAAGCGCGACGCATTTTTCCCGCCTTTAGAAGAGAATAGTGCCGCCCAATCGCGACCTGCTCTCAGGGACGCGACTCTGACCGGTGGCACAAGCAGTTATCGTACTCTAACCGCAAACGACAAATCCTGCAAATCCGGCGGAAACTAGCCTCTCGCCGGCTACGCCGATCGGCGCAGAACAACTCGTCACGCAGTAAATCGCGAGGCTCCGGGCCGATACCTGCCAAGAAGTAAAGACCGAGGCAGGCAGAACTTAGCACGCGTAGTCGGCAAAATTCGTTCTCCATCCGCGGGCAGGCACGACGTCCAGCCCAGCACCGAGCCACAGCAGCCCCGCGCCCAAATCACGTTCAGCGACAACCGCCGGCCGATCATCGGCGAAGTGAACGTTGGGCCGGATCTCCTCAACGCAAATTGGCAGCGGGGCCAAGGGCCGATCGCCGACCCTCCACAGCCCGTGAGGCGATCCTCGCCATCGGACTGTTAAGCGCGACCGGCCATGCCCTAGTCGACCTGAAACTCACCTTAGCGACGTGCGTCCGCGTCCGAATCAATAGCCGGACGAAATATCGCTAACTTCTGTCGAGGTTGCTGGGTCGCCCGCTCCCGCCGACGTGCCATTGCGAGTCCCAAGGGCATTGAGCACATAGAGTTCGATGTCGTAGTTGATCGTGTGGACCGAGCCATCGGCAAAGACCGCATTGAAGCCGCCGGTGTGAGCCGAGCCAAGCATCAATTGATAGTAGGAGGCGTTGTGATCAAGGGGTGGTGTCGGCGAATGGTCCGGGTCGATTTCACCATCGTTATGCGGATGGATGCAGGTGCAGCGCATCGTGTCCGCATCCCAGCCGTCGGTCCAGCCGCGGTCGTCCGAGGCGTCGCCACCCGCGTATAAGTCATAGCGGATGTATTTCTCAGCAACCATCATGGATTTCGAGGTACCATCTATGATGCCAGAGAACTTCGTCGGGTAAGGCACATCTTCGACATAATTTCCAATCGGGATTAGACTGCGTCGATCAAAACCGGTTTCGACCCAGGGCGTTCGGACAATCACGCCATCGTAAAGGCTATGCTTGAATGGCGCTTGATCGTTTCCAAAGCCTTGGCAAAAATAGGTCCGCACCGTATTTGGGTCGGGCTGAGTCCTTAAATCTAAGGGCGGCTGTGTGACCGGGCTATCCGAGTTCTGCGGTGTCTTCAGGCTGCTGCACGGATCGATCCCGCCGTAATCCGTCAGCGTGAATGTTGTCGTTCCATTGGTGGCGTCGGTGAAGGTAATTTGCGTTATGCCGCGCCGGCTGGGGCAACTATAGATCGGGATGATGGTCGGACCAATTTGGGCTTCGGTTGTGAGGTTATGAACAGCACCTTCTTCGAGATAGGGCAGGACTTGGAAACCCCAACCTAAGCCCTGTCTGTCCGGGCCCATTGGCTTTCCATTCTCTATATAGTCTTGCAGATTAGGGCTCCAACGC
>DASYDU010000298.1:0-23077 GCA_036499445.1 Lacipirellulaceae bacterium
AATGGTTGCACACCGAACTAAGCATTAGCGTGCCCACGCAATACGTTGATCCCCTTTACCTTGGACCTCTCGTAAGCCCAGGCACACCTGCGACAGATTTGTCATTGAGCTACGCCTGGTTTGGAGCCGGCCCAAGCTTCGACACGCCAATACCGATCCAAGCGGTTCCGGAACCAACGTCCGTCTCGCTTCTTATTTCCGTCATTCCGGCGGCGATCGTTGTAGTTCGACGAGCGATGGTGAGCCGGAGAAACACCCAGGCGCATTTACCCTGTGCGAGAATACAAGGTTAGCCCTCAACCAAATCGACCGTCGCCCAGCAGGTGGGATATTCTTCGAAGGGGAAGCCGGAGCCAGTGGCGAAGGTTCGGCGTGGCTGCTCAAGCTGGGCCTATTATTGTTTCTTAAGCACAACGTACATCGAACCTTCATCGGTCTGAAGGAGCAGAAGGACGCCCTGTTCGAGCGAGGAGCTTTCTAGTGCCGCTTTCGCGTCGGCCGCCGAATGGATCGGATGTCGATTAATCTGCGCCAGCACCATTCCGCCTAGGACTCCCGCTTGAGCGGCGATACCGCCACGATCGACGCCTGTGATTACCACGCCGGTGTCTTTATCGACACCCAAGCGACGGGCCAAATCGGCGGTCAAATCCTCGAGGTGGATGCCGAGCGCTGCGACGCCGGCTGAAGGTGCCTGCTCAGGGCTTTCCTGCTCGCGTTCTTGGGCCGTTGTACCGAAATCCTTCGGCTCGGCCTCGGGCTGATAGTCGAGCGTCAGCGTTTTGCCCTCGCGAACGACAGTCATTGGATGGGTTTTGTCCATCGCAATTTCCTCGACCAGCATTTGCAGGTCTTGCCCGGAGGTAACGGGACTGCCGCCCACGGCCGTGATGATGTCGCCATTTTGCAGTCCCATTTTTTCGGCCGGCGTATTCGGATAGACGCGAGAGACCAGGGCGCCGTGATGCGGCTGGACATCAAACTGTTTCGCGAGCTCGGCGGTAATCGATTGAATCGCGACACCAAGATATGCGCGACGCACAGACCCGCTTTCTATCAACTGATTGCTGACCCAGCGGGCCAAATTGCTGGGCACGGCGAAACCAACTCCCTCGTTGCCGCCGGAGCGGGTCGAGATTGCAGTGTTGATGCCGATCACTTCGCCAGAAAGATTGACCAGTGGCCCGCCGCTATTGCCAGGGTTAATTGCGGCATCGGTTTGAAAATAGTGCTCGCGACTGTTGATGCCGATGTCGCGGTGCGTGGCACTGATTATGCCGGCGGTGACCGTGCTCTCGAGGCCAAACGGTTGCCCCAGCGCGAGGACCCAATCGCCAACTTCCATCTGATCGCTATCGCCGAATTTGGCAGTAGTTAGGTCGGTCGCCCCTTCGATCCTGACGACCGCGAGGTCTGACTTGGGATCGGTCTTCACGTCGGTGGCCTTGAACACGCGATCGTCGTTCAAGCGGACAGTAACAACTCCCTTGCCCTCGACCACGTGATTGTTCGTAAGAATGACGCCCTTGGGATCGATGATAAAACCTGAGCCCATGCCGACGATTTCACGGTGCAGGCCGGGCCCGCGCTGATGAAATTGCTCGCCAAATGGATTGTCGCGGAAGAATTGCTCGAAAGGCGTGCCCTTGAACGGATTCTCTCCGTTGAACGGCTCGGTTTCATCGGCCTCCTCGGCGCCGCCCGCGTCGGCACGGTTTTCAACGGCGACGACGGCCGGCAACACGCTTTTGGCGGCAGCTCTAAAAACGTGGGACAACTGTTTAGCGGTGGCGAGGTCTTGCGAGCTGGCTGAAGGGGCGACAGTCTCGGCGGCTGAGGCCTGCGGCAGGCTTTGAAAGGCGAATTGAAGTGCTGCTGCGATTGCCGGGACAAACAGAGTGTAAACAAATCGCTGCGATACTGAGGGTCTTGAGGTCATGACGGTTGATCCTTGCACGGAAGACGGAAGAATGGATTGTTGTTCGCGGCCGACCGACCCGGTTCACCACCCCTCGCCGTTGCTTTCGAGCAAGCGCTGCGCCAAACGGAGGGTAGCGCTGATTTGGAATGACTGCGGCGCAATTTGATCCAGAGACTGGCAAGTCGCCAACGGTCACCGACGGGAAAAGTTGCCAGTTTTTGAGGGGCGTGGCGGCGTAGTTCGCAATGCGAGCGGAGTTTTTCAGGTTTGAAATTAACCGTGCGTGCGAAGCCACGAGGCACCGCGTGATTCGGTGGTCGGCCGGCGATCGCGGTGCGGCACGCGTCAATCTGGTCAGCGGATGACCGGATTTCCACGCCCGCGTCACTGAGCCCGTTTCTGGCACGCGTCAGTGTTTGTTGTCAAAATCAACAAAAAACTTGCGACGTGGACCCTGGCATAAAACAGAACACGGACCGGAATTCAATGGCCGCTGGCCTACTCGACGAGATCGATCGTTGCCCAGCAAGTCGGGTCTTCTTCGAAAGGGAAGCCGGAGCCGGTGGCGAAGGTTTGGCGACCGAGCTCGCGATCGAAGACGGCGTAGGTGAAGCCGAGCTGGCGGTGCTGGGCGGGGTCGTAGCCGCCCAAAGCGACCGCGGGGATGAAGGCGGCCATGGCGTAGCCGGTCTTGGTGATTTTGCTCACCACTTGCAGTTCGCGTGGGCGAACGGGGCGAGCGTTTTCACGGGCGCGGTTGATGAGGAGCTGATCGGCGAGCGGTTCGCCTTGCCGGCCGCCGACGGGAGTGAACGCGATGCGATGGCAGTATTTGCTGGCGCGGTGGATGTTGAGCGTGGCGCGGGTGTCGATCCAGACTTGCAGCGAGTCACTATCGTCGAGACGCGAATCGCGGCACCAAGGCGGTTGCTTCTTGCCGTCGACACGAACGTTCAGCACGATGCCTTCGGGCGCCCACGCCATGCGGACGTCGGCGAAGGACCGTTCTTGATTGTCGCTGCCGCGGTCGAGCTCGGCGAGGCCAAGGACTTTGTACGACTCATCAAGCGCGACACCGGCGGGTTTCCAGATCGGATCGTGGCGCGCGACGGGTACGGCGAAGCGGAACAAAAATCGCGGGGCCAGGAGTGTGTTGGTTTCAGTTGCCATCGATGGTTCTCAATTCAGGATCGACTCAGTTCGGCGATTGATCTTTTTTTTCGACAGGATAACAGGATCGGCCGGATTTACAGGATGATGGCAAGTGTAGTTTTAATGCAATCGACTGATTTTGATTTCATCCTGTCGATCCTGCAAATCCTGTTATCCCGTCAAAACATTGGCTGCATATTTACTTAGCCGACTGCGGCGCCGCGGAGGGCGTCGAGGTGGGCTTTTAGAAATTCTGCGAGGTTGCCGTCATGGAGATCCGCGGTGGTGACGAAGCGAAGCTTGACCTGGTCGCGGTCGGTGTCGTTTGTCAGGAGTGACCGCTCGGCGCCGAGGTCGGCGACGCCGCCGAGTTGAAATGCGCCTTTCGGCCCGTTGAGGGCGAGATCGACGCCGGCGAGGCGCTTGGTGTATATTGTGGCCCAGGGTTCGCGGACGCCGGGGACCATGCGTTTGACGACTTCCTGGTTGTTCCAGAGGAATTGACCTTTGGGCTCGGCCTCGTCGAGCATTTCGAGCAGCTCTTCGAGGACTTCGGGCTTCCAAGTGGTTTGCTTGCCGGGCGGGAAACCTTTGCGAGCGAGGTGCCATTTCTGGCCGAGGACGGTCCAGGGCATGACGTCGGCCGGTTTTTGTTCGATGCGTTCGGTGAACTTCTGGAAGCCGGCAACAGCGCGCTCGATGAACGACCAGAACTCGGGCGTGTTGATCTCGTCCCAGGCGTGGGCGTCGATCTGGACTTCCTGCCAAGGTCCGCGGAGGTTTTTGCAGCGGACGCGCGGGCCGCGGCCGTAGGCTTCGATCTCGTCAATGTCGTTCAGCGGTTTGAGGCCGAGGTCGGCGACAAGCTTTTCGCGATCGAATGTTTTCTTGTTGGTGCGGAACTTGAGCTTCAAGAGCCAGCGCTCACCCGTGATGGCGTGGAAGAACCAGCCGTCCGATTTTTTGGCAGCCGTTATCTCGACGATCGTGCGGCTGTTCCAATTCGTTTCGTTGAATGTGCCGAGCTCGTGGATGCGCGTTTCGACGGCGTCGAGAATGCGCCCGTCCCACTGCGTAGGTTTGCCGTCGCGGCTGGTGCGATCTTGGGTGTGCCAGCCGCGGCCGTCGATCTCCCACGGCATCTTTGTGTCGCGACCGAGGTCTTCGATGCTGAGCTCTTCTTCCTCGGGCGGTTCGACGGCGGCGGGGTTGTAGATTTTGCGCTCTGCGTAGGCTCCGGCGGCAAGGACGGGAGCCAGCGCGGTCGCGGTGTGGGAGGCCGGGCCGGTTTGGCGCTTTCGCGCTCCACTTCGCTCGCCGGAGGCTCGTTTCGCGTCGCGGTTAACGGACGCGTGTTCGGCAACGATCATCTCTGGTGTGCCGGCGGCGACGATGTAACCGCCTTCGGCGCCGGCTTCTGGGCCGAGGTCGATGACCCAGTCGGCGGTCTTGATGACGTCGAGATTGTGCTCGATGACGACGACGGTGTTACCTTGATCGACGAGGCGGTTGAGCACGTCGAGCAATTTGGCAAGGTCGTCAAAGTGGAGGCCGGTGGTGGGTTCGTCGAGGAGATAGAGCGTTTGGCCGGTGTCGGGCCTAGCCAGTTCGGCGGCGAGCTTGACGCGTTGGGCCTCGCCGCCGGATAGCGTAGGGGCGCTTTGGCCGAGCGTGAGGTAGTCGAGGCCGACGTCGCAAAGCGTTTGCAGCACGCGGCGGATTTTTGGGATGTTGGCGAAAAGTTCGACGGCCTGGCCGCACGACATCGCGAGGACATCGGCGATGTTTTTGCCGTGGAAGCGGACTTCGAGCACGTCGGGATTGTAGCGCTGCCCGCGGCAGGTTTCGCACTCGACCCAGATATCTGGTAGGAAGTGCATTTGGATGCAGCGCTGGCCATTGCCTTCGCAGGCTTCGCAGCGGCCGCCGGGGACGTTGAAGCTGAATCGCCGGGCCGTGTAGCCGCGGAGCTTTGACTCGGGCAGCTGCGAGAAGAGATTGCGAATCAGTTCGAAGACGCCGGTGTATGTGGCGGGGTTTGATGTCGGTGTGTTGCCGAGCGGCTGCTGATCGACCCGGATCACTTTGTTGATCTGCTGGACGCCGCGGATCGTGTCGTGCGCGCCGGGGACAGTGCTGGCGCGATGCAAGGTTTTGGCGAGTTGGTTGTAGAGGATGTCTTCGATGAGCGAGCTCTTGCCGCTGCCCGAGACGCCGGTGACGGCGATCAGGCCGCCCAGCGGAATCTGGACGGTTATATTTTTGAGGTTGTGGTGGCGGGCACCGACGATCTGAAGAAAGGCGGAAGGCGGAGGGGGGAAGGGGGATGGATTGTGTGCAGTCTTTCCTTCCACCTTCCGCCTTGCGCCCTCCGCCTTAGCGTCGCCGAGTCGACGCGACTTTGGGATGGAAATGTTCTTCTTGCCGCTGAGGTACGGGCCGGTGACGCTGCCGCGTTTTTTCGAGACTTCGGCGGGAGTGCCGCTGGCGACGATTTGGCCGCCGAATCGGCCGGCGGCGGGGCCGAAATCGAAGAGGCCGTCGGCGCCGGCGAGCACATCGCGGTCATGTTCGACGACGATGAGTGTATTGCCCAGGTCGCGAAGCTTATGGAGTGCGGTGACAAGCCGGGCGTTGTCGCGGGGGTGGAGACCGATGGTGGGCTCGTCCAGCACGTAGAGCACGCCGCAAAGGCCGCTGCCGACTTGGCTGGCGAGGCGGATGCGTTGGGCTTCGCCGCCGGAGAGTGTGGGGGCGGCGCGGCCGAGCGTGAGGTAGGGGAGGCCGACGTCAACCAGGAACGTAAGGCGATTCTCAACTTCGCGGATCAATTCGCCGGCGACTTTCTTTTCGTTCGGCGCGAGCTTCCATTTTTTGACTTGTGTTATTAGCTCGCCGAGCGACGTGCGGCAGATGTGGTCGAGCGTGCGGTCGCGGAAGCGGACTGCGGCCGAGTCGTCGCGGAGGCGGCTGCCGCCACATTGGCTGCAGTCAATCTCGCCGACGAATTGCTCCAAGAGGCTGCGGAGGTGGGGCGAGAGGCGCGAGGCTTCTTCGAGGGCTGGATAGAGGCCTTTGAATTGGAAGCGGAAGAGCGGTAAGACAGATTTCGGATTTCGGATTTCGGATTTCGGATTGTTTTGCCTTTCAACCCGCAATTCGTAAACGCTGATCCAGTCTTCGCCGGTGCCGTAGAGAAGGATGCGGCGTTGACGTGGCGAAAGCTCTTGGTAGGGCACATCGCTAGGGACGCCTGTGTGGGCTGAGAAGGCTGCGAGCATCTGTTGCGACATCGCTTGACTGACGTCGGGCCAGACGAAGAGCGCGCCCTCGGCCAATGTTAGTTTGGGATCTCGGAGAAGCGCTGTCGGATCGGCACCGATTTGTGTCCCAAGGCCGTCGCACGCCGGGCACCAGCCCAGCGCGCTGTTGAACGAGAAGTTATGTGGGTTGAGCGTGTCGAAGCTGCGGCCGCACTTTTCGCAGGCCAGATGCTGGCTATGGATGCGGACGGGCCAGCGCGGCTCGGGGAGGTTATCGTCGGGATGCGCGACGTGGACGACGCCTTTGCCGAGTGCAAGCGCGTTTTCGATGCTGCCGGCGATACGCGAGCGAGCGTCGCGGCGGACGACTATGCGGTCGATCACGACTTCGACCAGATGTTTGCGGCGGCGATCGATCGTGGGCGTCTGGTCGAGCGAGACCGTTTCGCCGTCGATGCGGATGCGGATGTAGCCGGCGCCGCGGAGCGATTCCCAAAGCGCTTCGTACTGTTCGCCGACCTGCACTTCGACGGGGGCCATCACATAGAGTTTGGTGCCGTCGGGTTCTTCCAGCAGCTTGTCGACGATTTGATCGGAGGTTTGCGTGCCGATCGGGATGTCGCACTCAGGGCAATGCGGCTGCCCCAGCCGTGCGAAGAGGATGCGGAAGTAGTCGTAGATTTCGGTCACGGTGCCGACGGTGGAGCGCGGCGTTTGGCCCATGTTTCGCTGCTCGATGGCGATGGCGGGCGAGAGGCCGTCGATGTGGTCGACTTGCGGCTTTTGCATCTGGCCGACGAACTGGCGGGCGTAAGAGCTAAGGCTCTCAACGTATCGGCGCTGGCCTTCGGCGTAAATCGTATCCATCGCCAGCGAGGTTTTGCCGGAACCGCTGGGGCCGCAGAAGACCGTCATCTGGTCGCGGGGGATTTTGAGATCGAGGTCGCGAAGGTTGTGTTGACGAGCGCCGCGGACGGTGATGTGGGTGGCTTCGCGAGCTTTGCCGTTGATGGCAGCTTTTTTGGGAGCCAGTTTCGCGGGGCGGCCGTTTTCGATGCCGAGAATAGGCGCGAGGATGCGGCCCGTGTGTGAGTCGGGGTTACGGGCGATGTCTTCGGGCGTGCCGCAGCCGAGGACGCGGCCGCCCCCTGCCCCGCCCTCCGGACCGATGTCGATAAGCCAGTCAGCCGTTTTGACGACGTCGAGATTGTGCTCGACGACAAGCACCGTGTTGCCGGCGTCGACGAAGGCGTGGAGCACTTTTAGCAACAGCTCGATGTCGGCGAAGTGGAGGCCGGTGGTTGGTTCGTCGAGCAGGTAGAGCGTGCGACCGGTGGATTTTTTTACGAGTTCGCGGGCCAGCTTGATGCGTTGAGCTTCGCCGCCGGAGAGGGTCGGCGAAGGTTGGCCGATTTTAATGTAGTCGAGGCCGACCGCGTGGAGCGTGCTGAGCTTGTGGTGAATCGGTGGGATGTGTTCGAAGTGTTCGAGGGCTTGCTGCACGTCCATTTCAAGGACTTGCGCGATGCTCTTTTCGCGGTACATGACTTGGAGTGTTTCGCGATTGAAGCGATGGCCGCCACAAACGGGGCACGTGACCCAGACATCGGCCAGGAAATCCATTTCGAGTCGATTCGAGCCGTTGCCTTCGCAGGCTTCACAGCGACCGCCCTGCACATTGAAGCTGAAACGGCCGGGCTTGTAGCCGCGGCGCTTCGATTCAGGGAGCTGCGTGTAGAGATGGCGGATGTCATCGAAGAGCTTGATGTAGGTGCCGGGGTTGGAGCGCGGCGTGCGACCAATCGGCGACTGGTCGATGACGATGAGCTTATCGAGTTGATCAATGCCTTCGATGCGATCGTGTTCGCCGGGCTGACCTTTGCCGCCCATCAGCGTGGTTAGTAGCGACTCGGCGACGATGTCGTTGATGAGCGAGCTTTTGCCAGAGCCGGAGACGCCGGTGACGCAGACGAACGCGCCGAGGGGAATGTCGACGTCGATATTTTTGAGATTGTTGTGGCGGGCACCGACGATACGGAGCTTTTGAATTTCGGATTTCGAACTTCGGATTTCGGATTGGTCGGATGCTCGACCGTTTTCAATCCGCAATCCGCACTCGGAATTCCGCAATCGCCTCTGTGCCGGGATCTCGATCTTGCGCTTTCCCGATAGAAACGCACCCGTGACGCTGCGTTTTTCGTGGGCGATTTCGTCGTCGGTGCCGCGGGCGACGACTTCGCCGCCACGGACGCCGGGGCCGGGCCCGAAGTCGATAATGTGGTCGGCGGCGCGCATCGTGTCTTCGTCGTGCTCGACGACGACAACGGTGTTTCCAAGGTCGCGAAGCTGGGCAAGCGTGGCCAGCAGCTGATCGTTGTCGCGCGGATGGAGGCCGATCGACGGTTCGTCGAGGATGTACAGCACGCCGACGAGGCCGCAACCGATTTGGCCGGCGAGACGGATGCGCTGGGATTCGCCGCCGGAGAGCGTGGGGGCGGTGCGATCGAGTGTGAGATAATCGAGGCCGACGTTCTTGAGGAATCCGAGGCGGCCGCGGACTTCCTTGAGGACTTCGGCGGCGATCAGTTTGTGGTTGCCTTCGAGCTCGAGCTCGCTGAAGAATTCGGCAGCATCTGCGATCGCCAGTGAACAGATTTCGGGCAGGCTGCGCGCCGGGCGATCGGCGAATCGGAGGCTCGTGGTGGGGATTGTGACGGCACAGGCTTGCGGATTTAGCCGCTGCCCGCCACAGTCGGGGCAGCCGATTACGCTCATGTATTTTTCGAGCTGGTTGAGTTGCGGCTGGCTGTGGCTGGTGCGGTATTTTTCGAGCAGCTCAGGAATGATGCCAACGTAGACGCCGCCGTATTTCTGCGAAGCTTTTCCGGTTCGCCAGGTGAAGGTAATATGCTGGTCGCCCGTGCCCCAGAGCCAGAGGTTGCGAAGCTCGGGTGACAAGTCTTGCCAGGGTGTTTCGAGCATCGCGCCTTCGGCGAGGTCGAGCTTGCGCTCCATCGTTTCCGCGACGCCGCGATAGATGTGCCGCCGCCAGCGACCGAGGTCTTTCCAGTTGCCGATCAGCTCGATGCAGCCTTGCGTGAATGATTTGCCAGGGGCGGTGACGAGCCGCTCGGGATCGAAGCTGAAGAATTCGCCGAGACCATCGCACGTGAGGCACATGCCTTGCGGGCTGTTGAAGCTGAAGAGCTGCGGCGTCGGCTCGTCGAAGCTGATGCCACACTCGGTGCAGGCGAAGTGGGCGGAGAGGGTGATGTCGCCCGGCTGCGCGGACTTACGCCGCTTAGATGGCTGCGGAGGAGCGAGCTGCGAGGATCGAGGATCTGGTGGGTCCTCGTCGTTCCTCGCTCCTCGTTCCTCGTTCCCGTTTTCGTCGTGCATCGCGATGATGAGGGTGCCGTTGCCGACCGTGAGCGCGCTGTCGACGGCTTCGGCAAGGCGGCTGCGAATCGACGGACCGGCGGTAAGTCGATCGACGACGACTTCGATGTTGTGCCGCATCTGGCGATCGAGCGAGAGGTCGTCGGAGAGCGAGACGACTTTGCCATCGACTCGGGCGCGCACGAAGCCCTGTTTGCGGAAGTCCTCGAAAAGGTCGCGATACTCACCCTTCTGGCCGCGGATTACCGGGGCGAGAACAGCGAACTGCGTCTTCGCGGGGAGCAGGAGGATTCGGCCGATGATCTGCTCGCGGGTTTGCGCGGTGATCGGCCGGCCGCACTGGGGGCAATGGCCACGGCCGACGCGGGCGAAGAGCACGCGGAGGAAATCGTAGATCTCCGTAATCGTGCCGACGGTGGAACGCGGGTTGTTGCCGGACGATTTTTGCGAGATCGAGATCGAGGGGCTAAGCCCGCTGATGTGGTCGACCTCGGGCTTGGGCATTTGGCCGAGGAATTGGCGGGCGAAGGTGGACAGACTCTCCACGTAGCGCCGCTGCCCTTCGGCGTAAAGCGTGTCAAACGCGAGCGAGCTTTTGCCGGAACCGGAGACGCCGGTCAGGCAAATGAGCTTGTTTCGCGGCAGGGTGACGTTGACGCTGCGGAGGTTGTGCTCGCGAGCGCCTTGGATGACGATATCGGAAGCGGGCATCAGTGCGCCGGGGGTGGGTCGTGGCGAGGCCAACCGCGCGGGAAGCGCGAATTAGCCATTCTATGACCGCGGCGAGAATCCGGGAAGGCGACGATTTTGCCGGATTCATCCCGGCGCTTGCATGTCGGCGTGGAATAACGACGGATGAACGATCGAATCCACCAATACGAGCTATTGGACTTTGGCGACGGCCGGAAATTGGAGCGGTTCGGAGACATCTTCGTCGATAGGCCTTGTCCGGCCGCGGAGAGCGTGACGAAGGTTCAGCCGGAATTATGGCGCGGGGTCGTGGGGAGATATGACGGCACGCGGGCGGGCGACGGGAATTGGTCGCCGAGTGTGAAGCAGTGGGTACCGACGGATTGGCGTTATGAACACATTGGTGCTGACGGCGCGCCTCTGTTCCAACTGCAAATCGAGGCGTTGCCATCGGGCCAGGTGGGGGTGTTTCCGGAGCAGCGCAAGAATTGGGATTGGATCGCGCGGCAAGTCCGGCAAGCTAAGCCGCAAGCGGAGGCGGGGCGCAGGCTGAGGATTTTGAATTTGTTCGCGTATACCGGCGCGAGCACGCTCGCGGCCGCGGCGGCTGGCGCAGAGGTCGTGCATATTGATGCAGCGCAGAACATCGTGGACCGCGCGCGGCAGAATGCCGAACTCTCTGGGCTCGTCGATCGGCCGATCCGCTGGATCGCCGAAGATGCAGTGAAATTTTGCCGGCGCGAACAGAAGCGCGGAAACAAATATAACGCCGTGATTCTTGATCCGCCGAGTTACGGCCATGGACCGAAAGGCGAGGTTTGGCAAATCGAGAAGAATTTATTGCCACTGCTCGAATTGTGTGGCGAGTTGACCAGCGAAAGTCGAGCGTTTATCCTAGTGACGTGCCATTCGCCGGGAATCGGGCCGGCTGAAGTGGCAGCATATTTATCTGATGGCATCTTCGGCCATTGTGGCCAGCCTCCTGCGACGGGTGAACTGTTTTTGGAGACACCCGATGGACGGCGCCTGCCGAGCGGTGTTTATGCCCGCTGGCCATCATAAGTATTAAGAACGGGGGCTGCAACGCCTGCGGCGCGTCGAGCGCGCACACTCTCCAGTATCAAGCATCCGGTTCACTGATCCTGCGGCGGCGATTCAGGACGATGCGTCTCGGGCTCGAGGTGGACGAGCACGTCGCGGAGGGCGGTAAAGTCGTCGAGCAACCGCGCTTTGACCTCATGGCCAATGTCGTGACCCCGTTCGACCGACAGATGGGGATCGACCTCGACGTGCATGTCGGCAAAGAGCTCCATGCCGGAACGCCGAACACGTAGTTTTTCGATGCCGCGGACGCCGGGGACGTTGCGTGCGGCGGCGCGAATTTCGCTCACCACGTCTTCGTCAGCCTGCTGATCGAGCAGCTGGCTGGCGCTGGTGCGGAGCAAGTTGAAGGCCGACCAGAGGATAATCGCGATCACGACGAGGGCCGCCGCTCCATCGGCCCAGGCGAAGCGCTGCCCGCCCCACGTCACGGCGCCCACGCCGGCGACGACCGCCAATGAGCAAAATGCGTCAATGCGATGGTCCCAGGCGCTGGTGACGACAGCCTGCGAGCCGACGCGCTGGCCGACGTGGCGATTCACTCGGTACAATAGCTCCTTCAACACGGTGTTGGCGACCGCAACCCAAAGCGTCCAAGCTTCGGGAGTGTTGGTAGGTTCCCTCAACCGAAAGAGCGCTTCCCAGCCGACAAGCACCGCAGTGAACGCGATGATCCAGGCGAGGCTGAGGCTCCCGACCGATTCGGCGCGGGTGTGGCCGTAGGGATGTTGGCGGTCGGCGGGGCGTTGGGCGATGTAGAGCGAGGCGAGCACGATCACTGAGCTGAACGAATCGCCGATGGAATGGACGCCGTCGGATAACAATGCAAACGAATGGCCCAGAAATCCGGCGACGAGTTTGGTGATCCCCAGCGCCAGATTCGCGGCCAAGCCGATTGTCGTAACGCGCCGGGCCGAGGAATACAATTCAGCGACGGTGGCCGGTTGCTCGGTCGTCATGGTTGTGAGAGCTTCCCGAATGGTGCCGTCTGCAGCGGTCAGTATTGTCTAACGTATCGTAAGTGGAGACAAGTGAAACGATGGCCATCGATCCGATTTGCGGGATGACCGTGGATGAGCGCAAATCGCTCTCGGCCGAACGGGATGGTCAGAAGTTCTATTTTTGCAGCGCAGGCTGCCGCGAGAGGTTTCTCAGGCCGGCAAATGAGAAGCCGGCGATGTCCAGCGAAATGGCCGAGACGATTTACACCTGTCCGATGCACCCGGAGGTTGAGCAGCGCGGGCCGGGCAGCTGTCCCAAGTGTGGCATGGCGCTCGAGTCAAAGTCGCCAACTTCCGCGGCTGACGAGGACAGCGGCGAACTGCGCGACATGACGCGACGATTTTGGCTCGGCGCGGTGTTGGGCCTGCCCGTGTTGTTGCTCGCGATGCTGCCGATGGTTCACGTGCCGCTCGATCGCTGGATCAGCGACGAGACCTCACGCTGGCTACAATTCGCATTGGCAACGCCGGTCGTGTGCTGGGCCGGTTGGCCGCTGTGGGTGCGGGCGTGGCGATCGATCCTGACGTGGCATCTGAACATGTTCACGCTGATCGGCCTCGGAACGGGTGCCGCGTATTTTTATAGTGCCTATGCCATGCTTTTTTTCAAGGCGATTCCCGAAGAATTCACACATCACGGCCAAGTCGAACTCTACTTCGAAGCGGCCACGATGATCACCGTGCTCGTGCTGCTCGGCCAGGTGCTGGAATTGCGGGCACGAAAGCGGACGGGCAGCGCGATTCGCGAACTGCTGTCGCTTGCGCCGCCGGTGGCCCACGTGATTCGCGCGGGCCGCGAACTGGAATTGCCGCTAAGCGAGGTGCGGGTGGGCGACGTGCTGCGCGTGCGGCCGGGCGAAAAGATTCCGGTCGACGGTCGAGTCGCCGATGGTGCAAGCAATGTGGATGAATCGATGATTACCGGCGAATCGATGCCGACGCGGAAATGGGCCGGCGACACGCTGATCGGCGGCACGGTGAATCAAACAGGTGCACTTCAGATGCGAGCGGAGAAGGTGGGCCGCGACACATTGCTCGCTCAGATTGTCGACATGGTGGCAAGCGCCCAGCGAAGTCGGGCACCGATTCAGCGCGTTGCCGACCGGGTGGCGGGCTGGTTTGTGCCGCTGGTCATGGCGGCGGCGGTACTCACGTTTGTCGCCTGGACCGTGTGGGGCCCGGCGGAGGGACGACTGGGATACGCGATCGTGAATGCCGTGGCAGTTTTGATTGTGGCCTGCCCTTGCGCGCTTGGGTTGGCGACGCCGATGTCTATCATGGTCGGCGTCGGCCGTGGGGCGAAGGAAGGCGTGCTATTTAAGGATGCCGGGGCGCTAGAACTGCTGCAAAAGGTGGATACCCTCGTCGTCGACAAGACAGGGACGCTGACCGAAGGTCGGCCGCGCGTGGTTGTGGTGGAGGCGATCGCCGATCTCGAGGCGGACGCAATGCTGCAGCTTGCGGCGTCGGTCGAGCAGAACAGCGAGCATCCGCTCGGTCGGGCGATCGTCGCGGCGGCCAAGGAGAAAAACCTGCAGCTCTTGCCCGCGAAGGACTTCAAAGCGACTGCGGGCTGTGGCGTGGCGGCCAACGTCGGCGGACGACAAGTGCTGGTGGGAAACGAGCGATTCTTGCGCGAGTGTGGCGTGCGGAATGAAGTCCGCGGAGCATCTGCGCCGCAAGCGTGGCTAGTCACGGCTCGTGCGTCGCAGGGGCAAACGGCGATGCTCGTGGCCGTTGGCGGCCAGTTCGTCGGTTTGGTCGCGGTCGCCGATTCGACCAAAGATTCGACGCCGGATGCGATCGCCGCATTGCATCGAATGGGGCTGCGGATCGTAATGCTCACCGGTGATAACGAACAGACCGCCCAGGCCGTTGCCCGGCAACTTGGCATCGACGAGGTTGAGGCGGCGGTCTCGCCGCAACATAAACACGATCGGATTCGAGCGCTGCGAGCCCAGGGCCGCACAGTGGCGATGGCCGGTGACGGCGTCAATGATGCGCCCGCTCTGGCGGCCGCGAACGTCGGCATTGCGATGGGAACCGGGACGGACGTGGCGATCCAAAGCGCCGGCGTGACATTGCTCAAGGGCGACTTGCGCGGGATCGTGCGGGCCATTCGCTTGAGCCAACAAGTCATGCGAAACATTCGCCAAAACCTGTTCTTCGCGTTTATCTACAACGGGCTGGGCGTGCCGATTGCGGCCGGAGTTCTGTATCCTTGGACGAAGCTGCTGCTGAACCCGATGATTGCGGCGGCGGCGATGAGCTTTAGCAGCGTGTCGGTGATCGCGAACGCGCTGCGACTGCGAACGATGCAGAAATAATTGCGCGTGTTACTCCAGTTCGGCCCAGACGGAGGCGCTACCGTCGGCGTCGATCTCCACGTGGATCACGTTGGCTTGGCAGCAGACTGGGCAGTCTTCAACGTACTCTTGCTCCTCGCCCTGCGTGATGTCGATCGGAATGACGATCTCTTCGCCGCATGCCCCGCAGGTATAAATCGCATCGTCTTCCATATTAGGAACTTCTTTGTGCTTTGCGCGGCGCCGCATTACGCGACAGCTTCCATCGACTCTGGAGAATCGGGAGGTGTAAGATGCTCAAGCGCGCCGAGTTTTACAAGCTGCGGCCAAATGGCCATTACCGCGGCGACCGTGACCAGTGTCATCACTCCGCCGCCGACTACGGAAAAAACCGTCCCCAGCCACTGCGCGGTAACGCCCGATTCGAATTCGCCGACCTCATTGCTCGTGCCGATGAAAATGATGGCGACGGCCGAAACGCGACCGCGCATCGAGTCGGGCGTTAACAACTGCAACACGGTGGCTCGGATGATCACGGAAATGTTGTCTGCCGCGCCGAGCATGAAGAGCGCAGCGAGAGATATCGGGAAAGACCGCGACAAGCCGAAGACGATCGTGGCCACGCCAAACGCAACGACCGCCCACAGCAGCGCAGGGCCCCCGCGTTTGAAGGGCGGACGCACAGCGACCAACAGCCCCATTACAATCGACCCGATCGAGGGCATGGCGCGGAGCCAGCCGAAGCCGGTCGCGCCGACGTGTAAAATATCGGTAGCATAAATCGGCAAGAGCGCGGTCACGCCCCCGAATAGCACCGCGACCATATCGAGCGTCATCGTCGAGACAAGGACCGGCTGATGGCGGAGAAAACGAATACCCTCGACGAGGCTGTGCCAAGAAGCGGGATCCGCCGCCCGCTTCTGAGGTGTGGGATGGATTGCCGAGAGGCACAGAATTAAGAAAATACTCGACGCCGCGTCGGCGAGATACACCAACGAGGGACTCCATACGGCCAGCATGAACCCTCCGAGGAGCGGGCCGATCGTTGAAGCAATTTGATAGGCGGCGCTGCGCCACATCGCGGCATTCGCAAAGTCTTTCGTGGGGACGAGGCCCACGACAATGGCCGTTGCTGCGGGCCAGCCTACGGCCCGCGAAATCCCCGAACAAAGCAGGAAGAAATAGAGCCAGCCGATGTGTGCGCCCGTGAATGACGCCCAGGCCATTCCAACACCGCTTGCGGCAAGCCCTGACTGGCCGAGCATGATGATGACTCGCCGCGAATGCCGATCGGCCAGCGCGCCGGCGGGAAGCGCGAGTACCAATACGGGCACCGCCAACACTAAGCCGATGATGCCGAGGCTCATCGGAGCATGGGTGCGTTGGTAGACTTCCCAACCGACCGCGACGATCCGCATCTGATTGCCGGCGTTGGAGAGCAGCGAGCCGATCACATAGATCAGATAGCTGGGGTAGCGCAACGAGGCGATCGGATCGGGCCGCGAGCCCGCGGCGCTTGCTTCAGCAGGTGTCTTGGGCGGTCTTGCCACGGCGGGCGATAGGGCGGCGGGGCAGGCGGGAGCGGAGGTAAGTGCGGGCAGCTTGTTGCCGTGGGATGGTACTCTGGAGCAACTCAGCCGGCAAGTTCGGTGCCGAATCAGGCCGGATGAAAGAAGCTCTGATGCAGCTCGGCATGGCGAAGATTGAGCTTGATCCAGTCGTCGTGCGAGAGCGTGCCGAGAACCGGGTTAGGCTCGCCCGGCATTTCTCGGATCAGTCGATCAAAGGCAGCGCGTAGATCCGCCAGCCCGCCGTCCGTGTCCTGTGGCTCGATGCCGAAGGTGCCGCCTGGGATGCCGGGGATGCGGGCACCGGTCGGCAGTCCCTTGTTGAGAAAACGGTTTTTCATGAGCGGGATGAGCAAGCGGAACGGCAGCGGCATGCGAGGTGTCGGCCGATAGCCGTCAAACGGCGCGCGGGCCCAAAAGGCGACGTGCCCCAGCGCTTGGCCGAGCGTCCAATTGCCGGTGGCGCGGAGTTTACCGTTGCGGTCAGCGCCGGCGAGCGATTCGGCGTCGCGTACCGCTTCATCGAAGGTTTCAAATCGTAGAGGCCGCCGGTCTTTGACTATCTTGGTATCGATCATGATTAATCTCTGTGGCTACATGAATGGTGGCCGGCCTTGCGTGGCTCGAGTCAAGCAGGTCGTCGGCGTAAGTCGATCGGTCGGAACGCCGGACGGAACCACCCGTTATGGTGACATCAGGTTGACAATCTTAAAAATCATTTTGATATCTCTTTGGCAAAACCCAGGCGAGTGTTTAGAATAGCTGCTGCGCCAGCAGGAGGGGCGCTTTTGCCGACTTTTCACCGCTTGCGCAACGATGGCACCCGGTTTGCTATCTTGTAGAGCTTGGGTTCGCTTCACGGCGGCTCATTGTGTCTTCTTGGAACGACTACGGGTGGAACTTAAATCGCGGAGTTCGCGGCGTTCTATCCCGAAGCGACGGCCGCCGAATGGCCAAACGCATCATATCAACAGAAGGGCGCGACATGCGCTTACACATTTTGGAGGATCGAATCATGGGGACTATTCGTATCATATGGCGACTACTCGCCGCTGGTGTATTGACCACATCACTCATTGCCGGCCAGGCCATTGCCCGACACGGAGACAATAACAACTCAAATAGCAACGGCAATGGCGGCTCGGGCAACCGCGGGAATTCCGGCGGCCAGTCGAACGGCTCGTCCCAATCGAGCCATAATTCGTCGCAGTCTTCCAGCGGACAAAGTAGCAGGTCCAGCGGATCTCAGTCGGCTTCGAGCGGATCGTTCAAGCAATCCGGCGGCAGCGGTTCGAACAGCGGCAAGAATTCGAACTCGGGCAACAGTAACTCGGGCAATAGTAATAAGCAAGGTGTGAATCAGGCCTCGACGTTTCCGCAAAATGGCGGCGGAAATGGTCAGTCAGGATCAAACATCTTGGCGAAGGACGATCGAAACAGCGATCGCAATCGCGGCGGAAACGGCGGCAACAGCGGCGGCAACAATCAGAACTCGAACGGCGGCAACAAGGGAAACAACAACCAGGGTGGGAATAGCAGCAGCAACCAGGGCGGGAACAAGGGCTCGGGCAACAATCAGAATTCCAACAACAGCGGTAAGAACGGCAACAGCAACAGCCAAGGCTCAAGCAGCGGCAGCAAGGTGGTGACGGGGTCGGGCAATCAGGGCACCAACAACGGCCAAAATGGGAATAACAACAAGAACTCGAACAACAACCAGAGTTCCAATAACAACGGCAAGAACGGCAGCCAGAATGGAAACAGCAACAATAACGGCCAAGGCTCAAACAACGGCAGTAAGGTAGTGACGGGGTCCGGCAGTCAGGGCACGAATAACGGCCAAAATGGAAATAACAACAACGGGAACAACAACAAAAACTCAAACAACAACAGCGGCCAGGCGTCTAACAACGGCGGCAACAATAACAATAACAACAAAGGCTCGAATAACGGCCAAAACGGAAACAACAACGGGAACAACAATAAAAACTCAAACAACAATAGCGGGCAAGCGTCGAACAACAACGGGAAGAATGGCAACAATAACAACAACAACCAAAATTCGAACAGTAAAGGCAAGAACGGCAACGGCGGCGTCTTCACCGGCAACGGGAAGGGCGACAAGGATCCGATGAAGCAGAATACCCAAGCGGGCAACGGGGACCACCGCCATAAGGACGGCGACAAAAACAACGGCAACGGTAATCAAAACGGGAAAAAGGGGAACCACAACCAGGACAACGACCCCAATGTTGCAAACAAGATTCGCAACAAGATGGACAATGACTTCGGCAAGAAGTGGCAGAAGAACCACGATGACATGCCGTTTCAGGCGAACTTCTGGGGCAAGAATCACCACGATCACGAACCGTGGTGCTTCTCGCACGACTCGCATTGGCACAACGATCCTTGGTATTGGTGGGCGCCTTGCTCGGTGGGTTTGATTGGCGGTTGGTGTGCGTACGAAAACTGGGACCATCCCTGCTATTGGGATTATGGACAGAATGAATACATCTGCTACCACGACGATAACTACGTCTACGTGGACGGCCAGCAGTATTTGCCGGCCACGGATTACTATGCGCAAGTCAACGGACTGGCTCACAGTGTGCCTTCGTACGGTCCGGACCAGATCGCCCAGATTCAATGGATGCCGTTGGGCGTATTCGCCGTGTCGCGGCCGGGTGTGCCGACGTCGACTCAAACCGTTCAGTTGGCCTTAAGCAAGGAAGGGATCTTGAGCGGAACGTTATATAACCAGCAAGACGGCAGCGCCCGGCCGATACAGGGGATGATTGAACAAGCGACGCAGCGGGCGGCTTGGTGCTATGCGGACGGCAGCAACGACCCCTTGGTGGTTGAAACGAGCCTATACAACTACTCGACGCCGCAGTTCACCGCGATGGCCCACAATGGGCCGATGAACAGCGAGGTCTGGCAGATGGTGCAGCTGAATCAGCCAAATGGCCAGCAGGTGATGGGTCAGCCCGGCATGAATCAGCAGGGCAACATGCAAGGTCAGCCGGGTCCGATGCAGGGCGACCCGCAGGCAATGATGCAAGGTGGCCAGCCCGGCATGATGACGCAGAACGGTCAACAGGGAATGATGCAGCAGGGGCAGCCCATGATGCAAGGACAACCGAGCATGCAGGGCCAGCCGGGAATGCAGGGCCCGTCCGGCATGATGCAGCCGCAGGGCCTGGTGCAAAATGGTCAGCCGAATTTTAATGGCCAGCAGGGCCAGAACGGAATGAATCAAGGCCAACAGGGCATGCCGCAGCAGGGGATGCCTCAACAGGGGATGCCTCAACAGGGCATGGGACAGAATGGTCAGCCCATGTTTGTCGGCCAACAAGGCATGATGCAGCAAGGTCAGCAGGGCGGGATGCAGCCGCAGCAAGGCATGATGCAAGGCCCGCAAGGAATCGCACAAAATGGGCAAAATGGCCAACCGAATATGAACGGTCAACCGGGCCAAAACGGCATGATGCAGGGTCAGCAGGGCACGGCGCAACCCTACCAAGCGATGATGCCGAACGGTCAGGCCAATAACGGCGGCCAACCAGGGTACAGCGGTCAACCCGGATATAGTGGCCAGCCAGGGTTCAGCGGCCAGCCGGGCTTCTCACAGAATCAACCAGGAACGCCTGCCGGCCAAAACGGCAGCGGCCAGTTCTCAAATTGACCGTGTGATGAAGCAGTTGCCAGCGGGTAACAAGAACTCGCCCAATGAATTCGGGGCGCTTCGCGATCGGCGAAGCGCCCCTTTTTTTGTGCGCGAGGTTTCGGGCCGCCCGTGAGTGTCGGGGTCGACGACGAGCTGGTCCGCATGTTACATGTCGCGGCCAGTGATCTTATTGCGGATCCTTGCAAGCCAGTCTTTCAAGCCTTCGACCGGCGAGCCATTTCGTCGACGGCTTGAGGTCAATTCGGCGATTGCCCGCTCCCAATCTTCGGTGCCGTCGCCGGGCGGGCATCCGCGGGCCTCCCACAATTCATAGGCGCGGCGGGCGATCTCATCTGTCGGTACTTCGCGTTGGGCAATGCTCATGGCGAGCCTCCTTTAATGCTAGCAGTGCTAGGCAAATTCCGTTTCGCCTGCCGGTTGGTTTGACCGTATTCAACGCCAATCCGCCCAGCGGCGTCAAGAGCCAATCTGCGCTGCCGCTCAACCTAGTCAAATGTTCGACTTTTGCCTTCCGCAATTGGCGAAATTTAGAGGGCGGGTCGTCACGAGCTGCCGCTTGCCGGCGAGAGCCTATTCGGCCAGGGCTTCGTTCGCGGCCGCGGTTGCCATGTCGATCGTGAACTCGGCATCCTGTTCCACATCGGTGGCGGTCGCAACTTGAACGGAAGAGTACGCGCTGCCGCCGATCGGCAGATCAAACGGGTTTTCCTCGTTGGACCGATCGCCGAACGAGACGCCCAAAGCGCGGGCGGCCTGCACGGCTGCGCCGCAAGAGTCGACCTGACGAATTCGATTGATGGCTTGGCGAATCGGCACGCTTTCCATCTGGGGCGGCCGGTAACAAATCATCTCGCCCAGGCGCCCTTGGGCAATCAGCCGAACAGCGTGCGCGCCGTATTGCGTGGCGAGCACGCGGTCAAACGTCGTCGGTGCACCGCCGCGCTGCAAGTGTCCGAGGACCACAACGCGCGTCTCGCGCAACAGGCGTCGCTCGATCTCTCTAGCGACGATTGCCCCGATGCCGCCGAGCTTTGCCTGAGCGCCTTCGCGGTGCTGGCCGACCATGCCGCCTTCTGGTAGCTCAGCCCCCTCGGCGACGACAATCAGAGTGAACCGCTTGCCGTGCTGCTCGCGATCCAGGATCTTGTGGCAGACGTGCTCGAACGTCCAGGAGATCTCCGGTATCAGGATCACGTCGCCGCCGCCAGCGACGCCGGCGTGCAAGGCGATCCAACCGGCATGCCGACCCATGACTTCGAGTACGAATACCCGCTCGTGACTAGCGGCCGTTGTATGGAGCCGGTCGAGCGCGTCGGTCGCGCAATCAACCGCGCTATCGAAACCAAAGGTGAAGGCCGTGGCCGAGAGGTCGTTGTCGATGGTCTTCGGCACACCGACGACCGGAATGCCAAATTCATGAAATTGTTGGGCGATGGCGAGCGAACCGTCGCCGCCGACGCAGATCAGTCCGTCGATGCCGAGTTGCTCGACCGTATGTTTCACGCCTTCAAGCAGCTGGCGATTGATATCCTGACGATCGGCAACTCCGACGGTTGCGGCAAAGCGGCCTTTGTTGGTCGAGCCTAGGATCGTACCGCCCTGGTTCAGGATGCCCGTTGTGTTCTGCGGCGTGAGCGTGATGTATTGCACGGGGTCGTAGAGGCCTTCGTAGCCTTTGACGAAGCCGATACAGTCGTATCCGAGCCGCCAACAAGTCTTTGCCGCTCCGCGAATCACGGCGTTGAGACCGGGACAGTCGCCGCCGCTAGTCAGGATACCGATGCGTTTGGTGCCCATTTTCCACCGCCATAGAAATGCTATGCCCCGTCAACACGACACGAAAAGCATACGATGCAATGGGACGCCAAGCCGTTTCCGGACGGGGCAAGGCGTTGCAGGCGCGATGTCGCCGGACGACGCCGCCAAGCCGCTTTTGGCGTCGGCAATACAACCCGCGTCTTCGATGCAACCGGCGATGGAGCAGAAAAACAAAGCATTCGCTAATCCGAACGGTTATAGAACCCGTCGTTTAGCGCCGGCGCCGCTTGTCGATGGCCACGCCAATTCCTGCGAACGACAAGGCCATCGACAAGAGGACCGCCGTAGGCGGCTCCGGTACGGCTGCTGTGGCGCCGCCACCGGCGCCCAGTCCGCCGCCAGCTATCTCACCGAACTGCGACACCCAGAAGTCATAGTCTGACTGGGTAATCATGCCGTCGCCGTCACTATCTGCACCTGTGCCGTCGGCGACCGACTGACCAAACGAATCCCGCCACACGGTATAGTCCGCCGCGTCGACGATGCCGTCCCGGTTGTAGTCGCCGGGGAGCGTGGAAATCACGCTCAGCAATCCCCCACTGTAGAGCTGAGATTGATCCCAGGCTAGGAAGCTTCCCAGCGTCGGCAGATTGACCGTGGCGAATGTAGTCAAAGGCGTGGCGCCTGATTGGAAGATATTGAATCGGTCGAGTGCCTTGGGGGCGAAACCGTTTAGAGTCGTTACCTGGAGCGTTCCGTCGAGGACGATAATGCCGGACATAATCAGCTGGTCATACTGAGAGCCCGGCGTGGTACCGGCGAGTTCGATTTGCAATTGTCCGGTTGAAGTCTGTGTGTATGATCCGGTGATGTGTAGAATGCCGGGCGACATGCCCGGCGCGACAATTCCGCTGTTCTGCACGGCGCCGACGATTGTGCCATCGCCGTGCACGGTTCCCAAACTGCCGACGACGACGCTACTTGCAGTGACAGTTCCGCCGCTGGCGACGGTAAGTGCCCCTTGGCCAGCCAGGCCGACGCGTAGCGCGCCCGTCGTCGTCCAACTTGATCCGGCACCTGTGACGGTGGCAGTGCCGACGCTTCCGGCGACTTGGCCGATCGTGGCATCGCCGCTGGCGCCGCTGACGTTTACCTTTCCACCGCCTTGCACCACCAGCGTGCCTGTGCCGCCGCGACCAATGATCAGCTCGGTGTCGACGCTCGACGCAA
>DASYDU010000299.1:0-13284 GCA_036499445.1 Lacipirellulaceae bacterium
CTGCGCGCGCTCGAGCGTGCAGGAGAGCTTCCCGCCGTAAGTCGGCATGTTGCGGAAGCCGACGGGCTTCGACGTGATCCACGATTCGCGGACGCCCGCCAGGAGCACGAGCGCATCATCGGCTTCGCGCTCATAGAGGAACAACATACGGACGGAGTTAAGGAAATCCGAGCCACACCAGGTGTGAGGCAAGTCGCCGAGGAATTTTGGCGTGCGGGGCTCGCGGTAGACGACTTCAGGCCATTGGTTCCAAGCGGGAGGCCGGCGATCGTGCAGGAAAAACTCGAGTGCCTCGCGAGCGCGATCGGGATGGCCGAGCAGGACGAGGCTGCCGATGCAGCGGAGCTCGTAGGGTGTGTAATCGGTCCAGGCGAAGGAGGGGTCGTCGCGGCGGCTGAGGAAACGCTCCCAATAGCGGTCGAAGGTGTGGTCGAGGGCCGCGCGCGGTAAGCGGCCAATTTCGCCGCAGGGCCAGAGCGCGATCGTGGTCGAGGTGGCATCGAAGTCGCCCAGCTCGGCGCAGCCCGGGATGTAGTCGATGCCGTGCGCCTGCATGGCCGCATTGATCGAGGCGTAGAGCGTCGTCGCGAAGTCGTCGGCGAGAGTCTTGTAGCGCGTCGCCTCGTCGTCGTGACCCAAAACGCGGGCCATTTCGGCGGCGTCCTTGAGTCCCTTGAGCGTGAAGAAGTCGTCCCAGTAGGAGTGCATCGCCTTGGCGGAGTAGCCCTCGTGGCTAATCGACTCGGGCATCAGGCCATAGAAGGCGTGGAGGTTGACGGCGGGCTTATCTGGTTCTTGGCGGGTGGCCGTGGTTTTTGCGTCCGCGTATTCGTGCGTCATGCGCTGGGCGCGGAGCGCCTCGATATACGCAACGGCTTTTTCCACATGGGGCCACTGTTTTTCGAGGAAGGCTTGGTCGCCGGTGAACCGATAGATATTCATCACCGCCATAATGAGCTGGCCATGACTGTCGTTCTCCGGAACGGGATCGGCGCCGCGGCGGTCGACCACGCATGGCACCTTGCCGCTCTCGAACTGATAGGGGGCATACCAATCGACGAACTCGCGCGCCGGCTGATCGAGGCCGTAGCGGAGGAGCGCGGCGGTGGTCAGCGAGCCATCGCGAATCCAAGAGCGCTCGTAGGCTCGCGAACCGGGCTGAATCGACGGCCCATCGCGATTGATGAGGATGTAGGCCAAAGTGGAGCGGACTGTGCTAACGATGTCCCCGGCCTCGGCGGGGACTAGCAGCTCAAACGAATTGGTGGCCGTGTCCCAATAGTTAATGACGGCCGTGTCGCGATCGCGAACGTAGGCGACCGGATCGGCGGCCGACAACAGCGGTTGAGCCAACTCGGTCGTCCGCCCATTATCGTGCGAGAAAGGCACACTAAGTACCCAGCAGCGGCACTGGCCCGGCTTTAGATCGAAACGATATTCGATGGCGGCCGAAGCAGCCCGCTGTGCATCTTCGACGCGCCGTTGCGGCGGAACCTGGCCCTTGGAGATGAACTCGGTGACGTCACCCTCTTCAAATGCGGCCGCGCCGAAGTTTGTCGGCGACTCGCCCAAGGCAATCGCGCGATCATCGACGTTTATCACACGCCGCGAATCGTCGAGCGCTATTTTATTGACCCGCGCGACTCCTCCGCCGGCGTTGAGCCACTGATACGGCGGATTGACCTGCAGTGGCCGCAGCGCGAGAAAGAGTGCGCCTTGAACTGATTCGGCCGACGTGTTGGTCAATTGATAGCGCATTAGTAGCGACGACGAATCGCGCTGGCCATCGGCGGCGGCTGTGACAGAGAGCGTGAGCTTGTCGTAGATGCGTGTGACCGTGGGCACCGGCGCGAATCCTTTGGCGAGCGACTGGGTCGTCGAGGCGTCGGCCCAGGTTAGCAGCTGGTCGTCGACGTAGACGAACGGTTCGATGGAGAAGGCCTTCTTGTCAACTTCGGCCGTCCCGTCTTCGGACAGGAGCGCCTCGTGGTCGTCGCCGGGCGCTCCCACCACGGTCCAGAAGTAGCCTTCGTTTACGAATGGCCGCGGGTAATATCCGCGCGGCGCGCGATGCGCGATCTCAATCGCGAAAGCATTAGGGTCGCGCGTGGCCTCGGTAGGCAGGATCTCCAGTTCGCGAATGCCAACTGACTTTGATTCGTTTGCGGGGCTCGCATGCACTCGGATGAACTGGCCTTCCGAGTCTGGAAGGGAAACATACTGCCTGGGCGCCGACGCTTTCGAGTCTGCGACGGCCGACCAATTGTCGCCATCCTCGGAAGTCTCGATCTGGTAACCCTGAGAAGGAGCGTCCGGATCCCATTCGATGACGAGCCCGCCGAATTCGCGCGCGACTCCGAAATCGATTTTCAGCTCGGGAAACTTATCGCCGACGGCCGAGCGCCAACCGGTGCCAAGTTTTCCGTCGCATGCCAGCTGCGGCGCCGCGTCGGGCCCGGCGCTACTGCTGGCCGTGACGGTGGGCACTCCCGTGTAAGGCTTCGATTCCGGCAGCGGCCGAAGACTCACGAAGCTGATGAACACGGAGCCGTGGCCACCTTCGGCGGAGGAGACCACGATTTCGAGCGCACCGGCGCGCGAGAGCGGCGCGGTCGAAGGTCCCCAGGCGTATTGGAAGTGGCGGCGGCGCGAGGCGAGATTGGTCCAATGTTGCGGAAACTCAAAGCTGCGGCGATTGACCCACCAAACGGTTTGCCCCGATTCGTCGACGAGTTTCAGTTCCAGGTTATTGGGCGGCAGGTTGCCGCGGATGCCAAATTCGATCTCAAAATTAGGCGGCAGATCGAGTGGCAACTGGCGGCGAATGCCACCGTAGCCGGCCGACGAAAAATCGAAATCGAGGCGCAGCGATTGCGGCTGCTCGTCTTGCGCGACGTGCGATTGTTCGACTTCGCTCTTCACCGTGACGCCGTCCGAATGGAACACCGTCCATTGGGAGATGTCTTTCAAAGCGTTGAGAAGATTTCCCTGTTCGGCGGCCGCAGGCGCATCGCACGCGGTAAAGATCAACATTGCGGCGACGAGGGCCGCCGCCAGACGAAGAAGCGACGCCATAGCTGTCCCATCAGCAAAGAAACAAAAAGATGGCCGGGCGGCGACACAGCGTCCACCAACCGAGCGACCGTCAGTGACGCGCTAGCAAGGATCGCCTCAGCGACCAAAACGGTTGATTGACCGCGGGCCAATGGCATGCGCGGCGTTGCCGCGGATTGACATTTCCAGTGTATCCTTATTATTCTCGAATGAAAGCGCTAACATCAAGAGTGCCATCAGCAAACGGCTATTCGGCACCGGAAAGCGACTATGCCCAGCTCGATCGAAGAAGTTGCGAAACGGGCCAATGTCTCGATCAGTACGGTTTCGCGCGTGATCAATCGCCGCGAATTGGTCAACGAAGAGACGTGCAAGCGCGTGGAAGCGGTGATCCGCGAGCTAAGGTATCGCCCGAACGCGTTTGCCCGCGGCCTGATGCTGCGCAAGAGCGGCATCGTCGGGCTGGTTCTCCCTGATTTACACGGCGAGTTCTATTCGGAAGTGATCCGCGGCGCGAATCTTCAGGCCCGCGAGATGGGGCACAATTTGTTGCTCTCGTCGGCGCTGCCCGGCGATGATGCGCATAGCTGGCTGGCTGCTTTAGGCCAGCACGCGCTCTTGGATGGCTTGGCCGTGATGGTTTCCGACACGATGGCGCGCGGCATCGGGCCGGCGCTCGCCGAGCTACAAATCCCGATCGTCGTGCTCGACGGGGAAATCGGCGGCGTCGAACATGACACGGTCGTCATCGACCAGCGACAGGGAGCTCAGGCGATGATGGAACATCTGCTGGAGGACTGCCACGACACACGCGTGATCTTCGTGGGCGGCCTGGAAACCAATATCGATACGCAGGCGCGATACCAGGCCTACTGCGACACGCTGCGGAAAGCCAAACGCAGTCTGTCGGCCGACGACGTCTATTATTTGGATTACACGTATGAATCTGCATACCGCTTAGCGGTGAACAAAATCAACCAATGGGCGGGGCCAAATCATTGCGTGTTCGCGGCCAACGACGAGATGGCCGCCGGAATTATCGCCGGGGCGATTGCCAAGGGCGTGTCCGTGCCGCAGGACCTGGCCGTCGTCGGGTTCGACGATACGCGGGTCGCGCAATTGACCAAGCCGCTTTTGACCACAGTGCGGGTGCCGATGTCCAGCATGGGGGCAACGGCGGTCGAGCTACTGTGCCGACGAATTGCCGAACCGGAGCGATCGCCGTCGACCGTTTCGCTGCCGGCCGAATTGGTCGTGCGTGATTCGTGTGGACACGCGCGGCAAGAGAAATAGGCCCTCAGGTCGCTAATTCCGCATGCCGCTTTTTCAGGGCTTCTTTGATGTCGTAGCAGCGCGCTTCGGTGAGCGGATAGCGCAGCGTGAGAAGGATCGAAACGATACTCAGCACCAGCGGCAGACCGATCTCGACAAGTCGCAGGCGGAATAGAGTTCGTGGAGCCTGCTTCTTCAGTTCAGTCGTCTGCTCTAGGAGCTTGTCGGCTTCGTTGATCAGGTCCGCGGGATTGGCCGCCAGGCTGTCGCTTTTTGCTCGCAGGTCTTTCGCTTCTGAGCTGATCGAGTCGACATGCTCGATTAACGGATCGATGTGTTCCGCCTGGTCGGGATGTTCCCCCAGACGCTGGACGAAGTGACCCCGTAATTTGTCCGCGTTTGCGATCATGTTTTCAATCTGCTTGGCGAATTCGGCGCTCCGAGCCTGTGCGTCCACTTCTTGAGTGAGCCACTGCTGGGCCTCGGTTTTGATGACGACGATGTTCCCACCCAAGGCATCGACTGTGACATTTTGCCTTTCGTCAAAGCTCGTAAAGACCAGCAGCACGCCTGTAACGAAGCTGGCGAAGGCCGTGCCCATCTTAATGAACCACCAAAAGACGGAATAATAGGTGCCTTCGGAGCGCGTACCGGTGTTGAGCTCGTCTTCATCGCAAATATCGCCGACCATTGAGGAACCCAAGGTAAAAAACATCAACATCCCCGCGGAGAGTAGCACCGTGGGAATGAGGATTAGGTACGGGAACCGCGGGTTATAGCAGAAGATCTTCGAAAGCTGCGCGGCGCACATCAGCAGGATGGCGATGAGTAATGTATTGTTCTTGCCCAAGGCCTTGCCCAGCCAATTGAGCGGGAAGACGGCGACGAGTGCGGTGACTGCCCAAACGGTACCGGTAACGCCAAGTAATCGTCCAGCGGCAGTTGCGTCCCCGTCATAAAGATAAAAAATCGTGATGTAGTAGCTAAAGAGTGAGACGAAGTTAAAGCCCATCGCCAGCGTGAAAATAATCGCCACCAGTTTGAGGAACACCTTGTTACTCAAGGCGGCGCGCATGTTTGTCCAGAACGTCGATTTCCGTTGCTCCTTGGCCACAGCAAAACCGGGCTCTTTGAGAGCCAAGAACCACCAGCAAGCCATCGGCACTAGTGCGGCTGCGATAAAAATCGAAACATAGCGCATGCCGTCGGTTAGATTGCCACCTGGTCCGCGGAAAAATTCAAGCCCGGAAAGGAAGATCAGCCAAGGCGTACCCATGGCAAACAAATTTCCGAGGAAGCTCTTGGCGCTAAATAGCCGGGTGCGCTCGTGGTAGTCGGCCGACATTTCCAAGCCGAGTGCGCCGTGGGGAATCTCAAAGATCGCACAGGCTGTGAAGAATGCGAGGAGCCCACCCAGGATATAGACGAGCTGGAACCAGTTATACACCGCCTCACTCGGAAATAGTGCTCTGACGGATTCACCTTTGGGGACCCACCACATCGCCACAAAGGTCAGCGCCACGGCGATGCCGCCGATGAGGATGTAGGGGCGACGTCTCCCCCAGCGGGTGCGCGTGTTGTCGGAGAGGTGACCGACGACGGGATCGGAAAGCGCCTCCCAAAGTCTGGGGATGATCATAATGGTCCCCAGCCAAAAGGCGCTCAGGCCGAGCGAGATATTTCCGAGTAGCCCCATCAACTGTCCGGCAATATTGAAGAGGGCAATGGGGACGAGGCCGCCCATGCCGTAGGCGATTAATTGATTCCACGGGACCCGGTCCTCCGCTGCGGTGGCGTGATGCGGGTGCGTCGACATTTTGACTAGTTCTTTCCTGGTTGGACTCGATTCGAGGAACCAACTTGGGTGCGGGAGTGGGCGAGATATCGACGCAAATTGTCCCGGACCCGATGCCGACTTTGGCCGGATTGGTGTTTACCGTGCTCCCAATGCCGGCCCATTCGGTTTTCGGGCAGCGGGTCGATATCGCCTCAATCATCGACCGGGTGCCGAAAGGAATAGAATTTTGGCGCCAAGGCCTCCGATTTTCGACGGCCCTTATGATTACATTAGAACCGGCAATCGAAAGCGCTAGTTCGCGAGATTTTTAATTTTTCTTGCCGAAAGCGGAGCACTCGTCTCGATCGAAGGGGAGCGGTGAATCTACCAATTCTGCCCCTCATCTGGCCGATCGTGATAACGCTCGGTGTATTCACGTTTCTAGTTACGTGGAACGACCTTATGTGGCCCTTGGTGGCGCTCCATCGACTCTCATTTGTGGACGCTGCCAATCGCCCTGGCCATTCTGTCGGGCGAGGACGTCCAGGATATGGAGCTGATGATGGCGGGCTCCGTGTTGCGGGTGCTGCCCGTTCTGGTCCTGTTTGTCGCAGTCCAGCGATACTATGTCGCGGGAATCACCGCTGGCAGTCTCAAAGAATAAGAGATATTGTCTCCGAGCACTCGCCTTTCCCGAATCCGGCAGCTAGACTGAATTCCGGTGACTGAAAGCGCTTGCGGTCCGGATTTGCACGTGCTTTTTATATGGCCAGCGGTTCGCATCCACCATGAATCCCATCGAACTGAAGCGTCGGGGCCCACGCGGCGTCCGATCTCGCGACGAACCTCTCGTTGAATTGCCGCGGCAGGTCGTTCGTCTAACCAACGGCCACTATAGCGTGCAGCTCAGCGGCGTCGGCAGCGGACGATCCGAGTGCCGCGGTTTGGCCGTTACGCGCTGGGTTCCCGATCCAACGTGCGATGCGGATGGCTTTCACCTATTCTTGAGCGATTTGGACCAGGGATCGGTCTGGTCGGCCGGGTTTCAACCCACCCATGTCGTGCCTGAGGCGTACGAATTCGTCGTATCGCCGGGTGTTGCCGAGATCGTGCGAATCGACGATGGGCTTGAATGCCGGATGTCTGTGTGCGTGGACCCCAGCGATGATCTTGAATTGCGAATGTGCCGAATCACGAATCTCGGGCATCGCACACGGCGGATTGAATTAACCAGCTACATCGAGTTTGTGCTCGCACGCCCTGAGGTCGACGAAAGCCACCCGACCTTTTCGAAGCTGTTTATCGAAACTGAGTTTTGCTCAGAGCAAAATGCCATATTGGCGCGGCGGCGACCGCGGAGCGCCGCGGAATCAGAACAATGGGCCTGCCACTGCCTTGTGTGCGGCGACGCGGAAGGGCTGCAAGGCGGCATTCAGTTTGAAACGAACCGTGCTAGTTTCATCGGTCGGGGACGGACTTTGGCACGGCCCCGCGCACTTGATCCCACGGTCAAGTTGCGTGGTGAGTGGGGGGCGGTGCTCGATCCAGTCGGCAGTCTGCGAACCACGGTGTCGCTTGCTCCGGCGGAGACCCGGCAGATCGTATGGACTCTGGGATCAGCACGGGGCCGGCATGAAATTGAGAGACTTGCGTCGAAGGTAACCGACTTCGTTCAAGCTCAGACGATCTTTGCTGCCGCGGCCCAGTCGGGCACATTGCTCGAAGGCAACGGTAAGGGGAACGGTTCTGAGCGAGATCGCTCGGACAAATCGATGGCCGGTCGATTACTTGTTCATCCGGCGCACACTAGCGCCAAACCGAGCGCGTCGGCGGCAAAGCGAAAAGCAATTTACCGGCCCGCATTCGCTGGGTCGGAAAGGGAAGCCGCTCATCAGGAAGGCAAACCGGAGCTGCTCCGGTTTGACAACGGATACGGCGGCTTCTCTGCCGATGGGCGGGAATACGTGATCCGACTCCAGCCCGACGACGGCGGCGGTCACCAACTTCCACCACGGCCGTGGGTGAATGTGATCGCGAACGAGTCGGCCGGTTTCTTGGTCACGGAGCGGGGCGCGGGCTACACCTGGGTCGGCAATAGCCGTAACAATCGCTTGACCGCATGGCACAACGATCCTGTCTGCGATCCTCACGCCGAGGCGATTTGGATCCGCGACGAAGAGGCCAGGACATTCTGGTCAGTCACACCCGGTCCAACGCCGGCAGGAGTGCCGCACGAAGTCCGGCACGGATTTGGCTACACAACGTTTCAGCACGTGAGTCATGGAATTGAGCAGGAGCTGACGCTCTTCATGGCGCCGGACGAGCCAGTGAAGCTGGCCCGGGTTCGGCTGGTGAACCGTGGTCGAGTCGCGCGGCAGCTTTCGCTGTTTTCGTATGCGCATTTGGCTTTGGGAACGCTGGCGGCCGAATCAGTCGGATCGGTAACTACACAGTTCGACACGACGCTCTCCGCGATCTTGGCCCGCAATCCAAGTCGCGAGCACTTCGAGAGCTGTGTCGCTTTTTCGGCGATTGCGGCGGATGATGCCGATGATTCGACTGAGTGCTATCATACCGACGATCGCTCGACTTTTTTGGGCGAGCTGGGGCAGCTTGAATCCGCCGCTGCGCTTACTAGCGGCCAGCGGCTTGACAATCGGACGGGTTCTGGGCTTGATCCGTGTGCCGCCTGGCAAGTGCCGATTGAGCTCGCGGCCGGTAACACGTATGAATGCACAATCCTGCTCGGGGAAGCCACGACGCTCGATCGTGCAGCCGAATTGATACGGAAGTATCGTCGTCCAGAGGAAGTCCAGCGAGCGCTCGATCAAGCCAAGGAGTTTTGGTGTGAGACGCTCTCGGCGGTCCAAGTGCAGACCCCGGACGCCGAGATTGATCTATTGGTCAACGGCTGGCTGACGTATCAAAACTTGAGCTGCCGGATGTGGGGGCGATCAGCCTACTACCAGCCTGGCGGGGCATTTGGTTTCCGCGATCAACTTCAGGACGCCGCGGCGCTTGTTTACTATCGGCCCGACTTAACGCGCCGCCAGCTCGTCTGCCATGCCAGCCAACAATTCATTGAGGGCGATGTGTTGCATTGGTGGCATCCGGAGACAGGGGCCGGCCTGCGGACGCGTTTCTCGGACGATTTGTTGTGGCTGCCGTATATTGCAGCAACCTACATCGCGGTGACTGGTGACGAGCAAGTATTGGATGAAGCGGTGCCATTTGTGAGTGGCCCAACGCTTGGGGATGAGCAACAAGAAGCGTATCTCCACATTGAGCCGACAGACGAGACCGCGACGATCTACGAGCACTGCTGTCGGGCGATCGACCGCGGGCTGACCACCGGGGCCCATGGCCTGCCGCTTTTCGGTTGCGGTGATTGGAACGACGGCATGAATCGGGTCGGCAGTCAGGGACGCGGTGAAAGCGTCTGGCTCGGGTTCTTCATCGCCTCGGTCCTGAAATTAATGCTGCCTATTTGCGAGCGGCGCAACGACTGGGAGCGGGCGAAAAGATACCAGGCATATCGCGATCAGCTGCTACGGGCGCTCGACAAGGCAGGTTGGGACGGGTCCTGGTATCGCCGAGCCTACTACGACGACGGCGAGCCGCTCGGGTCGGCAAAGTCAGACGAATGTCAAATCGACGCGCTGGCCCAAGCCTGGGCGGTACTCTCCGGGGTCGCTTCCAAAGAACGCGCCGAATTGAGCGTCGCCGAGGTCGAGAAACGGCTGGTCGACGAAGAGGCTGGAATCATTCGCTTGCTCGCGCCGCCCTTTGACCGAACGACGCACGATCCCGGTTATATCAAAGGCTACTTGCCCGGCATCCGAGAGAATGGCGGACAGTATACGCACGGAGTGTTGTGGTTTGTGCGTGCGATGGCAGAGCTGGGCCGGGGCACGCGGGCCGTTGAGTTGCTCAAGATGCTCAGCCCGATCTCGCACACTTCGACTCCGGACGACGTGGCCATTTATCAAACCGAGCCGTACGTTGTCGCAGCAGATGTATACGGTGAGCCGCCGCACGTCGGCCGAGGTGGCTGGACATGGTACACCGGCTCGGCCGGCTGGATGCTGCGCGTGGCGATCGAGTCGATTTTTGGATTTTCGATCGACGGCGGCCAGTGGCTTGTGATCAATCCGACGATCTCTGCGAAGTGGCCGCGATGTCGCCTTTCGTATCGCGTGCCCGGTGTTGACACGCGATACGAGATTACCATCGAGAACCCAAAAGGCAAAGAACGAGGCGTGGTCGCCGCCACGGTCGATGGAAATCCGGCCAATGTCAGCGACGGTGCCGCGCGGGTGCCGCTCTTGCGCGACGGGCGGCGCCATGAAGTTGTCGTTCGGATGTAACTCCCTTTGACGTGCGGGGCGGCTTCGTGGCGGCAGCGACTTTTCCGACTGATTTTATCTGGGGCGCGGCGACGAGTGCCTATCAAATCGAAGGCTCGCCACTGGCAGACGGCGCCGGTGCAAGCATCTGGCATCGCTTCGCCCACCAGCCAGGGAAGATTCAGGGCAACGATCACGGGGACATCGCGTGCGATCATTATCGTCGGTTTGCGGACGACATCGCGCTGATGCGCGTGCTGGGTATCCAGGCATATCGGTTTAGCATTTCCTGGTCGAGGGTGCTGCCGCAGGGGACCGGTACCGTGAACCAGCGCGGCCTCGACTTCTACCGTCGCCTGGTCGATTTGCTGCTTGAGCACCAGGTTCGGCCCTCGGTGACGCTTTACCACTGGGATTTGCCCCAAGCGCTCGAGGATCGGGGCGGTTGGGCGGCGCGCGACATGCCGCAATGGTTTGCCGAATATGCGCGGACTATATTTCGCGCGCTCGGCGATCGTGTTCCGCAGTGGGCGACGATCAATGAGCCGTGGGTCGTGTTCGACAACGGCTACGTGTCGGGACAGCACGCGCCGGGGCGCTGCGACTGGGCGGAGGCAGGCGCGGTGTCGCTCAATTTGTTACGTGCGCATGGGGCGGCGGTCGACGCTTTTCGCAGCGAATCAAAGCAGCAGATCGGGCTGGTGGTAAATCTGGTGCCCATCGATCCAGCGACCGATTTAGCGGCGGATCGACAGGCGGCCAGTCGAATGGACGCTTACTTGAATCGGCATTTTCTCGATCCCATGTTCCTGGGCCAATACCCCGAAGAGATGCGCGAGATGTTCGGCCCGGCGTGGCCTGCCATCGAGGCCGCCGACGCTGCGCTCATTCAAAGCCCGATTGATTTCGTGGGAATTAACTACTACCTGCGACTTTATGTCGCGGATAATGTTTCAGCGGGGCCGCCACGGGCTCGCATCGTCGACAAGCCCAACTGTCCTCGTACCGCGACCGGGTGGGAAATTCATCCGGCGGGATTGATCGACACATTGCGATCGGTCCGCGAACGCTATGGTGATTTGCCGCTCTACATCATGGAAAATGGCGCCGCGATGGACGATGTGCCCGAGCCAAATGGCGGCGTCGTTGACACGCAGCGTGTAGAATATATTCGTGATCATCTGCGGGCCGCGCGGCAGGCGATTGGCGAAGGCGTGAATCTCCGCGGCTATTTTGTCTGGTCACTGCTCGATAATTTCGAGTGGCATTCGGGCTTTTCGAAGCGGTTTGGCATCGTTCGCGTCGACTACCCGACTCAACAGCGGATTCCCAAATCGTCGGCAAGGTTCTTTTCGAGCGTCATTCGCACCAATGGGGCAGCAATTGAGGATTAGTTGGATGACGATGGGCAACAAGTGTGCCATGCCGCGCAGCAGCAAGAGGCATCGATTGAATTTGCATTTGGCATTGCGCGCGTCATTCTTCGCGCTATGCCTTTCTGCTTTCACGCAGGTAGTTTTTTGCTCGGCCGCGCTCGCGCAGGATCTCAACGCGGTTCGCGACGATCAGATCAACCGTCTCAAGAACTACGTCGTCGACGCGATGATGCCCTCGGGATTGGTCCGCGACTCGCTCGTGCTGAATGGTGCGAGTTTTCATCCGGCCACGCCCGACGCCGCAGGTTTCGAGTTACTCGGGCTCAGCGCGCTCAGTGAATTGGGAAAACTACCGGATGCCGAGCAGCGCGTGGAAAAGATCTTGTCCACCTACGCGGGGCAGACAGCCGGCGTAACCCCCGAGCGTTCTAACAACGGTTACTTCATCCACTTCATGAACATAAACACCGGCGCAGCCGCCGGCGGCGGTTGGGATGCGTCCTATACGCCGATTGGCACGGCTCTCTTAGTAGCCGGAGCGCAATTCGCTCAAAAGCAGTTTCCGACAAACGCCAATATCGCTGCGCTAGCCAATCAATTAAGCAGTAGCATCAACTTCAACGATGCCATCAGCCCTAGCCTCAACGGCGGAATCTATCTCGACGTGGGCAAAGCAGGCACCGGCCTCGGCGGTACCGTCAGATCTTGGAACGAATTCATGCTCGTCGAGAGCCTGGCCCTGCGCGACCCGAACAATTCGCGCGCCCTGGCAATCGAGAATCGATGGCTCGATACGAACGCTATTCCCAAGGCATTTTATGGCCAAATTCCCACTCTGACCGACAACACTAGCTCATTCGCACCCGCGTTCTGGGTCCAGCAAATGCATTTCTTTAACGGCGATTTTCGCAATAGCGCCGATTTCGAAACGTACTTCCGCAACCAACAGCAAGCCGACAAGCTATTTTCAAGCGCGACTTTGGGACAAACCTATCGTTATGGGCTGACGGCTGGCGTGAGTCCCCAGGGATATAATGCTGATTCGATTTCAAATCATCCGAACAATGTATTCTCGCCAGAGGCCGTCGCGGCCTGGGGCGACATGGATACACTGCTCCAGTTCTACAACGCGCAAGACCCCAATTCGAATCCTAGCTTCAAATATGGGCTGACGCGCGTCTCTGCCACACAGCCAAGCTGGATACCCTCGGATGCCGGCCTGGTAGATCACATGTTCTTACTCTTCGGCCTCGTGGAAAGTCTCGAGCCGGACTATTTTAAGAGCCACATGTTCGCACCGATTACACCAGGCGACTACAACGTCGACGGCATCGTCGACATGAATGACTACAACTTCTGGAAAGCCAGTTTCGGCTCGACGACCTCCCTGGCCGCCGACGGCAACCATGACGGCGTGATCGACGCGGCGGATTACTCGGTTTGGCGGGACCATTTTAGC
>DASYDU010000300.1:0-7484 GCA_036499445.1 Lacipirellulaceae bacterium
CGGCTCCCTCTGGGCTTAAGTTTGGTGGCCTTGCGTCGGAGCCACCAATCTCTCCTACAGAACATCCGTTGTTATGCGCTAGCAGCGCAAGTTGCGAGACAAAGTATACGTGCTCGCCCTCGACTGTCATATTGTACACGCGGTGAACGCCCGCCAAAGGGCATTTCGCTTGAATCGACAACGGCCCATCCTCGCCGGTGATCCGCTCACCTTGAATGAACAAACGGGTCAGAACTATTTATAGAAAACAGTTCTGACCCCTTGACTGAGTTTGACCCCTTTACTGAGTTAATACTGAGCGATAGGGATCGTGATGCGACCCTCTCGGTTTTGTAGTCCTGGCGTGGTTGTGGCATCTAGTTCTTATGCTCGGAGATAAGCGATGTGCAGGCGAACACGCCACCTGCCGTCTTCTTGGGGTGGGCCTGGAATCGGACGGTGATCTTCTCCTTTCCACGCGTGAGTTGCTCGGGAATCGGATACGTCTCTTCAAAGAACTCACCCGGTCTGTTGTTATCCAACGTTACGGTCGCCAGCGTCTGACCCTCTACAATGACGTCGAACTCACGACCTCCGCTGTCGCTACCCCAATACTTGACGCATAACTCCTGAGGCCGGCTCGAAAGTGCCTTCAAATCCCAAGAGAACCAGCCACCGTCCGTGGCATGTCGCCAACTCTTTCCGTCCGTTCCGATCTTCTCGCCCCGCAAATTATGCTCGCGTTCACTTTGTTCGTCGCCTGGAAGCACACGGTCGACAGTGCGTGCCATGAATGCTGCATTTTGCGCTTCAATCGCCTGCCATTGATCTGGCGTGTACTGGTCCCAATAGACAACGTATTCGCGAGTGCCATGCACCTGGTAGATCGGCTCCAGGAGCACATCCTCGCCGCTGTCACTGCCTACTTGCAAAACTCGTGATGCAGCAGTAAACGTGCAAGATCGTCCCGGCACGGGCTGCAAACCTGTTGGCAGCCCACTTTGATTGACAATCATGGCTGGGTAGGGGGACTCAGTATGCCGCGCAGTTTGCGCGCACAGTACCAGCGGGCCATACAGCAGCGCAACGCGGTGCGGATTATCGCGAAAGCCCTCCGTCCGAAGCGCAAATGGCATGGCGATCTTAATGGTATCCCCGCTTTTCCAGGTACGGTCCACAACAGCGTAACTTCCCGGTTTGCTGTGGTCCTCTTGTCGAACTCCGTTCACTTCGATTTCAAAACCTGAAGTCGACCAGTACGGGTGTCGGAGGCGAAGTTGAAGCCGAATAGGATTTTCACAATTAAATGTGAGATGCGTCCGTCCTTCCTCAGGATATTTCGTTTGCTGCCGTACGCTCACGCCGATTTCCGGCCAGCGCAACTCCGACGCGATGAACAGATTTACAAATAGTGCGGATTTGCCATCGTGGAAGTAAATGCTGTCGCCGTATTTTGCGTGATTTTCGACGCCGGTGCCGACGCAACACCAAAAGTCCTCTGGATTTGAAAATTCCTTATGGCCCCCAGCCAGCGGAAGAAAATAGCACATCATTCCAGTGTCTTGATTCTGCGAAGCTAGGATGTCGTTGTAGAGCGCCCGTTCATAAAAATCGGCGTATTCGACTCGCGGCTCCCAGGCGAACAGATGGCGCGTCAATTTCAGCATGTTGTACGTGCTACATGTCTCACACGTATTCGATCCCAGGGCCTGCGAAAGCTTTTCCTTGGCTGAAAAGAATTCCCCGATTCCATTACCGCCGATTACGTAAGAGCGCTGATTGACGACGGTGTCCCAGAAGAAAACGGAAGTGGTCTAGAGCCAATCTTCGCCTGACAATTCGTACTCCCGCGCCGTGCCGACAAATTTCGGAATTTGTGTGTTGGAGTGCTTGCCCGTGAGGTTGTCCTGTAGGTTGGAAGCAGCACCGATCACCTCCGTATGATTGAAGCGGAATGCCAGCCGGAGATACTTGGCCTCACCCGTGAGAGCATAAAGATTCACCAGAGCCTCGTTCATGCCGCCATGTTCGATCTCAAGCATCTTCTGCATCCGGTCGTCATTGAACTTGTCCGTTCCGCGCTTAGTCCAATCGCCCAGCCGCTGCGCGATTTGAAGTGCTTGCTGATTGTCGCAATATACGTACATGTCCATTAGTCCGGCCATGATCTTGTGGATTTGATACCACAACCCGAGCGGCGCTTCGCCGCGAGTCGTAAAGTTGTCCGGCTTCGTGTGCAGGTAACCGGTCCCCAATTTCTCCTGGCACTGTCCAAAACCTGTCACCACTTGATTGACATTTTCCTTCAGCCGTTGGTCGCCGGTGCTGGCGTACATCATTGCACAAGCCGAAAGATAGTGCCCCACAAACTCGGCACAGCTTGCTCGACCTGGAGTCATCCATCCGCCATAAGGTTTCGCCGTCGTTGGCAAGCCGGCATTGACTCGGAAGCTGTAAAGCAATCGGTCTGGATCGAGTGACAAAAGATATGCCCGGTCCAATTCCATGGCATGTTGGAAAGGGCCTTCCAAAAGCCGCACGTTTTGCAAAGGGAACGCTTCCGCCTTAATTGGCACGATTGGCGCTACACCGCGCCGGTCAGGATCCGCACCCAACGCCACCCGACTCTGTTGGACGACCGCCAAAAGTACTATGGCAAGCGCGACAGATTTAATCGCTATCGAGTTCTTCAGTCGTTGCGTGAGCTCAGACATGAAGTCCATGTTACTCTTGCTCCGCCATCTCTGCTACAAAGGCAAAAATGAGAGCGGCATCTTTAAGGCTCGGCATTTGTTAGCTGCCCGCAGAATTTCGATCGCTTCGTACCGGTAACGAGAAAGCCCTTTGACAAAGACCATAAAACGTCGACACGAAACGAGATCGGGGCGGAGAATTTGAACCTGCAAGTGAGCGCGGCCGAAGGTGCCACGCGCCAGCGTGGTCGCAGGCCGAGCGCAACGCGATAGGTAGAATAGAATCGACATTGCCAGCACAGTCGGGGTGACAGGACACCGTTAGAATTTTTTCTGTTCGGTGTCAAAGCCTGGCCGAGAGTCATAGTCTTGGCCGCTAAATCACTTATGCCGAGTCTGGCCGCGTAGGGCTTGGGGGCTCTCGCCAGGGTGACAGGACAATTTGAACTGGTGGCGGACAGTCGCCGGACCAACAGAGGGCAATGACGAGATGTCAAACAACGAACGCTCAAAGCTGCTGCTTATGTAAGATATTTGCGGCAAAATGCACAAAAACCTGTTGACATGCTCTCACGCCGACCACTAAAACAAGAGCGCTACTGAACGCTCAATTCTTACAGAGCTAGTTGTATTTTTGACATTGAATTCCGTTGTCAACGACATCGCTACTACGCTTTGAATTCGACACACCTTCGCTTGAGGTACGCTCATGAAGGCCAGCTTTACTGTCATTCTCGCCGCAATTCTTGCGTGCTGCACTTCTGTCAACGCCGGCACCGTGATTACCACGAACCTCCCCGCCGGATCGGCGATCATCAACATTGGTGGTACAGCCGATGGTGCGGCGAATTTTACGGGTCCAAATGCCGATGCCTGGTACGCCCCGTTTAATACCAGCTCAAATTTGCTTGAATTCACCTTCCAACCCGGTACCTATACCTTTCGCGTTGTCGATCAAAACGACGCTGCAACCCTGTTCCCATCGCTTTCCGCCGCTCAACTGAATCAAATTGGTGGAGCATGGACTTATAACAGTCCGTGGGCGACCGATTATCTGGCCTTCGATGTTTCTGCGGCGACCGATGCCAGTCAGCACCAGCTATTCACCGGAGCTGTCACCGATAACGGCTTTGGCTACGGCAGTCCAAGCGCCGCTTATCAACGGGCCATCAACGTAGGCTATTATCAGCAGATTGTCACCGGCTCTGGCCGTTATACGGGCACGACCGCCAGTTCCTACACTTTCAGCAGTGTTCAAACGCTCATCTTCGCCGTGCCAGACTATTACCTCCCGGACAATGGCGGTATCGTTTCGGTGCTGGTCTCATCCGTACCGGAACCCACATCTATGGCGATGCTCGGAATAGGTATGGTCTTCTTGGGAACGTTTGGTTACAAGCAGCGATCGCGCCGCACCTAAAAAGGCGATGGCATCCGGAAGGGGGAAAGGGGAAATTCTGCTTTTTCAAATAAGTACAATGTCACCTTGAAGTCGGGATGATAGGATTTGAACCTAGGGCCCCCAGGTCCCAACCCTGGGCCTCAGAAAAAGGGACATCAGGAAGGCTCAAGGGATCAGCTCTCTTTTATTCCGGCTGCAGCCGCGGACGACCGCGCGGGCGCAGCGTGAAACCCAAATCCAACCGCGCGGCCGAGGGTCGCATTCAGGCGTCGCTGCCGGACGGTGTGCCGCGCTGCACGCAACGTCTTAGCGCCGTGACCTCCGCCTCCGATTGCGCCTGATGCACCAACTGCAGCCAATTCCGCGGTCGCCGAGCAGGCCACTCGGCCAGCAGAATTCCCCTTTTATCCTTCAAGATTTCGGTAGGATCGGCGTGCGAGACGCCCCATACGAACCCCTCCGCTAGCCCCTCGCCACGTACAGAGAGGGGAATCTTTATGGCGCGAGGAGGAGGCGGCCCGGGGCGGAGAGATACCCCTTCACTTCGTTGAGGAAGCGAGCCGCGGCCGCGCCGTCGACGGCGCGGTGGTCGTACGTGATCGAGAGCGGCAGCATCAATCGCGGCTCGACTTTGCTATTCACGAATTGCGGCAAGATGCGGCTGCGGCCGGCGAGCAGGACCGCCACCTCGGGCGGATTGATGATCGGCGTCGAGTAGGTGCCGCCGACCGCGCCCAGGTTGCTGATCGTGAATGTGCCGCCCCGCATGTCCTCCAGGCTCAACTCGCCCGCGCGAGCGAGCGCCGCCAGGTGATCGAGGTCGGCGGCAATCTGCGAAATCGTCTTGCGGTCGACGTTTCGCAGCACGGGCACCACCAGCCCGCGCTCCGTGTCGACCGCGACGCCGATGTTCACGTATTCCTTGTAGATGATCTGCTGCTCGTCCATTTCGACCGACGAATTGACGATCGGGTGCCGCTTGAGCGCCGAGGCGGCCGCCTTGATCAGAAACGACATCGTGGTGAGCTTGATTCCGCGGACCTCGTAGTCTCCCTTGCTCTCGTTCCGCATGTCCTCGAGCTCGGTGATGTCGACGTCGTCGAAATTGGTGAGCTGCGGAATCGTCGTGTACGAGGCGACCATGTTGCGGGCGATGGTCTGCCGCATCCGCGACATCTTCTCGACTCGCACGCTGCCGTAGTCGTCGGAATCTGGCGTGCCCGGCGGCGTGACGCCCCGTGGCACGGAGGCGGCCACCATTTCGTTCGCCTCGCGAACAAAGGCCTGGACATCCTCGGCTGTGATCCGTCCGCCGTCGCCCGTCGGACGAACTTGCCGCAAGTCGACGCCCAACTGGCGTGCGAGGCGGCGCACAGCGGGCCCGGCCGCCGAGGCGGCATGGCCATCGCCGGAAATTTCGGCGGGCGCACCATCTTCATCGGCCTCGGTAACCTGTTTCGCTGAGGCGGCCTGCCGCGACGGTGCAGGCGCCGCTTCGCGTTTGGGCGCCGGCGGCTGCGGTTTGGGCGCGAGCTTAATCGTTGCGGGGGCAGACAATGCATTTGTTTTTGCTGGTTTGGGAGTAGTGGGCGCCGCAGTTGTGGCGGCCTTGGGTGCGGCGGCCGCCGGTGCTTTTGCAGCAGGCGCCGCAGCGCCGGCCGACTCAATCTCCATAAACGCGGCGCCCACTTTGATCGTGTCGCCCTCGGAGACCAATATCTTGGTGATCTTGCCGGCGGACGGGCTGGGCACGGGCATGGTTGCCTTGTCGGTCTCGAGCTCCAGGAGATCCTGATCCTTAGCGACGGTGTCCCCCTCGCTGACCAAGATGGAGAGCACGTCGCCCGATTCGATATTCTCGCCGAGATTCGGCAGCTTGATTTGGTTGGCCATGACAATTTAGTAAAGTATATTGTTAACCACGGAGGCACGGAGAACACTGAGAAATCATCAATGCGAGCAATTCATCCAGATTCACCGAATGTTTGCGACTCATGTTGCAGAAATCTCTACGTGACTATCCGAAAATCTTCTCCGTGCTCTCTGTGTCTCAGTGGTTAATTTCTTAAAACTAGGCGTACAGTGCCGATTGCTTGTTCGGATCGATTCCCAGCTCGGCGACCGCGCGGGCCACACACCCGCCGTCGCACTTGCCTTGCTTCTTTAGCTGGTACAGCGCCGCGATGGTGATGCACTCGGCATCTACCTCGAAGTGCCGCCGTAGCGTGGCGCGGTTTTCGCTGCGACCCATGCCGTCGGTGCCCAGCGCGAACAAACCGCCCGGCACCCAGGCGCTGATCTGCTCGGCCAGGCATCTTAAGTAATCCGACGAGGCGATGAACGGCCCTTCGACGCCGGCGAGCATCTCTTCGATGTACGACTTCCGCGCCGATTGGCCCGGATTGAGCATGTTCCAGCGCTCGCATTCCTGCGCGTCGCGACGGAGCTGCGTGTAGCTCGTGACGCTCCAGACGTCGCTGGCCACGTGAAACTTCTCGGCCAAAATCTTCTGGGCCCGCAGCGCCTCGCGCAATATCGCGCCGCTGCCGAAGAGCTGCACGCGATGTCCGCTCGGCACGTCGGCCTTCGAAACTTTGTACATGCCGCGAATGATCCCTTCCTCGCAGCCGGCGGGCATCTCCGGCATTTCGTAATTCTCGTTCTCCAGCGTAATGTAGTAGATGGCCGTTTCGCCGTCTTCGTACAGACGCTTGAGGCCGTCGAAAATGATCACGGCAGTTTCGTAGGCGTAGGCGGGGTCGTAGGCCCGCACCGTCGGGAACGCGATCGCGTTTACCAAGCTGTGGCCATCCTGATGCTGCAGGCCTTCGCCGTTGAGCGTTGTGCGCCCGGCCGTTCCGCCGAGCATGAAGCCCTTGGCGCGGGCGTCGCAGGCGGCCCAAATCAAATCGCCGATCCGCTGGAAGCCGAACATCGAGTAGTAGATGAACATCGGGATCATGTTCACGCCGTGCGAGGAGTAGGCCGTGCCCGCCGCGATGAACGACGACATCGAGCCCGCTTCCGTGATGCCTTCCTCGAGCAATTGGCCGTCGACCGCCTCCTTGTAGAACGCGATCTGATCCGAATCGACAGGCTCGTAATGCTGACCGGAGTGAGCATAGATGCCGACTTGTCGGAACAAACCTTCCATGCCAAAGGTGCGCGACTCGTCGGGGACGATCGGCACGATGTTCTTGCCAATTTGCTTGTCGCGCAACAGATCACCAAGCAATCGCACAAAGCCCATCGTGGTCGACATTTCCTTGCCGGGGCCTTTGCTCACCAGCTTGGCCATCGTCTTGTCGTAATCGGCCAGCCGCGGCACTGGCATCGTAACCGGCTTCGGCACGCGTGACGGAACCGGTCCACCGAGCGCTTCGCGCCGCTGGCGCAGGTATTGCATTTCC
>DASYDU010000301.1:0-5379 GCA_036499445.1 Lacipirellulaceae bacterium
CTCGAATCGATGGAGAAGCTCGATAGCCTGAATGCCGCCGTCAAGGAGGCGGAAAAAACGGTTGCCTCCGGGACCCAGGAACTCGAAAAGACGCGCCACGGGGTCGAGGACTCTGCCGCATCGCTCCGCGCGGACATCGGGCGGCTTGAAGCCGAGCTCGCCACGGCCGAGACCGCGCTCCAAGGTGAATTTAAAGTCAACTACGACCGGGTCGTCCGCAGCAAGGGCGCCGAAGGATTGGCGCCGGTTGAAGACAACGTCTGCGGCAGTTGCGGACAGCAGATCACCCTCAACATGCAAAACGAGCTCATGCTTTCGAAGCCGATTTTCTGCAAGTCCTGCGGATGCTTGCTTTACTTAGCAGAATAGAATGTGGCCCATTCAAGAAGCGCCGACAGTCTAACACGCGCCGAACCCTGCATCTGAACCCTGGACCCCGAACTCTGAACCCTCCCCTCTCCCCCGACCCTTTACAACCGACCCCAATCCATTGAAAATAGACGGCGTCAACAGGTCTCCCTCGCGGAGGCCGCTTTTTTTGCGCCTTCGTCAATCACGTACTCGCGCGGAAACACTGCCATGGCCGATCGCATTCCGATGACCCGTGCCGGCTACAACAAAATTAAAGCGGAGCTCGAAGTGCTCCAAAACGAGAAGATGCCCGAGATCGAACGGCGGATCGCGGCCGCCCGCGCCGAGGGCGACCTCAGCGAAAACGCCGAGTACCACGGCGCCCGCGAGTCGCAGGGCCTGCTGATGGCCAAGATCAACCTCTTGCGCGAGAAGCTGGCCCATGCCGCGATCATGGACAACGCCAAGCTTCCCAAGGACCAGGTCGCTTTCGGCTGCACGATCGTCGTGAAGGACCTCGACTTCGGCGATGAAGAGGAGTTCACGCTCGTCGGCGCCGGCGAAGAAGACTACGACAGCGGCAAGATCAACATCGCTAGCCCGCTCGCCCAAGGCTTCGTCGGCAGAAAAGTTGGCGACAAAGTCGAGGTCGCCGTCCCCGCCGGCACCAACCGCTTCGAAATTAAGGTGATCAAGTTTGAAGAGGAGTAAGGCGAGAGTGCCTTAGCACGCGGGCTGTCGCGGCACCTCGGCAATCAGCTTCCAAGTGCGCTTTGCCGTGGTACAATTGCAGTATGGATACTTTCCTACAAAACGTCGGCGATTTACCCAGCCCGGCGCGTGCAGCAGTTGAGGGCCTCATCGGGCATCCGCTGCGCGACGACCAGCAGTTATATATTGCCGCTTTTGGCAGCTCTGCCGAGCCAGCAAGTGATTCGCGCAACAAATCCTGGGACGATTTGCAACTGATTATCTCCGACATGCGAAAAAATCTGCCGCAATCTGGCGCGCCGTCGGAACGCATTGAGCAAGTGATCGACGAAGAATGTGATGCGGTCCGCTACGGCAATTAGCTCATGCGGGTCACCTGCGACACAAATGTGTTGGTGCGAGCCGCATTGACTCCCGCTGGCGCGGCCAGCGACCTATTGGAGATAATCGTCCGCGATCATATCCTGATCGCATCACTGCCGATTCTGGCGGAGCTACTCGAAGTTTTGCAGCGACCTAGGCTTAGCAATCTCTATCGGCTCGATACTCGAACTATCCAGCGATTTGTCGGTCAGCTTCATCGTACGGCGACGATTGTTCCCTTGCCGACACAACTCCCCGCTGTTGTTCTGCGCGATCCTCGAGACAACCCCATCGTATTGACTGCAGTGCTTGGAATTGCCGGCGTTCTATGCACGCGGGATCAACATCTCCTGGACCCATCTGTCTCAGGCTTTTGTGCGTCACATGGAGTTCGCTTGCTCACCGATATCGAACTTCTAACAGAGTTGCGCCAACGCTAACCTTCATCTGTCACGCGGCATCTAATTTCCGCCGATGTCCGGCCCGGCTGATCCACTTTGTCACCAGCCCCAGATCGGGCCGCGAGTGCTCGCCCAAAATTCGCTCTCCGGCCGCCGTAGCGCAAAACGCGGTCAGCCGAGACAGCAATTCTTCTGGCTTCATCTCGGCGATTTGTGCCGCCGTCGTGAAGCCGCTGCCCACCAGAATCTGCGCATCATGCTGCCGCAGTTGCGGAACCTGGCAGACGAGTCGCGCCTGTCGCTGCCAACTGCGAATCACCTCTGGCGTCAGATTCTTCGCCGCCAGCTTGCGCGCGGCCTCGATCGGGTCGGCTGCCAGCAAATCTGCCACTGTATGAATCCCCGCCTTTGCCAGCCGGTGTGCTGCTTTGGGTCCAATAGAGGGCGCATGGACAACGTTGGTGAGTGGTTCCAAATAGAACCGTCGCCCGGCATCGTGCACCGATTTTCCGGCGCTCCGCTTTTTTGTAGCCGGCTGTCCCTGTTCCTTTCGCGGACGCACGTCCGCTTGCGTCTTCGCGATCATCGGTTGATCGGTATGATGCACGACCGCGAGCGTCGGCTCCGCCGCCTGTCGTTGTAAATCGGCCATGAGATGCCGTGCCGCTCCCAGCGCCGCAAACCTTGCCGCCGCCTCGCGCTCGCCTGTGAATACAAGGACCTGATGCCCGCGTCGCGCGAAATCATCCAGCACCGCCGCCAGTGCCGCCGTCGCCCGGTGGTCGAGCCGCAAAAATGGCTCATCGAGCACGAGCGGCAATCGTACGCCCTGCCGCCCGCACGCCGTCACCAGCGCCAGGCACAAACTCAAATACACCTGGTCCCGTTCGGCCGACGACAATGTCTCGAGCGATACCGCCTCGCCCGCCCGATTCACGACGTGTGCGCCGCGTCCGCCCGGCCCTAGCTGCAACCGCACCAGCTCGCCATCGCTCAATTGAGCTAAGAAATCAGATGCCCGGGCGCCATGATGTGCCCGAGGCTGGATGTCAAAGGACGCATGCCCACTGGCCGCACGTTCCAGCTCATGCTGCAATTTCGCCAGCTCGCGCTGCAGTCTCTTGATCTTTCCCGTGGAGAGCACCGCCGCCCGCTCGCGTTCGACCGCATCTCGCCGCGATCGCAATTCACGCAGTTGCGGCTCTAGCTCGGCGAGCCGATCTTGCAGCGTCGTGCGAACATGATGCAGTTCCGTTCGCCGCGCGGCCAAATCCTTCTCTGCCGTCTCGCCTTCCCATAACGCCCGTTGGTGCTCTCGTGTAGGGTCGTGTCGAAGAGCGAATGCCGCTCCCGCATGCTCCCAAACTCGGCTTGGCCTCGCGCTCCGACCCAGCGCCTGCCGCTGATCCAATAAGTGCTCAAGTTGCCCGCGCAGCTCCACCTGCGACCGCGCCAAATGCTCGGCCTCCTCATGCAAGTCCGCCGCCCGCACCGCATGCTCGTGCTGCTCCGTGATCGCGGCGAGCGTATCGATTTGCCGCCGCAAAGTCTCGACAATCGGTCGCAGCCGCGGATGCGCGTCGCCGCAAACACATAGGTTCGACTCGTTCGCCCGCGCGAAACGCGACACCTCGCCCTGCAAATCGGCCACCAATTCGCGGGTCACTCCCAACCACGCGCGCTGGTCTGCCAGCGACACCACTGCCGCCCCTTCCTCCGGCCGTACGCCCGCCATTTGCACACGCACACTGGCCTGCCGCCGCTCCATGTCGGCCAGCGTCTGACGCCAGCGATCGATCTCGTGGTCGAGTTCCGCCAGCCGCGACTCCCAATTATTCGGTTCTGCCGCCTTCCAGCGTTCGGCCGCGGTCGCGCCCAAATTTCGATAACGCAGCCAGGCATCGACTTCCGCCAAATCCGTTTCCGCCGCCCGCAGTCGATCGCGCGATTGCTCGATCTCCTGCTGGTGGCCGTGGACCAGCTGATCCAGCTCATGCCACTGGTCGTCGAGTTCATGGCTCTGCTGCCGCTCTTGGGCCAGTCGTGTTTCTAGTTCGTGTGCCAGCGAATCGCGCCGCGCCAAGAGCTCGTCCTGATCGGGTCGATCTGGCGCGGTCCCCCGTTCGCCGACGACCGCTTGAAACTCCTGCGCAAACTCGTCCGATAGTAGCCACTCCAGCCGCGGCGACTCGCGAAAACCCGCCACGAAAAGCGGCGCGAGCAGCGAGGGCGACAATCCGGCCATTAATTGCCGCACCGTATCCTGGTCGACCGCGGACCCATCGAGCGCCGCCACGGTCAGCCGATCGGCCGCCGCATTGTCTTGATACCGCCGCAAACGATACCGCCGCCCGCGACTCTCCACGATGAGCTCACCCTCGGGCGATACGAGATGATCGAAGCTATCGACCGCCGCCAAGCGCCGGCCGTAGAGGACGTGCGACATCAAGTCCGCGACCGCCGTCTTCGACGATCCCGTCGGCCCGCAAAACACGTTCAGCCCGGCGTCGAACGCGCCAAGTTCGAGATCGGGCCAGCCGCGGTTTCCATCCAGCGCAAACGAGACAATCTTCATGACGTTGGGTCCTTGCTTCCATGCGTCCCCGATGCGAGAGAATCAACCCGCAAAGATAGCCAAATTCACTCCTCCCAACAACGTCGCCGCCGCTGCCGAAGACAGCGTCGCGGTGCTAGCAGTCGCTCGCTCCCTACGCTACGATGAATCACGTCCGCCCTTTCAACAAAACACCCGCAAGCAAGGAGTTTGTCATGGGAGCAATTATTGGTTGGATCGTCTTCGGGTTCGTCGTTGGCGTCATTGCTCGTTTCTTCCTTCCCGGTCCCGACCCGATGGGCTTGATCGTGACCACGCTGCTCGGCGTCGCCGGCTCCTTCGTTGGCGGATATTTGGGCTCGCTCATCCACGGCGGACCCATCGATGCTTCGCAACCCGCTGGCTGGCTCGGATCGATCGCTGGCGCGATCATCCTGCTGGGCGTCTTCCACTTCGTTCGTCGCCGCTCCGCGCCGTAGCTGCCAGCTAATCATCCGCACCTATTGAGCGGTCGAGTTTGCTCGACATCTTGCCATGGTCCCGCGAAAACTCCTCCAGTTCACAGTCGCAGCCCTCGCCCTCATCGCGCGCCCGGCACTTGCAGCGGAACCTATTGCCGCCGACGCCACAGTCGCCCTCGACGGCTCGGCCCAATTCACGACCGTCCAAGCCGCCATCGAAGTTGCCCCCGCCGACCGTCTCGAGCCCTTCACCATCCACATCGCGCCGGGCAAGTACAAGGAAGTGATTACCGTCCCCGCCGAAAAGCCGTTTGTGCGATTTGTCGGTGATGATGCGGACAAGACGATCCTCACTTTCGACAATTTCGCCGACATGCCCGGCCCCGACGGCAAGAAAATCGGCACCCGCAACACCGCCTCCACCTATCTCAAGGCCGACGACTTCGCCGCCGACCACCTCACCTTTCAAAATACCCCCGGCCTTGGTTCCCAAGCGCTCGCGGTCAGCGTCACAGGCGATCGTTGCGCGTTCCGCCAT
>DASYDU010000302.1:0-20878 GCA_036499445.1 Lacipirellulaceae bacterium
GCGGTGCCGCCGGCGTAGCTGGCCTGGGTGCCTCCTACGTACGCGCCATAGAGGCGGACTGCCTTTTCCTGCACGCGGATGTTCTGCGGGTAGGTGCCTGTCGCGACCGCGATGACGGCCTGGTTTTGAGCGGCGTCGATGGCCTGCTGCACGGTGCGATATGGATGGAGCGGGCTGCCATCCTGGGGACCGGCGTTGTCGTCATCGACGAAGATGTTGGCCGGGGGCACGGCCTGGGGGCCAATCGCGGGTTGAGCAGTCGCGGGTTGAGCAAGCGATCGTTCCGCGCATAGGGTCAGCAGTAGTCCCGTGAGAATCAACTGGCTTTGAAAGCGTCGCGGTCGTTGCATCTTATCGAGCTCCTTTGTGGGAGACTAATTCGTTGGCGGTGTGTAGCCTTTGGGGAATTCAACGACCTCGAAGTCGCCGCCTTTGACCTTTCGCAGTTCGTCGGCCAGATTGGGAATGCGGGGATCGGGGGCGATGGAAATCGCCCATTCATTGCCATTGTCGGCCACGAACATGCCGTGCTTTTTTAGTGCCTTGAGAATGGTCTGGGCCGCGGGAGTGAACTGACTCGTGTCGAAGCTCGCTCGCAGCCGCAGCCGCTCCCCCATCCGCATGACGTTCTCGTCGTCGGTATGGCCGGCCCGATGTGTGGCCGGGTAGACGTAGGCCTTGCGACTGGTGCGAATCGTGACCCGCAAGGCGTGCTCAATCTCGCCGCGCTGCAGTTCGTCGTACCGCACAACGGCGGGCAGTATCGCCAAACCGGCCGCGTCCGCTGAAGTCCAACTGTCGGGCCGCAACTTGTTCGACTTGAGATTGAAGGTCGAAGCCTGCTCGGCCTCCCATGCCGCGCCGACCCTTTTGATCTTGAAGAATTCGTGCAGGCGGCCGTTGACCGGATCGAGCACGATCGCATGGCGATCGCTATCTTGATCGTTCATCGCATTCTGCTGCACGGCGTCGAGCGAGACGCCGCTACTTTTAAATTCCACAGGCCAGCCTTCGATGGGCAAATTGGCCGGAATTGGGAACGGACCTTGGTCCGACTCGCTCGCGAGCTCTGTCAGTTTCATGGCGGTTGGCTGCTGCGTGGGCGGAACAATGACGTAGGCCATGTCGTAGTTCACACGAAGCACCTTGTCGGCGCCGGTGCTGGCCACGAGTGCTTGCGAGTTTGGATGCAATGGAAACTTGGAGACGTCGAGATACCACGGGCTGTTGGCGGGAAACATTTCAACGGCCGCCATTACCGCGTCGGCTTCGGGTGTGTCGAAGCTGATTGCGTTATTGATCGCCGGCATCTTCGTGGCGCGCAGCCGATTCGCGCGTGCAGGATCGACTGACGTGGCTTCGACGGTGTAAACGGTGGCCGGCAAGGCTGAGCGGTTGAGCGCTTCGGCACCCGGTCCAGAGTTCGGAGTGACGGTCAGATCGACTGACTGATTACCGATTGTGCCGGTCACCTTGAAGGTCGTCGGCGCACCCGCGCCGCCGCTCGTGTTGCCGCCGGCAGTGTTTCCACCGCCTGATGCCTGAGAGGCCGGCGCTGCCAACTTTGGCCCCTCGCCGCCATCAAGCACGATGCTGCTAAATAGCAGCGTTGGCTTCTTTTCTTCTTCGACGCCGATAAACCAGCGGACGACTTCGCCCAATTCGGGCTTCGAACCGTTGGAATTGGTCAATTCGTCGAGCTTCATGCGAACGTTGTTCTTGCCGGGCGTCAGCGTGATCTCGCGTGAAACGCGAGTCGCGAAGGCCTTAGTCTCGCGGTGATTGACGTTGAAGATGATCAGCACGTTCTCTGCAGCCGGATTGAAGACGTCAAACGAAAGGTGCGAAAATGGTTTCCAATTCTTCACCCGCGCCGCCCGGTCACCGAAGGAATCGCCGGCCGAGAACTGCACTTGGAGCGCATCGCCGCCCAATTCGTCCGATTTGGTGATCGACATTTTCGTACGACCGTCGCCATTACCCGTGTCGTCGGGGATTTGCCCCTTCGAAACATCGAGCAGCGCCGCCGGATCGGCCGCCAGACACCGACTGGAAGCGGCCGCACTGATGAGAAGCGCTGCAATCAACGCTGTAGCTGTAAAGAGTCGCACGGCAAGCCTCCATCGACAGAGAACCGACTTGTGATCGCAGATGCGACATTGTCTCTGGCGTAAACACAGGAGTCAACCAGCGTAGGTTGTCCGATTCGTTGCGGCCATTGCGGTTGCGATTTGGCTAGCGAACGGAAAAACGGCCATCATGTGAGGAGCGGGCATCGGCGGTGCCTGGCTGGGTGCGGGCATCACGCCACAGCGAGAGGACAGCCGACGGGGGAGGAACGCCAACTGGGCGAAGCGGCGAGGAGTGGGCGCCCGGCGCGAGGGAGATGGGGCGACGCCAGGACAGATGCTTCTTGTCGCGGCGCGACACCGGTTGGGACAACCGCTGCTACCCACTACGTAGGCAGTTAGCGATTTGGACATGTGTTTTCTCAGCCCAGCAATTTAGACGCGGGTTGCAGCAGGTCCGCTGCGCTGCTACCTGCGTAGAGCAAAACTACGGAGCGGTCTGACGCTCGATACGTGAGACCAGACACCGCCGTAGACTTCGCCCATTCGACGATATCAGCGGGTGAGTCTAACGAGGTATCGATCCAGCGCCGCCACGGTCGTTCGAATTGTGGTGCCGGCAGCTCAAAGTCAAGCGGTTCCCAGAATGCATTTAGAATGAAGTGAAATTGAAGTCCTTCTTCACGAAGCTCGCCTCCCAATGCCACGCTCAGCGAGCCGTCGCCCCAGTCGGGCTGGTCTAGTTTGATTCCGTGCCAGGCCTTTTTTGCGTCGCGGAGCATGGAAATGAGATTCACGCGCTCGCGCTCGTGTTTCACGCTACGCATTGCGCGACGCGCACAGAGCAAGCTTACAAAACGATGAATGTCGGCATGCTGGGTGAGGAGCGACCAGTCGAGCCAGTTGAGGTCGTTATCATGGCAATAGGCGTTGTTGTTGCCGCGCTGAGTCCGCCGGAATTCATCCCCCATCAAGATCATGGGCATCCCCAGCGACATGACCGTAATGGTCAGAAAGTTCTTGACCTGCCGGTTGCGAAGTTTCTCGATCGCTGGGTCAGTCGTCGGGCCCTCGATGCCGCAGTTCCAACTGCGGTTATCGTTGGCGCCGTCGCGATTGCACTCGCCGTTCGCTTCGTTGTGCTTGTCGTTGTAGGCGACGAGATCATTCAGTGTAAAGCCGTCGTGGCAGGTTACGAAGTTGACGCTTTGTTCCGCCTCACGCTGCTTGTGGCCATAGACCTGAGGACTCCCCACCATCCTGTCGGCGATGCGACGCAGAGACCCTGGCTCGCCTCGGGAAAAGTCGCGAATGTCGTCTCGAAATTTGCCGTTCCATTCTTTCCAGGCGTCACCGACGAAACAGCCGACCTGGTATAGGCCCGCGGCGTCCCACGCTTCCGCGATGAGCTTCGTGCCGGCGAGCGCCGGATCCGAATCAATGTCCCAAAGCACGGGTGGGTTTGGGAGCGGATGGCCGTTGGAATCACGGGACAGGATGGACGCCAGATCGAAACGGAACCCGTCAACGTGCATCTCCTTGACCCAATAGCGGAGACTATCGACGATCATCCGGCGGACCACTGGGTGGTTGGAATTCAGCGTGTTTCCGCAGCCCGTGTAGTTCGCGTATCGAGCGCCACTGTTCTCTAGAATGTAATAGGTCGGGTTGTCGATGCCGCGAAAGCAGAGTGTCGGTCCGCGCTCGTCGCCTTCTGCCGTGTGATTGAAGACGACGTCGAGAATAATTTCGATGCCGGCGCGGTGAAGTTGTTTCACCATGTCCCGGAACTCGTTCACCGGGCCCAGCAGGCTTTGGTCGGAGCTATAGGCTTGGTGCGGGGCAAAGAAAGAGATTGGCGCATAGCCCCAATAGTTGACCTTACCGGGCGAACAATCGTGGGCATCGAATTGAAATACGGGAAGCAATTCGACAGCGGTAATCCCGAGTTGGCGCAAGTAGGGGATTTTTTCGATCAGGCCGGCGTAGGTGCCGCGAGTCGTTTCGCAGACCCCGGAGGTCGGGTGGTGCGTAAATCCACGGACATGCATCTCATAAATGATGGTGCGGGCCGAGGGCAATCGCAGCGGCTTGTCGCCTTCCCAATTGTAGACGCTCGGATCGACGACAACACTTTTCATCGCTGATGCGGCATTGTCTCCCGGCTCGATAGCGGCCTGCCGATTGTAGCCTGGCGGGACCACGACAGCCTTGCCATAGGGATCGAGCAAGAGTTTCGTCGAATCAAATCTCAGCCCGTACTCAGGCTGATTCGGTCCCTCGATTCGGAAGCCGTAGAGCTGACCTGGCAACACGTCGGGGACCAACGCATGCCAGTAGTGACAAGTGCGATTGGTGAAAGGATCAAGCCGAACCACGCGGGTCGGAATGGCATCGACTTCGCGGGCAAACAATAACAACTCGACGCCTGTAGCACTGCGAGAATAGAGGCTGAAGTTGACACCGGCGTCGTTAACCGTTGCGCCAAGCGGGTAGCTATTGCCGGGTTGCACGCCGCCTGTCATGTCGTGCCTCACGCCACGAGATTGCTAAAAGCTCAATCTCCTAAGCATATTCCAAGGGCGCGGGCGGTGCGAACAAAATTTCCATCTGGGCGAACCGTCTTTAGCCGTCCTACAGCCACCGCGATCTCGACGGAACCGACTTGGGAACCTTGAAAGGCAACCATCTTTCCGAATTCGCCTGCGGCAATGAGCTCGACCGCTTGAGCGCCGAAAATCGAACACAGTGCGCGGTCAAAGCTCGTGGGACTGCCGCCGCGTTGCAAGTGCCCGAGCACGCAGAACCTGGCCTCTTTTCCGGAACGGCTTTCAATCTCCTGCGCGACCAGGGCGCCGATGCCGCCAAGCCGTGCTTCTCGGTTTGACGGAGCGTTTGCTGCGGTGACAAATTCTCCACCCTGCTCTCGGGCTCCTTCGGCGACGACGACGATCGTGAAATGCTTTCCGAGCTTCTCCCGTGCTTTGACTTTGTCGCAGATGGCGTCGTAATTGAAGGGGATTTCCGGAATGAGAATGACGTCGGCTCCGCCCGCCACGCCGGCAAACATCGCAATCCACCCGGCATAGCGGCCCATCACTTCCAATACCATGACACGGTTGTGGCTCTCGGCCGTCGTATGCAATCGGTCAATCGCATCGGTGGCGCAGGCAACGGCTGAATCGAAGCCGAACGTCCAAAGGGTGCCTTCCAGATCATTGTCGATCGTTTTGGGGACACCGATGATCGGAATACCATATTCATGAAATTGTTGGCCAATGCTGAGCGAGCCATCGCCGCCAATCGTGATTAGGGCCGAGAGTTCGAGCTGCTCCATCCCGCGCTTTACGTTTTCGAGCAATTCGGTCGGCAGGCTTCTGCCTTCGCCGTGACCGACTTTCGCCGTGAATTGTCCGCGGTTGGCGGTGCCGAGAATCGTGCCGCCACGGATCAAAAGGCCATCGATTGCTTTGTAGTCGAGCGTGCGAAAGTTGCCCGGCGGCAACAAACCGTCGTAGCCGCCAATAATTCCGATGGTTTCCCAACCTCGCTGAGCGGCGGCTTTGGCCACGGAACGGATCACGGCGTTAAGGCCTGGGCAATCACCACCGCCAGTAACGACGCCAATTTTCTTTGTCATCGATTAGTTCCTTATGCCGGAGATCCTAGGCTCTTGAAGCTCGACGATTGGCGGGAATCCTATTTCATCGCTTCCAATTCGACGGAATGCTTTGGTCAGTAGTTAGCACAAGCACGGTGCGAGCGGCGACGATAAGGCCGAGCGCGAGCGCGGTAACCACTAAGCATGCTTGTGATGCTTCGCCAAGTGTGCCTGCGATTGTCGGCAGCTCGGCTGTATTCTTCGACTGTGCGAGGCGTAGCATCCCGCCCAGGGCGCGGTAAATCTGCATCCCCGGCATCATTGTAACCGCTCCTGCGAAGGCGATGACCGCCACCGGAATTTTATATGAACGAGCGATGAGGGCCGAAACAAGACCGACTGTAAGCCCACCGAGAAAGGTTGCCGTTTCCAGACTCCACCCCGCCTCTAGGGCAAGGAAACGCAAACCATGGCCTGCCATCCCGCCCAAAACCGCCATGCCGATATGCGGCCAGGCGACATTGTAGTACACGGCGAAGCCGCAGGTGACGACCCCCGCCAATAACATATCCGAGAGAAGATTGAGATGGGCGGTCTTGGCAATTTGCTCAGCAATTGGCGGCGCGGAAAGCGTCAGCTCGATTCCCAAGACGATCCCCAGTGCGGCGGCGACTAGAATTCCACTGGCCAGCCCGAGCCGGGCAATGCTCATCGGCAAATAGTTTTCGACCAAATCAAGCAGTCCGTTGATCAGGTGCGGGCCCGGTATGAGCATCAGCGACGGAACAATCAAGACGAGCGCGGGAGTCTCGGTCCATCCGAATCGAATAGCGAGTCCGCCCAGCGCGGCACCGATGAAGGCAGCCGTAAGCGGCAGTATCAGCAGATTGAAGTGTCGCCGACCGAGTTCTTGCCGGCCCAACAGTCCCAGGCCTGAGCCAACGCCGGCAACGATCACACCACCAAAGTCGGCTCCAAGCAGTACGGCCAGACTCGAGGCGGCAATCCCCAACAATGCGACCGCCGTCCAACGCGAATGCGCGGGCGCATCAATCTCGGCGCGCTCCAATTGGGCCAAAGCCTCATCAGGACCCAGTTTCCCAGCGCGGACATCGCTGAGGATCTGATGGACGCGCGCTTGAAGGGTCGCATTGTAGCGAAGCTCTCGGACAGGCATTCGCAGTGGCGGGTCGTCTCCAAGCGTAACGACGATGCCACCATATGTTATGGCGACATCAAGGTGCTCATCCGTTAGCCTTTGAGCGGTGACCGCGAGCGTACGCTCGATCGCCCCGGTCGATTCGTTGTACTCCAGCAACAAACGACCAGCGCAAGCCAAAATCTTTGTTTGTGTGCGCTGCATATCCTGACGAATTATGTATTGCGAAACGGCAAGCACTGCGGTCGCAATGCATTGTCCCACTCTTGCTGGCAAGTGCTAGTGGCCAAGCGGTCGTCGTCGGCCGTTTTGCGCCGGGCGGTCGAACCGCGCCTCGACGTCTTTGCCGTTTTGGAAGAGGACGGCGGTGGCGGTGTCTTTAAAGATCGTGAGGAGCACTGCTGCACCCAGAGGCCATCCGCTCCGCGGGCACCCCGCGGCCAGCAATGGCACTCTTGCGGTACACTTCATCAGGCGGGGCGAATGGCGGCGAGGACTTCGTCGAGCGAGATCGTGCAGAACGAGCTGGCGTAGTCGGCCATCGCGTAGGGGATGATCAACTCGCGGCCGTGCAGAGCTGCGCCGCAACTGTAGACGACGTTCGGTACGTAGCCTTCGCGCTCATTTTCGTTCGGAGTGAGCAGTGGCTCGGAGAGTCGGCCGAGAACCTTGGTCGGGTCGTCCAGGTCGAGCAGGAAGGCGCCCATCGAATACTTGCGCATCGGTCCGACGCCGTGGCTGAGCACGAGCCAGCCGGCTTCGGTTTCGATCGGCGAGCCGCAGTTGCCGATCTGCACAAATTCCCAGGGATACGTGGGCTTGAGGACGAGCTCCTTGCTGTACCAGAAGTGGAGCATGTCGGAGTACATCAGATAGATGTTCTCGTTGTCTTGCCGCGAAAGCATTGCGTAGCGGCCGCCGATCCTGCGCGGGAAGAGGGCGAAGCCTTTGTTGCGGACCTCGGGCCCGTTGAGCGTGCTGATCTTGAAGTTTACGAAGTCGTCGGTCTCGAGCAATTGCGGCAGGATGATTTTGCCGTCGAACGCGGTGTAGGTGGCATAGTAGCGGACCGTGTCGTCGTCGTCGCGCAACTGGACGAAGCGGGCGTCTTCAATGCCGTTTGTTTCGGTGGGCGAGTAGGGAAAGATACAGCGTTCGGAAATACTTTGACCCGGATCGTACGACGACTCGTAGTTTGACTTTGCGAGGGCCATGACGCCCTTGGCGACGAGTTCCCATTCGGCGTGCTTGGCGCGAAATTGGTGCAACACTCGCTGCACGGCGTCCTGCAATTGCGAGATGCTGAATTGCTCTTCGAGCAGCGAGAAGACTTGCTCGGAAAAGCCATTCGAAAGGCCCAGCTCGACCAGCTTGCGCATGAAGAGAGGTTTGTCGTACTGTGGATTGGGAACGACATGGGGCGCGGTCACGAACCGCGTGGGACTGTCGACGGTGATTGTGTTCATTGGATCGACGGTGCCGGAACGAAAGGTGATCGAAGAGATGTGCCCTTCGCCGGTGGCGCGCAGGCTGAGCACGAATCGCCGCGAGCCCTCTGGCATGCCGCTTTGATCGGGATGCCAAACGAGCGACGGATTGAAGAGGGCGGCCGACTCGAGCGAATACTCGGTGGTGAAATAGGCGCCGATCAGGAGCCGCCGTTCCTCGCTGAGCGTTTCGTCGGTCAAGAGATGACGCCGGACAGTGTCGAAGCGTTCGAGGAAGAAATCATGGAGCCGCTGATGCCGCCCGCCGAATTCGTGCATCACGCCGGCCAAGAGCAGCGAAACTTCCGGATCGCTGACGGACATCACGCGAGCGATGATTTTCAGGATGCGATCCTGATTGGCGGGCTCGAAGGGCCGAAATAGAACGCGAGAGATATTCGGCTTGAGGATGATGCCGGTACGCTTGACTTCCATGTGAAGCGATCCAATTGCGCGGGGACGAAAACTAGTCTTAATCCGGCACAGTCGCGGCAACTTTTCGTCTGTTCGACGAGCTCGCGATGTTTGGCCGGTTGACGGGCGTCGCGCTGCCGATGGGGCGAAATGCCGTCAGCGCGCGATCTGTCAATTCTAGTTCCGCCAGCGCCATTAGAAAGGCCAGTGTCGATTCCGCTCCTTGGTTCTGGTTTACCCGGTCCTGGTGCAGGCCGTCACGGCAGCCCCCCGTGCCGGCGTCATAGACCTCGAGACCGAGGTCATTTCGCCCCAAAAACCACTCAAAGGCGAGCCGTGCCTCGGAGAGCCAGGCCGAGTCGCCCGTCGCGTGGTAGGCGGCGAGGCAGCCGGCCACGAGGGCCTGGATTTCGACCGGCTGCTGGTCGAATTGGGCGCAGACCCCGCCACGCGGATAAAAACCGTTGCTGCCAATCGGCCGAATGTGGCCGTGATGGGAGCGCTGCACCGCGAGCAGCCAGCGGAGCGAGCGGAGACCGATTTCGAGCGCTCGTTCGTTTCCGGCGCGGTGGCCACTGACGATCAGCGCCTGCGACAGCCGAGCGTTGTCATAGCTGACCAGGTTCTCGAACCAGGGCCAATCTTCGCTCGCATTTTGGTCGTAAAGACCTACGAGGCGATCTGTCAGCGTCTCGCGCATCTGCTCCGCGCGGCGATCTCCGCTAAGGCGATGGAAATATTCGTGAATCCCCAAAAGCGTGAACGCATAGGCCCGCGCGGAGTGGAGGTCAGCCGCCATTGGCAACGTGCGATTGAACATTTCGACCGACCAGTACTGAAAGTCCGAGCGGCGGCTGCGGCCAACGCATGTGCCCAGCGCCCAGAGCGCGCGGCCATTGCAGTCTTCCGAACCCTGCTCGGGGATCCACCGACGGTCGATCGTCATGAAATTGCGGAAGCGACCCCGGTCGACATCGAGGGCCGCGTCGACGAAGGCCGCGTAGGTCGTCGCGGCGCGGAGCACCTGGGGCGATTCCTTTCCCAATTCTTCGAGCAGCACGGTGAAGATCAGCGCGCGCGCCGTGTCGTCTGTACAGTAGCCGTGCTCGAATTTCGGAATGGTGATACTGGCGTGCTGAAAGATTCCGGTTGAGTCGGTCAAATTGAGCAAGTGATCGAGCCGAAGCTGGGGTAAATCGAGCGGGCGCTCTTCGAGCGTCGGCACTACGTACTGCCGGCCAGGTTGGTCGATCAAGCTGCGGCGGGCGTGTTGGAAAGTTTTCATATAGAGTTGGGCCACGTTGCTCCAGATCATCTTGCGTCCTTGAGTGTATGCGCGATTGCAAATCGCATGCCGGCGGGGCTCGTCGGCCAGCAAGCCGCAGATCTCATTCGCCAGGGCGGCCGAATCGGCGAACGGTACGAGCACGCCGCGCCCATCGGCGAGCAGCTCTTCGGCGTGCCAATATGGCGTTGAAATGACCGCCTTGCCGCAGCCGAAGGCGTAGGCGAGCGTGCCGGAGGTGATCTGCGCCTGATTCAAGTATGGTGTGACATAGAGGTCGGCCGCGCCGATGAACTCGGTCAACTCGCGCAGCTCGACGAAGCGATTGTAGAAAATAACATTTCGCGAGATGCCGAGGTCGCGGGCCAATCGCTCGAGGCTGAGCCGATAGGCTTCGCCTTGCGCTCGCACGAGATTCGGATGCGTCGCTCCCAGAACCAGGTAGACAAAATCGGGAAAATTCCGCAGCACGGTCGGCACGGCTCGCAGCGCATGCTCGATGCCCTTGTTGGGCGCGAGCAAACCGAATGTGAGCGCGACCTGCTTGCCGGCCACGCCAAACTTGCCTTTGAACAATTTGGAATCGGTGAACGGCATGTCGGGAATGCCATGAACGATGACCTCGATCTTGCTTGCGGGAATGTCGTAGACCGATTGCAACAATGCCTTGCCTCGCTCCGACATCACGACCAAGCGGGCCGACAAGTTGGCGAGCTGGTCGATAATGCGTCGCTGTTCGGCGTTGGGTTCGCGCAGAATCGTATGCAAGGTGGTCACCACCGGCATGCGCAGATCGCGCAGGAGTCCCAGCACGTAGCTGCCCGAGTTGCCGCCATAGATGCCGAATTCGTGCTGCAGACAGACGACGTCGGCATTGCTGAAATTGAGAAAGTCGGCAGCTCGATGGTAGGAGTCGAAATCCTGTTCGGCGATTTGAAAGCGGACCTCCTCTGGATAGTCGTAGCCGCCGTCAATATCGTCGACCGGTACGACGCAACATTCGACATCCGGAAATCGCTCGGCAACGGAGCGCTCCAGATCGTGTGTGAAGGTGGCGATGCCACACTTGCGGGGGAAATAGTCGCCCACGAACGCCACCGTGCGAACTTCGTTCATTCTGGGCATGATTCGATCTCCACCGGGCTCGGTCAACGGAACCAGCGATTGCGAATTCCGGCTAGCGGAAATATGCGGCAGTCGCTGTGCCAAACGGCTTCAATGTCGTCCGTGACAAACGATCGCGATGACGGCCAAGCTAAGTGACGCAAGGGACGCTAGTTGCGGATTGCGCTCAGAGCCGTCAAGCGAGGAGTCGTAGGCATTTAGATCACGTCATAAGATGCGAATCGGCTCGCAAATCTAATGCCATAAATTGTAGCGACAAATTGGCCGGATGATAGGGCCGCCGGTTTGGCGTAGCCGGCCAGCCAAGTGACGCAAAGGAGGGCGACGTGGCAAGCGCGCATTGTCGTGCGTTGGAGCGCCGTATGTCGCCGGCTACGCGTTGTCCAAACAACGACGCAAGCAATTGTTGCCAGTAGGAATGTCGAAGGCTCGGGAACTTGACGAAATGATCCAGATGCTTCCCGCGAAGTGGTGGCGCCAGAATCTGCAGTCGGCGCCGTCGACGATGCCGTTGCCGTTATAATCACCGAGTATGGCCGCCGCACAATCTGATATGTTTGTGATCGCCTATCGCTCACTTCGGCTGGGACGCTCCCGGCTTGGTGCTCTTCTCGATGTCGGCAAGGTTCCGCTCCGCTTCTGTCACTTGCGCCTTCGCCTCATCGCGCAGCTTGCGAGCCTCCGCGAGCAGCCTGCTCGTCTCTTGCAGCCGAGCCTCGGCCTGATTCGATCGCTGCTCATTAGCAATCGTCCGGCTGTGCTCCTCCATCAGGTTAAAGATTAGCGACAAGCTGCATACGACGAGCGCAAAAAGCATCAGGCGGTAGCTAAATCGGAGTTTTGAATTTGCGTTCATCGTGACCGCCCGAAAGCGATGAGTATGGTTCCCTGCCGGCCGCTACGAGCCTTGCTTCGCTGATGCCGACGAGCCGCCGCCGGACGTCGCGTGATTGCCGCCTTTGGCTATTTTCGCAGCTTGTTCGATGAGGTCAGCGGCCTGCTTGCGAAATCGGTCGCCCTCGTCCAGGATCGATTGCGTCTCGGCCGCCTGCGCATCGATCTCCGCGTCTTTGGCCGCCAGTGATTCAGCTCGCGCGCTCCGCAACCTGCTGGCGCGAACCGACATGCACAAATTGGCGATGACCACGAATAGAAACAGGCCGCAAACGATTAAATGCCGCCTGCGAAGCGATGGTTCAATAGGATCGGTGTCCGAACTCATGCCTTGAGTATAGTCGTGGCAGCTCGGTTGACCAAAGTGCCGACCGGCCAAATCTTGCAGAGCCACGCACCCATCGGCAACTGCACAATTAGTCACCTTTGCGAGGTCGCCCTGATCTAAGCAACCAGCCTACTTCCCGAGCAGACCCGTCTGATAGAGCGGCAAGTGCCGGTAGTAGACTTCCATGATGTAGAGCGACAGACAAGTGACATAGAGCCGGCCGCCGTCGCGCCCCCAGCGGTCGCCGTCGGGGTCCCAGCTGCCGCGTTCCTTGCCGCTCTTGACTTGCTTTTCCGGTAGCAGCTTGCGCATCTCTTCGTTCCAGTCCTGCCACGGCTTGCCTTCGTAGTGATGCAGCACCTGGCTGGCGTAATACCAGTAGTAGACGTTGCGCTTGTTCCAATCGGGTGGATTGGCAGAGATGTAGTCGATGCCGGCGACGAGCCGCGGATCGTCGTGCTTCCAGCCGAGATATTCGCGGCAGAGGAGCCCTTCGGCCGAGAGGCTGAGCGTGGCCCCGTCGCGCGCACGATAAGCGTAATGACTGCCGTTCTCGCGCGAAACGCTGTCCAAAAACTCCTCGATGTGGCCAAAGACCGGGCTCTTCACTTCGAGGCCGGCCATCTTCGCACTCTGCAGCGCCATCACGAACCAACCCGTGACCGACATGTCGCTGTCGACCATCGGCTCATAGCGCCAGCCGCCCTCCGGAGCCTGGATGCTCATGCAGTAATCGACCGCTTTTTGAGCCGCTTCCTTGTACTGATAGTCGTCGGTCATGCCGAATAGCTCGCAAAGCGCGATCGTGCAAATTGCCTGTGTGTAGAGCTGCTGATTCGATTGAATTTCCTGAAAGAATTTGCCGTCGCCATCCATCTGCTTAATGAGCGCGTTCCAGCCGCGGCGGACGACTGGCGTGAAGGGTTCCTTGGGGTCGCCCTTGGGAGTGAAGCCGGCGCCTTGAAATGCGATCAGTGCCAGGCCGGTCGCCGCGGCATCGTTGTCGCCGCGCGAGCCGTCGGAGTAGGGACCGCTCAAGCTCCAGAGCCCGTTTTTTTGTTGGTGGTTCGCGAGCCACTTGAGACCCGCGGAAACGGCGCCCTCGGTCTTGCCAGTGCCGCCGTACGCCTTGAGGAGCGCTTGCTTCATGCCCGGCTCGCGGCCGGTGAGCGCGAGCCCGATCGACGGTCCTTCGACGGCCGCCATCGGCAGCATTCCGTCTTTGGTCGGTTCGAGCGCCGGCATTCCGGCGAGGGGCTCGGCAGCCGCGTCGGGATTTGCCGAAGTCACTGCCGCGGCGCCCTCCATCGATTGGCTCACGTCGTCGTTGCCCTGGGTGGAAACGGTTTGTGTCGGATCGATCAATTGCTCGCCAAGCGGCAAGTTGTCGCCGTCTTGGTCGGAAGTACGACCGCCCAGATCGACTTCGATGCCGGCGTCGCGCCGGGGCTGCGCTTCTAGAACGATCAGCCCCAGACACATCATGATGCCGATATGGATCACCAGGCTGATCAGCCAGGGCGGCGCCGAGATCACAAAGCTTTCGAGCGGGCCGTCGGGAGCGTCTTCTTCGGGGAGCGCGATGCGATGGATCGCCCCTCCAGCCCAGCCGGTTAGCGCGCCCCAGGCGCGCCGGATTGGCTTGGGGCTAGCCGACGGCGGAGCGCCGTTTCGCGGCGCGAAGTTCGGCTCGATTTCGGGCAATTCATGTTCGCGGGTGCCGGTCATAAGTTGAAGCGGGCAGGGGTCAAGATTCGGGAGTCAGGGAAGGAATTCGGAGCGAGTCAAATCCGATTCGGCTTCTCCCAGACCCCCGACCATTGATCCCTTACCCCTTTTTATTCGACGTGCTTTGTGTCGAGCGACAGTTTTTTCAGTCCTAACGACTCGAGCAGGTCGACTACCTTCATCACACGGCCGTAGGAAATGCCTTTGTCGGCCGAGAGCGAAACCTGTTGCTCGCCGCCCGGCGGGTTTTCGTGAAACAGCTTTCGCACGGCGGCTTCGTCGGTCTGTCGATCGTTGAGATAGAGGACAGGCTCGCCGCTGTCACTCTGCTTTAGCGCGAAGATGAGGGGCAATTGTTCTGAGGTGGCCGCGATCGAGGTTGACTCCGGCAAGTCGACCTTGACGGGCGCGCTGCCGACAATCGCCGGTACCGTAATCATGAACACGATCAAGAGCACCAAGATCACGTCGACCATCGGCGTAACGTTGATGTCGCTCATCAAGCCGTCATCATCGTCCGCAAAGCCGGAGCTAACTCTGCCTGCCATGGGTCAGCCTCTCTTAGCCAACTCTCGGAGGTACGGCCGCCGTGGCCACCGGAGACGGGGCCGCGGCAGCGGGCGCACTATCGACCGACCGACCGTCGAGCCGCACCGTCGAGAGCACCAGGTGCGCGAGCGAATCGACCTGGGCAATTCGCGTGCGGACATGCCGCTGAAAAATGTTGAACGCCACGACGGCGGGAATGGCCACAAACAGTCCGACTGCTGTGGCCACCAGCGCTTCGAAGACGCCGGCCATCACGGCGTTGGGGTTGTTGTGGGCCGCGTCGGCCGTGAGGTCGTGGGCTGCTTTGATGATGCCGAGCACGGTGCCCAACAGGCCGATGAACGGAGCGTTGCTGCCGATCGTGGCGAGAATCGAGAGATGGGCGTCGAGCGAAGGTCGCATCCGGGCCTTCGCGCTGAGCATCGCCTCGCCACAGGAATGGGCGCCGTTTCGCATCGCCACAAGCCCGGCCGCCACCACGCCGGTTTCAATAATATAGGTATGCGTGTCTTTGACCAATTGCCAGGCGGCTTGCAGATTGCGGGCGCGAAGCAGCTCTTGGAGCTGGTTGGCCAGTTCGTCGCCGTCGATTCGCGTGCGGTAATAAAACAGACACCGTTCGACAATGAACGCGATGCTCGTGACGCTCAGCACCAGGAGCAGCCAGAGCACCCATTCCGCGCCGATGTAAGTCAGCTTGAGGAGTAGAGAAGTCAGCATCGATTATTGCTCGGTAGGAGAAGTGGCCTCAGCCGGCGTCGGCTGTGGAAGTTTGGCTGTGCAAAAGTGATCTTTCCGAATTGTTCGCGCCGGCTGCTGGCCCGACCAGCGCCGTTGCAAGACCCTAATCATGGAACCGCGAACAACTGTCGCGGTATCGAACGCCGCAATTTTCCGTCTGCGACCGGCCGAAGAGCAGGCCTCAATTCTGCTGTTCCAACGTGTGAGCCTGCGGCGTTTGGCCAGTCTCAATATCCAGCTTTGAGTTTAGTCCGATTCGACGTAAATCACAATGGTCCTTCGCATTGGGCCGGCGAAACAGGTTGTAGCGGTTGGAGCGCCGCGGAGTCTGATGCACTTGCCATGTTTCGGACTGCCGGGTGTTATTCGACGATGCACGCGCCATACAGTCTCGTCGCTGCTCCGTCGGCCGCCGGTTGAGCACGCGAACGAACCGCTTATCTTGCGCGACACCGCACGTCACGAGCCGAGGCACAAAGCCCACCGAGATTGACTTTTGCGTTGACGGCGCCGAACAGGCAATGCGACGACTTTGGCCAATCGCGGGCGGGATTGGCCGCATGGACGCCTTTTGCTACAAGCTGACCCCGCCGAACTCTCCATGTTGAGCGTGGGCCAATTCCATTCGTCGCGGCATTTCTGTGAATCGACGAGGACCATTCGTGGAAAGATTCCCGCAGATTGTTCTGCTGGCGATGCTGGCGTTTGCCGTGTTCGCGGCGCCACAGCTACGTGCCCAGGTGCGATTGCCTGAGGTCGAGGCCAATGCTGCGCCGCCATCGGCCATGCCCGCTTCCGCACCGCTCGATGCCGACCCACAGTTTGAATGTGGCCGGCCACACAAAGTGATCGATACTTTGGGCTGGGCGATCGGCATCCCGCGGAAGATCATCCTCTGGGATCGACGGGCCGTGAATCATGATGTTTCTCCGAAGACCGAGGACAGCTTGGCCGAGTATTTGAACGCGAACAACATGACCTCGACGAAAATCCGAATCAACGAGTATGACCCTGGCGGTGAGTGGAGGCGGCTCGGCGCGAACAAGAACGTCGGCGCCGGCTGGCGTTATACGTTCGGCGCCTTTGGCACGCTGGGTTACACTCTATTTCCCGGCCGCCTGTTTGGCGCCGACGGTTACAACCCTTACACCGACAGCCTCTATATCTATTCAGACATTCCGTCCGTCGCCCAAGAGCAGGCGGCTTATGCCAAACTGGTCAAACAGCATTCGCATCCGGGGACCTATGTCGCGGTGACATCATTGCCGTTCGTGCGGCTGTGGCCGGAGAAGCAGTCGAAGGATGACGTACTCGACTACACAATCGCGCACGGCACACTCGACGAAAAGAGGGCGGCGATTCATGCGATGTATCCGGAATACGGCGCCGAAGTTGCCGACGAGCTAACGCAATTCGTTCCCGGCGGCTTTCTAATAACGGCCGCCGGCGCAGGATTGGGCCATGTGGCAGCGCATTTTGATGCGAGAGAGGCGGCCGAACGAACACCCGAGTCGCCGAGTGCCGAGCGACCTGTCGACGAAACAGCGAAGTCCGACGCGGTCGTCCCCGCGTCGTTCAGTCGATAGAGTTGGCCGGGTATCCCATCCAGCTAGTCGGATGTCTTCCGGCGCTACGCCGTCAAGCAGTGCAATTTCGCCAGCGAAGAGACAAGCACCGCCGGGGCGTCGTCGAGCGAGAATTGCTCGTGGACGTGGCCGGACGTGAACGCAATCTTGTTCATGCCATAGACATCCGAGCTGGCCTGGTCCTGGCCGAGGACGTAGCCGCCGCGTTCCTTGATGTAGCGGCAGCCGTCGACGCCGTCGCGACCCATGCCGGTCATGATTGCGCCTAGACAGCGCTCGCCGAAGATGCGGGCGGCGCACTCCATCATCACGTCGACCGACGGTTTGTGGCCGGTGACCGGCTCGCCGTCGCGGACATCGAGTTTAATGATTCGGCCGCGCTGCTCAAGATACAGGTGCATCCCGCCGGGGGCGATGAAGACGTGGTTCGGCAGCAGGATGTCGCCGCTTTGTGCTTCTTTGATCGTGAGGTCGGAAATCGAGTTGAGTCGGTTCGCAAACGGACCTGTGAACTGGCCCGGCATGTGCTGGACAACGACGATTGGCGGCATGGGCGGCGCGAGGGCCTCGAAAATGCGAGTGAGCGCGGGCGGCCCGCCGGTCGAGATGCCGATGGCAATGCACAAACCAGTGACGTCTTCCTTCGCTGAGAATTTCGGGCTCGCGGTCGTCCCCGGCAGCTTGCCGGTGTTGCTGGTGGGCCGCGCCGGCCGCCGCCGCTTGCGAATCTGCATAACTCGCGCCACATCGGCTCCCATCGACGCGCGAATCTTGCGAACGAGCTCGTCACGAAGCACTGTTTGCGCTTGGGCCGCGTTGTCGGGCTTGGCTACGTAATCCATCGCGCCGCGGTCGAGGCAATTGAGCGTCACTTCGGCCGACCGCTGCGTCAAGCTGCTGACCATGATCACCGGCACGGGGCGGATGGCGAGCATCTGCTGGAGCGCGGTGAGGCCATCCATGCCCGGCATCTGAATGTCCAGCGTGACGACGTCCGGGTTGAGCTCGCGGAACTTTACCAGGGCATCTTCGCCGTTGATGGCGGTGCCGACGACTGCCAGATCGTCGGTTTCATTGATCGAGTCCGAGATCATGCGGCGCATCAACGCCGAATCGTCGACAACCAACACGTTCTTTTTTGTCATGGGCATCGTTCGCTCACGCTCAAATGCTTGCCGTCGCGCTTCAGCCTGCTCAACTAAGAAACAAATGCGGCGATGGACCATCCGCTTCGCGGCTGCTGTACTCAGGCAACGGTTTGGCAATTATATTTCGCCAATTTTTCGCGGAGCACCTTCGAATCGAACGGCTTGACGACGAAATCGCTCACGCCCGACTGGATGGCCTGCATCACACGGGCCTTGTCCGACTCTGTAGTAATCATGATGATCGGCACATTGCCGTCCAGCTTGCGGATGGCTTGGATCACTTCCAAACCAGTCTTGCCGGGCATGTTCCAATCGGTCAGCACGAGATCAAATACGCCGGGCTGGAACAATTCAACTGCCTTCGCGCCGTCTTCGGCTTGAACAACGTCGCTCACGCCAAGCGAATTGAGCGACCGCACAATGATCGCACGCATGGTACCCGAATCGTCAGCTACCAGGACTTTGGTCATTTTAGTTGCCTCCAAGGGATCGTTGGGAATCGATGGCTACAGGTCTGTTCGGCTGTCCGACTTCCGAGCGTTTGGGGAAAGGTTCGGTTATGGTAAATGGCTACAAATTGATTCCGGGTTAACGGCCGCGTGTTTGGCGTTCCAATGCGTCTCGAGCGCGGAGATCAATTGTGGCTTGTCGAATGGCTTCACGAGGAAGTCGGTCGCACCATGTCGGAATGCGTTTTGCAGAACGCTCTTTTGGTCGAGCGCGCTGACGACTAGCACGATCGCGTCCGGATCGAACTCCAAGATGCCGCGCAGAGCGTACATCCCGTCGAATTCGGGCATGACCAAATCGAGGGTGACAACATCAGGGCGCAGCCACATGTAGTGTTCAATGGCTTCGGCGCCGTTCTTAGCTTCGCCGACAACGTCCCACCCCGCTTCGCGAGCGGCGTCGGCGATGATCGTACGCATGATCACGGCGTCGTCAGTAATCAGCAATCGTTTGGACATGGCAAGTTCCTAAAATGGACGTGCGTGGGATTCGTACATTACAAAATGAAAGGTGTTTCGCCGGCGACCTCGACGGTGATTTCGCCGCGGTCGCTATAGAAAGTCAGCTTCCGCCCTTTGGCTCCGCCTACGCTCTTGGCTTGAAGCGGGATACCAAAGTCAGTGAGGATCGCGGTCACCGCACGGACGTTGGCGTCGCCGATTTGCAGCGGACCAGCAGCGCCGAACATCTGCGCGCCGCCGGCAACTTTCGCGATTAGCGAAACCCGTTCGGCGCCTTCCCTCCGCAGCAGGTCGATCATGTGCGGAATGGCGGTGTCGGCAAATTTTCCGGGCGAGCCGCTACGGCCGGCAGCTTCGGGGAGCACAATATGAGCGACCGCTGCCAGTTTGAGACGACGATGATAGATCATCAGCCCGGCGCACGAGCCGACGACCGATCGCGCCGTCTCCGTCTGGCGCAAGAGGACTGTCTCGCCCATGCGAACAAGGGCGGCCGATTTCGCTTCGATGAATGTGGTCGCGTTCATATTTCGCGATCCTGCGCCGAATCAATAGTGTGACGTGGATTAAGCTAGCCAATGAGTTCGACAGTGGCCTCTAGCTTTATTCGGAGCCGATCCGAGGGTACGAAGATCACATTCCAGTTCAAGTCTTGGTCGCCGCGATGAAAAGTCGTGTTGCAGATCAGCACGTTGTCCATCGAAATCGCTTGTGCCATCAAGGCTTGTTCAATCACGCTTGCGGCAAAATCGCGGACGAAATATGGCGCGGATGGGACAAGCTCAACGTCGATGAGCTTGGTCAAAGCGTTCATGTAGGCGCATCCGAGTATGTTGCCTGTTTCGTTGAGCGCCGATATCTCGATTTCTGTCCACTTCGGCTCGATAGACGCTGGTCGCCGGGCAACGGTTGCCGCCAATTGCCGGCCATTGAGCTCATCAAACATGAGAAGCAAGGTGCCGCCTTCATTGCCATGGAGAGTGAGCACGACGGCGATCACCATTTCATCGCCGACGTCGAGGCGGGAGAGCGCGTCTTCCAAGGGAACTTCGGTGACGTCGTCGAGCGTCAGGGTAATGACGCTGTCGACCCAGCGACACATGGCGGCGGAGGCGTGATTGGTCGCGGTACTCAGCACTTGGTGGAGAATCCGCAGCGTCGAATCGGCAGTGAGGTTGTGGGACATGCGGTCGTTCTCCTAAGCGGCCCCTACAGGTTCGGAAACCAAAGATGACTGTTCGACGAGCGCGACGACATCCAGAATTAAAGAGACGCGTCCGTCGCCGAGGATGCTGGCGCCCGCCACACCCGCCACATTGTGGTAGTTCTCAGCAAGCGACTTAATGACGACGTCTTCCTGGCCAATGAGCTTGTCGACGACCAAACCGATTTCTTGACCGTCGCACTCGACGATGACGAGTGTTCGATCATCCGACGACTTCTTCGAAGTGCCTGCGCAGGGTGGTTGGCGCCACTCAAAAAGTTGCGTCAGTTGCACGACCGAGACGATGCGGCCGCGAACGACCGCCGTCTCCAAGCCATGTACGCGCGCGATGTCGTTGTTGGCGACGCGGACAATTTCCGAGACGGTTTCCACTGGAACGGCGAACACGTCGCCATCGATTTCGGCCAAAAGACTTGGCAGGATGGCGAGCGTGAGTGGCAATTTGATCGTGATCGTCGTGCCCTCGCCGGGTCGGCTGTCGAGCTCGATCGTGCCGTTAATGTCCTGAATCTTTGAGCGGACAATATCCATGCCCATGCCGCGGCCCGACACTTCGGTAATTTTGTCG
>DASYDU010000303.1:0-4757 GCA_036499445.1 Lacipirellulaceae bacterium
CAAGGGCAATTGCGGAACCGAGGAGCGATTTGGTCAATGACCGCATGATGATTCGTCGGGCGTGTAGATAAAAGAAGTCGATGTTCGGCGATCGTTCTGGCTCCGCAATTATTATAGCACCGGGAAGAACGGTGACCGCGGCGGTTTGTCAGGCGCCCGTTTGGGCGCCGGCTGCAACGATTTACATCCCTTTTCCAAAGTTCTGTCTGGACAATCCTGAATATAGCGACGATAATCGTAGTTGCTTGGGCGGGCCAGCCTGAAGCAGCGGGCAAAGACCGGGTGGAGCGTGCGATGAAACGTGCCAGGAAGATTGTCAGGATCGTGGTCTGCGCTGCGGCCGCTAGTTGGATAACGCTCGTGGCGATTCCTGTCCACGCCGCGTTCCACTTCTGGCAAATCTCGGAAGTTTTCTCGAACAGCGACGGCTCGGTGCAGTTCATCGAGCTGTTCTCTAGCTCCGGGAGCCAAAACTTTACTCATTCCGGTATCCCTGGCGGCACAAAAATCACGTCCGGCACAAATACTTATACTTTTCCCAGCGACATTGATTTCTCAATCGATACCACCAACAAGCACATGCTCCTGGCAACTGCCGGTTTCGCCGCGCTGGCCGGTGGCATATCCCCTGACTTCGCGACCGCACCACTTCCGGCCCATTTCTTTAATCCCGCTGGTGACACAATTACCTATCAAGGCACCCTTTTCGCCCCCGCCACGTTTGGCCCGTCTAGTACCGCATTGCCAACCGATGGAGTTCATTCATTAACTTTCCCGGGGGCCGGTAATGCGGTAAACTCGCCGACGAATCTCGCCGGCAATGCCGGCTCGGTAAATCTGCCGCCGCCCGTTACGCCGACTGGCGACTACAACGGCAACAGTGTCGTCGATGCCGCCGACTACACGGTGTGGCGCGATTCGCTTGGTCAAACGGTGACGACCGCCGGCACCCAAGCCGACGGCGACAAGAGTGGCAAAATCGACACCGGCGACTACACCTTCTGGGTGAGCAAGTTCGGCAACGTCTTGCCAGGTTCTGGCGGCGGGGCTGGGTCGGCCGGGGCCGTGCCGGAACCAGCAACGCTTCTGCTGGGGATGGCTGCTTTAAGTTTGGGTGCCTTGCTTCTGCGCGCAGCGCACCGGCGGCTGAGCGCTAGCTGAGCCGAGTTCGATTCTCTTCGCAGCTCAATGGACAATGCAACCAGTTGCAGTCCGCCGTCTCAGCGCGCTTCAATCGGCGGCTGGCAGGTGGATCCCTTCGATTGACTCATTGCGCCGGTCGGCTAAACTGAACTCGCTATGTCGCGACGTGCATAACGGGCCGAAAATGCCAAATAGCGTCCATTTTTCGGATGAGCATTCTGACGGTTTCACGCTCGTGGAACTGCTGTTGGTCATTGCCATCCTCGGGGTACTCTTCGGGTTGTTGCTGCCGGCGATCCAGCAGAGTCGAGCGGCTGCGCGACGGACAGTGTGCGCCTCAAACATGCGGCAATGGTCATTCGCGGCTCAATATTACGCGGACGTGCGCTCCGGCCGATTGCCTCGCCGGGGGCAGGGAATCAAGCCGATGTTTTTGTCCAGCGGCGTGAGCCAAATCGATCTGCCCGAAGTTTGGTTCAATGTTTTACCGCCGTTGATGGAGGATCAGCCGCTCGTCGATCGCTGGAACGCCGGCACTGAGCCCAACGCCGGCCAGCAAAGTGTGTGGATTTGTCCGGAAGCCGTTCGGCCGGACGAAACGGTGCCGCGCGGATTTCTGCCCTACGGAATGAATATGGCTCTCTCGCCCACTTCGGCGGCCGACCCCGACAATATCAATCGAGTCGGCCCGACAGAGACCATGGTTTTCATCGCTGACGCCATCGGCTTGTATTCGTCGGTGATTCCCTATGCCGCCGCATTTAGTCCGGTCCCTCGTCACAACGGCATGGTCAATATCGCGTTTTTAGATGCTCATGTGGCGGCATTTGACGGCGACTACGTCGGTTGTGATGTAAAGGCCGATCCCCAACGCCCCGACATCCGTTGGTACACGCCGAACGGCAGTTGGCCGCCGCTACCCTACTAGCGAGGACCTTTCCATGCTTTCACGTGCCAGCAACCTGCGCAGCGCCAGCCGGCTTTCGGCGCTCGCCGGCTCGACCGAAAAGATCTCGGCGATCGAGCTGGCCGCGCTCGTCGTCTGTGGCGCGCTCGCGGCCCTTGGCGTGTTTGCAATTCATCTCTCGTTTCGCGTTCCAGGACACGCGATCTTGCGGGCCGTGTTTCCGATGGCGGCCGGTTTGGCCGCCGTGCCGCGGCGCGGAGCGGGATTCGTAATGACTTTTTCAGCGGCGCTAACCGCGACCGTGCTGCATGGTGGCGGCATCGGCGAAATCCAACCGGCGGCGCTCGTCGGTCTGCTCGCGCTCGGCCCACTGTTGGACCTCGCCATGTTCGGCGAACCCATGGGCTGGCGACTTTACGCGCGATTCATCGCCGCCGGCGTCGCAGCCAATCTGATTGCTTTCGCCACACGAACCACGCTTGCTGCGATGGGCTACGAAACGCCAGGCAGCCACCAGATGGAGCGGCTTGGCTGGATCGTGCCCGTGTCCTTTCTGCTCTGTGGCGCTGTAGCTGGACTTGTAAGTGCGATTGCTTGGTTTCGCTTGCGGGCGCGGTCATGATTATGGTCGGCCTCGACGACACCGACATGCTCGATACGCCGGGCACGAACAAGCTGGCCCGGCATCTCGTCGAAATGCTGCGCGACAGCTTCACATGTCGGATGATCGTGCGGCATCAATTACTCGAAGACCCGCGGGTCCCGTGCACGCGGAAGAATGGTTGCGCGTCGATTCAATTGGAACCGCGGAGCGCCGCTGCATTGGATGCGGTCCAACTAGCCGACCGCGTCCGGCCAATCCTATTAGGTTGGTGTCCCATCGGCAGCGATCCGGGGCTGTGCATTGCAACCGACGTGGCCGCGGCGGCGGTCATTGAATGGGGTAAGCGGTGTCAGCGCGAGCTCGTCACGCAACTCGAAGCCCGCGATCTAGCCGTGGCAAAACGCATTCATCTGGAAGGACTCGGTGGTACGCAAGACGGCGTGATCGGCGCGCTCGCGGCCGTCGGTCTCGCGGCCACGGCGAACGACGGCCGCGTCGTCTATCTCGGCGGGCGCGACGAAGACCTGCTTGACGTAACCGGTTGTATCTCGATCGACGACATTCGTGCCCGCGGCATCGATGAAATTCGCGAAGCACAATCGAACCAGCCGGTTACCACAGGCTTCGTTTCGCTGAAAAAGCGACTTCGGCCCAATTACCGTACTGGCCAAATCGTGCTGTACGTGGCGCGAGTTGGCCACGATGCATACGACGAAGTGCGCGTCACTTAAGCGCTTGCTGCGGACTTTTTTCGCCACAGCAACAGAGAGCCCATGATCGCAGCGATGCATGCCAACGTTGCCGAAGCCGGTTCCGGTGCCACGCTCGCGTCGAGCCGAGTGGCCGCACCGACCTCCGGGAAACCGGAGTAAATGAACGACGTCGTGATTTTGTTTCCCGGAAAGAAGGCGTTTCCTAAAAGAGTGTTCGGCGAAACATTGCTGGTGAAATGGAACAGTCCGGTGCCGCCTGCCGCGATCGGACTGCCGCCGTTGTTGTAATACTCGATTGAATAGCCGTCACCCGGAAAGCCGCTGTGAATTACCGGCGCGGCCCAATTGGTCGGCCCGCTGACTCCGGTCGGACTCGACGGCAAAAAATCATAACTCGCCGGCGTTGGAGTCCAAGCAAACCAGAAGGTGCCAATATCGGCGGTGCCGGTGTTTTTGACGCTGATCGTGTAGTCGAATGGGGCCGCCGACGAGTTCGTCGACACGACGGCCGTCGCCACAAGATCGGCAAACGCCGGGGCTGCAAACAACGAAAGGACGGCGACGGAAACGAGACGAAATCTGAGTGCGGCGCTCTCTGTGGGCATTGGTTCCTCCTGCAAGTTCTGAACGACCAATTCACCGCATGCGAATTGGTCGTTTGCCCCAGATTATCTTGCTTTCTGCCGATTCTTGATCGGCCATGGCGCCGCGGAATGTGTCCGACGACACACCGCTTGAACCCCGACTCTACCGCGCTTCAACAGCTATGTCCATAGTTTTGTAAGTCAGTCTGTAAAACTGGCCAAGCCTCGTTATGCACGATAGGATATAGCGCTGTCATGTTTTATTATTTTAAACTTCTGATCGGCGTGCTGATTTCCAGCTTGATGTGGTGCGGTGCTGCTCAAGCGTCGCCGGCTGTCTGGTCGGGGCTGGGCGTCACGTTCTCCAAAACAACGGGCGCTGACCCCACGCTGCCACAGAATCAAGACCGCGTTACAAGCCATGTTTGGCTCACGCGCGGCGACACAGGAGGCCTCTACAACGCGGTGCTCGAATCGTCCTACGACAAAGTGGCCAGGACCGCTCCGGCAGACACCGAGTGGGCCACCGATCTCAATAACCCCGGGCAGACGATTGCTGCGGCAAATTGGCCGGCTCTCTCGTTCACCAGCTGGTCGGCGGCCTATGGCGGCCACGTCGGTTTAACCAACGTCGGTCTGGACGCAGTGGCCCACCTAATCACCGACAACGTATACCTCGACGTGCGAGTCACGGACTGGAACGGCGGCGAGTCGGGTGGCGCATTTACGTATCTGCGGGCCGCCGCGCCAGCTGCCAGCGGTGACTACAACCACGACGGAATCGTGGACTCGGCCGATTACACGCT
>DASYDU010000304.1:0-9052 GCA_036499445.1 Lacipirellulaceae bacterium
CCGATGCCGGTTGCGGCCGAGGCTTGCAAGAATTGACGACGATCGGGGATCAGAGACATCGCGAAAACCTCCTCAAGACCGGTTCAGACATTGCGCTGCTGAAGAAAATAAGGGATGAGGGCACGGCCAATTCGCGGCCAAACATGCCAGCCTGCCGTTTTAGCATACCGGTGCCTTTCGCGGCGTTCAAATACTTTTCCACGCGGCGATGCACCTCGCCGTGTCGGTCGATTGCCCGACGAGGCCCCAAACTTCTCAGCCGATCCCGGCGCTGCCTCGCCTTATTTCCCGCAAAATGCGCCCTTATTCGCGAAATCGACGCATCTGGCCCACGCGATTGACTCCCGACCGGTTAAGATGATCCCGGGCAATCGATGCCGGCCACCACTCCGGTGCGCAAGGCGTATCTATAGCTCTTGGGCAAGCCTAGTGACCACCGCTGGCAAATCCCGGCACAGTTCTTCGCCGCTCTCACGGTAGAGGACGATCGTTGCGACTTCCAGGCCCACGCCTCGAGCTCGCCGAATCCCGTTAGCTATTCCCAGGCGTAGCCGCGCGCCAATCGCGCGGTTTTAGACACCGACCACACTTGCTTTCAGAGGAGCGAATCCTTGAACTTCAAATACTTTTCACGCATCCATCATGCAAAACATCTTTATAGTGTCTTAACACTATCAGTGGCGCTCGCGGCCCAATCGGCGCGAGCCGCTCTGCCCGCTCCGCCACCCCTGCCCACCTTTGGTCCGGCCGTCTACAACGTTACCGACCCCAATCCCATTATCAACGGGGGCGTGGCGGCCAGCACCGCCTCCGCCGACAATGCGGTCGCGCTGAATGCCTACGTCACCTATTGCTCCAATAACGGCGGCGGCACTGTTGAGATTCCCCCCGGCACATTTCTTTCCGGCACAGTCACGATGCGCAGCAACGTCAGGCTAAAAATCGACAGCGGAGCGATTCTGCGAGACACCAGCATCAGCAGTAAGCTGATCACCGCGCCGGGCGCTGGCATCTCAAACGTCGAGATTAGCGGCGGCGGCATCATCGACGGTGGCGCCACCACGACCACCAGCAGCACGAATCTCGTCGACATGCGTAACGTCAACACGCTCGCGATCCTGAACGTGACGATCCAAAACGCCGCTCACGAACATCTTGTTCCGATCAACGACACAAATGTCTCGGTCATCGGTGTGACCATCAACGACAACGCCACGCTCGCTGCCAACGCCGGCAAATATCTGGCAAACACCGATGGCATAGATTTCGCCGGCAATAACTTTCTCTTTAAGAACCTCACCATCAATTGCGGCGACGATAATATAGTCGCCAAGCCGGCAAATTTTGCCGTCAATAACGTCGTGATTGCCGATTCAACCATTGGAGTTGGCCACGGCATTTCCGTCGGCGGCGGAAGCGCGCAAGGCGTCTCGAACATGATCGTCGACAACGTCACGATGAACGGTACCGACAACGGCCTCCGCCTCAAGGCTCACGATGCCGCTGACGGCAACGCGGGCGGCGGCACCGCCAATCCCGTTAATAACGTGACCTACAGCAACATCACGATGACCAATGTGAAAAATCCGATCGTGATCGACAGTTTTTACAACGGCAACAACAACTTCCCGATCGATCCCGCCGATCCCGCTTCGTACCCCGCCTCCCCGACTGCCATCGGCGCCACCACACCGATTTGGAAAAACATATCGTTCGAGAATATCACCGCCACGGGCGCGTCGAACGGCGGCCAAATCTACGGGCTCAATACCGACCCGGTCGACCTCGACGGCCTGTCGTTCAAGAACGTGAACATTTCAGCGTTCTCGCACATGAACCTCTGGTACGCGAAAAACGCCGACCTCTCCGGCTTGACCGTGACCGTTCCAAGTTTCGATGCCTACGCCAATGCCAGCCCCGTGCCGGGCGTTTTCTTGTCCAATGTGACAACCGTCCCCGAACCAGCGACGATCGCCCTGGCCGCGATTAGCATGTTCAGTTTGTGGGCCTCGCGCTCGCGGAAAAAGTTGATTAGCGCAGCCCCATGAGAACCCGATCGGAATAAACTTGGAGGCGTCTCCGACGCCGAGCGCCAGTCGCGAAGTGGCGGTCGTTAATAGCCAGGGGCGCAAACCCCTGGAGTGCTAATTTTCCTCAGCGGCGGCAAATCAAATACTCGCCCGTATCTCTCGGCAAGCCTAAATTCTCAGCGCGGCCGATGACTTCGCTTGCGGTCCCTCTTCTTCTGCTTCCGTTTGGTTTTCGTGCGTCGCTCTGCGTCGCGCTCCTTCCTTCGCTGATTGGCCAACTTGTGCTTTTCGGCGAACGAATCCGACAAGCCAAAGCGTTCGCTGAACGATGGCCAACCTGTCGATTTGTCCGGCGCGATGCCCAGACTCGGCGCGCCGAGCTCTCGCCGAACGTATCCCCAATCGCCAGCCACTGTCGGATCAACGACATCGGCCGCAAACGCCCGTTCGATCGTTTCGGCTGAATCGATGGCCGCGAGGTCCAGCAAATCTCCAACCAGGAAACCGTTCATGGTTCCAAGGTCTGTTTGATGGCAGGCCAGTTCGGCCGTTAGTATGGCCACTACCTGCTGGCGGGTTTCGGGAAAATGGCGGACTATTTCGCGAAGCCCATTGGCCGCTTTGATCCGCGGAAGCTCGCCGTGCGAAGCGTCTGACAGATACGCCGCCAACGGCTCGATCGCAGGTGGTCCGATCAAACCGAAGACGTGATGAAACTCCTCCAAGTACCAGTCGTCGTCAAGTTCGTCGAGTTGGTCCTGCACGTCGAGCAGCGGCTGGACCGCTTCGACGGCCCGCAACTGCGACAGTGCGCGCCACGCATGCACTGGTCCGTAATCGACTGCACCATCGGACTCTGCGTAGATCCATCGGGTCGCGAGTGAAATCAGAGCCGGAATATTCTCCCTAGTCAGCGAGTACTCTGTGACATAATTCGGATCACCTTCGTGCCACCGCCCAGTCGCGCATGCGTCGCCTCGATTTTGCAGCGCCTCAACCAATGATGCTGCGGTAAGTGGATCCGCCATGAATTGACTCCTGTGGAGAAGGACGTCGAGCGAAAGAATATCTTCGCTTTCTTCGACTATTACGGCAACTCCACGATTATCAGCAGCAGTTTGGACTCTCCAAGTTGGATTATTGACGTGAGTCGCCGAACCCCCTGCCGTGCAACTGCAAAAGCTAGGCAACCCTGGTCACGTGCAGTCGTATGGGCGAACAACAGGTCCATATCTTTGTAGTCGATGACTCCGTCGCCGTTGAAGTCGCCGTCGGCAAACCTGGCGCTGTGGTGGGCCTATCAAATAGATTGGACAGGAAAAAAGTCCGCAGCTGTCTTTCGCCATCCAACAGCAGCGGCCGCCCTAATCTCGGGGCGGCCAAAAATGGGGTGATGTATTTGACGCTGCGATATGATACGAAGAAGCTCCCAGCCTCAGCCGCATTACGCAAAGTCGAACTGCCGTCAGTCATCATCCAGATCGCCCTGCCTGGCTGAAAGCTGACAGCCAATAGCGGATAGCTTCGACAATGACAAAACCCCGCCCTGTTTTGCACGATCAAGATTGCGAGAGGACCTGCACGTCACGCCGCATCTCGCCGCGGCGACGTGCAAAACTAAGGACTTTTGCAGCCAGAATGTGGGACCCCGGAATTGCGCACAAAACGCAGCCTCAGTCCGCGCAACAACTTACGACCGACCCCGCAATTTCGCCCCCGGCAAAACTCAAGAATCCCCGAGCGCCAATCACTTGTGCATTTGCCAAACACAAGACGTCCCGACAAATCAACCGCAAACCCTAGCCAACAGTCCCTAGCTTCTAGTCCCAAGTCGCCAACTCCCATGCCACATCGATCAGCCGCAATTGCCTTTGTCCTGTCCATCTTGATCTGCCTCGCACCCTGGGCGATGGGCCCACTCACCGCGCGGGCCGAAGACGATCTCGCTCCGCTTGTCGCCCGCGTCAGCGCGCTCGCCGGGCGGATCGATAAATCAGACGCCGGCAAACTCGTCGCCATCGACCTTTCCAATCGCCCCGCCACCGACGACGATCTCAAATTGATCGCCGCTGCCACCGACTTGCAAAAACTCACCATCTGGGGACCCGGTATCACCGACGCCGGCATCGAACACCTCGCGCCCCTTGTGCATCTCACAGATCTCGGCCTCGATAACACGATGGTCACCGATGCGGGCCTCGCCAAACTTGCGCCGCTGGCAAATCTCAAGACGCTCGTGCTGCAGCGCTCGATCGAAGTCACCGACGATGGCCTCGTTCCCGTAGGCAAGCTGCCGAATCTCACCTATCTCACGCTCCTCTATACGCGCGTCACCGATGCCGGCCTCGTTCATTTGCAAAACGCCAAAAATCTCCGCTTGCTCGATCTGCGCGGCAGCAAGATCACGGACGACGGACTGGCCAATGTGAGCGGCATGAGTACCTTGGTCGGCCTCAAAACTCGGACCGCTTCGATTACCGACGCGGGCGTCGCCCACCTCGCCGGCATGAAAGGACTCCATAGCTTGGCCCTCGAAGACGCCAAGCTCACCGACGCCGGCCTCGCGCCGCTGACCGGTCTCACGAATCTAGACGATCTCGACCTGATGCGCGTGCCGGTCACGAATGCCGGCATGAAGTCGCTCGCGCCGCTCGTTAAACTGCGTCAACTGATTCTTCGCGGCACCTATCTCAGCGACGACGGCCTCGCCAATCTCGGCGGCATGCGCCAGCTGCGCAAGCTCGACCTCAGCGAAACCGGAGTGGGGAGCGACGGCATGGCCCAACTCGCCGGACTTACGGAGCTTACCTGGCTCAATCTCTGGAACACACTGGTCGGCGACGAGGGAGTGAAACATCTAGCCGCCCTGCCGAAGCTCGACAATCTTAATCTCGACAACTCGGCGGTCACCGATGCGGGCCTCGTCGATGTCGCCAAAATGCCGCATCTCAGCACGCTTAGCCTCAATGGCACTGCCGTCACCGACGCTGGCCTCGCCAACCTCCAGGCCACGAAATCGCTGCGCTCGCTTAGCGTGAAACTTTCGCCCGTCACTCCCGCAGGAGTGGCCGCTCTCCAAGCCGCACATCCGGAGATCAAAGTTGACTACGACCACTAATCGCGGAGCGCAAAACAAAACCGCGCCGGCACATTGTGCCGGTCGCGGTTCTTATACTTCACATGTGTTTCACACGGACCAATTGTCCCGTGCGGATCGCGTGGCTTAATGCGCGTAGGCGTGCGAGGAGCCACCGGCGAAGACGGTGAATGTGACACTCGTCGTCTTGCCACCCATTCCGCCGCTGTTACCGCCCATTCCGCCATAGCCGCCATTACCTTTCGGCGGGCCGTTGCCGCCCATTCCGCCGCTCGGCGGCCCGTTGCCGCCGTAGCCGCCGCCATTCTTGGGCGGATGACTCATGCCGCCGCCCATACCGCCGCAGCTTTTGCAGTTGCCGGCATTGCCGCCATTACCTCCGTAGCCGCCATTTCCGCCCATTGGTGGTCCGCTGCCGCCGTAGCCGCCATTGCCCGGATTGCTGCCGTGGCCGTCATCCTTTCCGCCATTGCCAGACGTGGTGCTCGCCGAGAATCCGGCAAACGAAAAATTATCGCCGCCCGCCTTGTTCTTGCCGCTCGATGCGTACGAATTTTCGGTGTGAGCGCTGCCGAGCGGCGTATTGATTGTCGCAAACGAATTGCCGGACGCCACCGCAGACGAGCCGCTGCTATGGCCTGGGCTAAAGCCAAAGCCGCGAACCGCAAGCGCGTCATCATCCGACATGACGGATATGCCCCCAAGCCCCATCTGTTGCAAATCGCTCTTCGAGGGGCGACCATTTTGCCCACGCGCGAATTGCCCAGCTGCCAGCGCCGCGACCGAGAGACCACACACAATCCATCTTTGCCACTTCATCGCAGTACCTCCAAGTTCGAAATGACGCGCCCCCGCGCAAACAAAAAATGCCCAGCCTGAGCGATTGGAGCGACTAAATGACAGGGCGTCAACGAATATGCGTCGATGCAAATCAACAATTCTTCGCCTCTGACTCGGCGTGAAGTTGTGGACTCGTTTGCATGCGTCTCGGCAACGATGAAAGCGTGCGTTGGATGTTTTCCAACATTCGCAGACCGCGCAGATATCCAAGAAATGAGGCAATTGTAATTTCCCATTTGTCACATGTCCCTTAGTAATCGCAGTCGTCTTCAATTGCTTAGATACCCGCTCTTCCACAGCCGTTGGGCCGGATATAATTAGGTCATCATGCGATACCTAGTGAGAGCACGTTTGAAACCAGGGAAGGAACGAGCGCTGATGGACGCGATTGATCGCGGTACGCTCGGCACCGGCTCGATCGCCGGCGATGAATACGTGCGCAATATGCGCGACGCCCGGCTGTACGACGATGGAACGGCGCGCTGGGTCGAAGTTTGCTACTGCCGCACTCCGCTGGAAGAAGAGCGACCGTACTGGGAGGAATTCTTCGACTTGGTGAAGGTGCAAGATGCCCACGCCCGCGCCAACTGTCGGGACGAAAACGGCTCCGAGCCGTGGGCCTGTGGTGAGTGCGATTGCACCGAGCGGTTGGAAGCTCGTCTGGCGGCCGATGCGCAGCCTTTTCTGCCGACTCTTCGCCGATCGGATGGCTAATGACGACCGCCGAGCCGGGTAAAGCCGCCGGCGCTTTGCCGGCGGACGACTTATCAGCTAATCTGGTGACGTGCGCCGGGGTTCCGACCGGCATTTCACCTACTTAGGAGGCGACCCTATGACGTTCGCCGAGGCGTCTCGAACCGTATTTGTTGTCGCGTGTATTCTTTTGGCCGGCGTCTGCCATGCTGCCGAGCCAATCGAGATTCCGCTTTGGACCGACGGCGCCCCCGGCACCGAGGGCCATCGCGACGAAGCCACTCAGCTTGTCAAAGGCCATGAGCAAGAAGGTTGGATCACCAACATTCACAATCCATCGCTCACAGTTTACTTGCCCGAGCCGTCGGCTGCGACAGGCGCTGCCATCGTGATTGCCCCGGGTGGCGGGCATCAGTTCTTGGCGATTCAGCACGAAGGCTATCAGGTCGCCGAATACCTCGCCGCCCACGGCATTGCCGGCCTTGTGCTGAAGTATCGTTGCTACCGGCAACAAGGCTCGCCCTATAAGCGCGAGGATGCCATCGCCGACGGCGAGCGCGCGATGCGAACCGTGCGCAGCCGTGCCGACGAGTGGCACATCAAGCCCGACCGTATCGGTTTCCTCGGCTTCTCCGCCGGCGGCGACCTCACCTTTGCCGTCACTCAGAATAGCGATGCCGGCGATTCCGCGGCCGCCGAACCGATCGATCGCATCAGTTCTCGTCCCGATTTTCAGGTTCCCGTTTATCCTGGCGGCCTTGACCGAAACCCGCCTGAGTTTTCCTCAGAGACGCCGCCCACGCTGTTGATTTGCGCCGTTGACGACAACATCGCCGCAAAAGTTCCGGACGCCTTTCAAGCGCTCCGCAAAGCGAAGGTCCCGGTCGAACTCCATATCTACGGCAGCGGCGGCCACGGTTTCGGGATGCATCCAGGCGATCATGCGGTGAATCACTGGCCCGACCGACTCTACGATTGGATGCACGATCGCGGCTTGTTGGAAAAATAACAAAGGACAATTCTCGACACCCGCGGCAAATGGTAAAGGCAATGGACGACGACCTCCATCTCAGTCAGATTCAAACGCTCTGGTCTGTTGTCCGGCAGGCACATGGCGACCAGACAGTCGGCATCGAGTCGGCCCAGCGCGTTCTGCTCGACCGCTACGGCGGCGCGATCCATCGTTACGCCCTGGCCGCGCTCCGCGAAGAGGATGCGGCCGACGAAGTGTTTCAAGAATTCGCTCTCAAATTCGTGCGCGGCGAATTCGGCAAGGTCGATCCGGAGCGCGGCCGTTTCCGCGCTTTTGTCAAAACAGTCGTCTACCGGCTGATCGTCGACTATCAACGGCGCAAGAAAAAGCGCGTGCTGGAAAGCCCGATGCACTCGAACATCGCCGAGCCGCTCGCCGGAGGAGATGAAGGGGCGGATGATGAATTGTTTCGGGTCAGTTGGCGGACCGACCTCCTCGACCGCTCTTGGAAAATCCTGGAGCAAGCGGAGAAAGATTCCGGCAAGCCATACCACACGGTGCTCCGCTACCGCGTGGACCATCCGGATGCGCGTTCGCCCGAGCTCGCCGAGGGATTGAGCAAGCAGCTCGGCAAGCCGATCAATGCCGGGGCAGTCCGTGTGCTGATTCATCGCGCGCGCGAAGAGTATGGCGACATCCTGCTCAAGGAAATCACCGACTCGCTGCCCGACGATTCACTGGACGAAGCGGAGCAGGAGCTAATCGAGCTGGGCCTTCTGGATTACTGCCGCCCGGCGCTCGACCGGCGCCGTGAAAGCTCGAAATGAGCCGCCCGCTGTGGTCCTTGCTTCTGTCTGCGAGACGGCGTATTCTCAGTCTGATGAGGCGATTGCAGTTCGTCCTATCTTGCTGACAGCTTAAACAACGCGTCCGTAGCTCAATGGATAGAGCACTGGTCTTCGGAACCAGGGGTTGCAGGTTCGAGTCCTGCCGGGCGCGCTTAGACCTACGTCGATTCGAAAACCGCTCCGGTACAGAATCGGGTACAGAATTTTGCCCGAACCGGATCGTATTAGTTGGGGACGGGACGAGTTTCGAGCTCGCCTGCCCCCGGCAGCAAACCCTTCGGCTTGCCGGTTATTACGCCGTGCCTCTTGCCGGAGGGTTTTTCCATGTCCCGTCGCGCTCAGCCTTGGTATCGATCGGATCGCAAAATCTGGTGTGTCACGATCAACGGCACCCGTCACAAGCTAGGCCCTAATAAAAAGAAGGCCTTCGAACGCTTTCATGAATTGATGCGGCAGCCAAGCCGCGAGAAAGTCGTTGCCGACGCTGTCGCTTCGTTCCTGGACCCCTTCCTCGACTGGGTCGAGAGAAACCGCTCGGCGGCGACCTTCGAGTGGTATCGCTGCCGGCTGC